>JBIIQM010000012.1:0-54537 GCA_044342075.1 Pirellulales bacterium
CAGGATGGCGAAGCGTCGTCAGCATCCGAGCGAGCGAAGGACAGGATGTCCGTAGCGAGCGTCCGGCGACGGGGTACGGGTCGCCCGAAGCCGGCTTGGGCGAGTTGATGCCTGACCTGAGCGACGGCGCAAGTCGCGTTACAGGCAGGGGGCCGGCTCGGCGGATTCGGCGCCGCGCGTGATCACGAAGCCGAGGTCTTCGATCATCTTGTAATCGGCCTCGGGGAGCTGGCCCTTTGTCGTCAGGTAGTCGCCCAAGAACATCGAATTGGCGGCGTAGAGGCCGAGGGCCTGGAGGCTGCCGAGGTGGATCTCACGGCCACCCGCGATGCGGATCTCCGCGGCGGGATTCGTGAGCCGCATCATCGCCAGGCCCCGCAGGCAGTCGCGCGGCGTGAGGCGCGTCGATCCTTCCAGCGGCGTGCCATCGATCGAGTTGAGGAAGTTGAGCGGGATCGACTCGACGGAGAGCGCCCGCAATTCGAGCGCCATGTCGATGAGATCGTCGTGGCTCTCCCCCATGCCCATGATGCCGCCGCTGCAGAGCTGCAGGCCGGCGGTCCGGCAGGCGGCGAGCGTGGCGACACGGTCGGCGTAGGTGTGTGTCGAGCAGATCTCCCGGTAGAAACGCTCGCTCGTGTTGAGGTTGTGGTTGACCTTGTCCACCCCAGCGTCGGCGAGCCGCTGCGCCTGTTCCGGCGTGAGCAACCCGAGGCAGGCGCAGATGTTGAGGTCGTATTGGCGCTTGATCTCGGGCACGATCTGGCAGACGAAGTCCATCTCGCGCTCGGAGGGGCCGCGAGCCGAAATGACGATGCAAAACGTCTTCGACTGCCGCTCGGCCGCGAGCTTCGCCGCCTCGAGGAGCTTCGGCGCGGAGAGCAGGTTGTAGCGTGGGATCTCCGCCTCCGAGACCTTCGACTGCGAGCAGTAGCCGCAGTCCTCGGGGCAGAGTCCGCTCTTGGCGTTCATCAGGAAGAAGAGCTGAACGGTGTTGCCGAAGTGGTGGTGCCGCACCCGCCAGGCCGCGTTCAACAGGTCGAGCAGTTCGACGTCGGGGGATTCGAGGATGGCCCGTGCCTCGTCCCGATCGACGCCGCCACCGGCCAAGACGCGATCGGCCAAAGCCTGCCAGCGTGACTGAGATCCGGGGGCCGACACCGCGGCGGAGGAACATGATGCGATCGACATACTGCTCGTCTCAAAACGGGTGGGATGGGGAATCCGGGACCTCCGGCGAGCCGGAAATGTACCAGACGCCCAAAACTTCGGCATCCGGAAAACCGATACATCCCGCAGGAACACACGCCCCTCCAGGATCCGTCGCCATGCTCCGCTCCGCTTCGATGCAGGCCCTCCTGATCGCCGTCCTGACGGCCTTGGCGAGCTTCTGCGCCCTCAAAGCGTCTGCCGGCCAGCCCGCGGCCCCGCGGCGCTATTCGATCGTCGCCCAGTCGAGCAAGGCGACCGCCGCCACCGGCCGCCGCCCGATCTCGCAGCGGATCGCCGCGTCGAACCTGCCGCTCCTGATCCCGATCCGCGAGGGCTGCAACGAGCACGGCTGCCCAGCGCCGACCGCCGCCACGCCGCACGTGCAGCCCCCCGTCGCCGAAGACGCGGTGGACGAGCAAGCCCCGCCGAGCGAGCCCGCGCCTCAGACCATGCTTTCAGAAACCGATGACGCCGAGGCGGATGCGGTCGAAGCGGAAGTCGCCGAAGCGGTCACGGAGACGGAGACGAACACCGCCCCGACCACGACGCCCGACCATTCCGCGGTCACCGCCGCCGAGCCCGAACCGATCCCCGCCGAAACCCAGGCCACCGACTCCCTGCTCGAGCGGGTGAAGACGGCGCTCGCCGCCAAACGGCAGCACGCCGACGCGCAGGAGGAAGCGGCCGCCGCGACTCCGGAACAGCCGCTGGCCGGAGTGCCCGCGCGACTCGAATTTAACGTCCGCGAATCGCGGTCGCTCGTGAAGGAAGGGGAGCAGATCGTCATGCGGCTCGCCGTTCGCAATGTCGGCGGCGAACCGGCGGCGCAGGTGAATGCCACGCTCTTCTTCGCGGAGGGCATGGAGCCCGTGCAGGCGATCGGCCACTCGGCCGAGGTCTATCCGGGCGAGGTCCGGTTCGGTACGGTGGAGGCGATCCAGCCGGGCGACTCGGTCGACCTGCTGGTGACCGCGATCGGCACCCGTCCCGGCAGCGTTACCTACCGAGGCGAACTCGAGTGCAGCCAGCTCGGGGGCCGCATCGCCCGCGAAGGCTCCGTGACGATCCGTCCCCGCAAGCCCGCCGCCGAGTGAGCCAATTCGCGAGTGAGCCCCACCACGCCCCACGTCTTGCTCCTGTCGATCCCGGGCCTGCGGCCCGAGGATCTGCCGCGCATGCCCGCGGTCACGCGGCTGGCCGCGGCCGGCAACAGCGTGCCGCTCGCCCCGCCGTTTCCCGCGGTGACCTGCCCCGTGCAGGCCACGCTGACGACGGGCGCCGCGCCGGCCGCGCACGAAATCGTCTCAAACGGCCTCTTCGACCGCGGCTCGCGACACCTCGAGATGTGGATCAGCCCAGACGGCGTCCACCGGGCGCCGCGGATCTGGGACCAGCTCAAGCAGGCGCGACCTGACCTCCGAACGGCGGCCTGGTTTCTCCTGCAATCGAAGCACGCAACGGCCGACCTGGTCTGCCTGCCCGCGCCGAAGCACAATCCCGACGGCACCGAGACGATGTGGTGCCACACCAACCCCGAGCCGCTCTACGCGACGCTGCGGGAAAAACTCGGCGACTTCCCGCTGCACAAATTCTGGGGCCCGATCGCCGGCATCGAATCGAGCCGCTGGATCGCCCAGAGTTTTCTCGAAGCGGCCGCGGGCGATCCGCCCCACTTCGCCTCCGTCTATCTGCCGCACCTCGATTACGCCGCGCAGCGCACGGGCCCCGATAGCCCGCCGGCCCTCGCCGCATGCGGCGAACTCGACGCCGAGATCGCGCTGCTCGTCGACGGCTTCGGTGGCCTGGTGGGTGCCGACAATCTCGTCGTGCTCGTCGCCGGCGAATACCGGATCCGGCCGGTCTCCCACACGCTCTTTCCCAATCGCGTGCTGCGGGAAGCGGGCCTCCTCACCATCCGCGAACTGGAAGGGGGCGAGATCCTCGACCTTTCGGCCAGCCGCGCCTGGGCGCTGGCCGACCATCAGATCAGCCACATCTACCTGCAGGATGGCGGCGACCACGGTCTCGTCGCGGAGATCGCCGGCATGTTTCGGGGCAGGGCGGGGGGGGGGCGGGTGCTCGCCGGCGAGGAACTCGTGGCGACAGGGCTCGCACACTCGGCCGTGCAGGGGCCGACGAGCCGCTGCGGTGACATCGTCATCGAAAGCACCCTCGACAGCTGGCAGGCCTACCCATACTGGCTCGACGACGCGCGGGCCCCGTCGTTTGCCCGCACGGTCGACATTCATCGCAAGCCGGGCTACGACCCGGTCGAACTGCACATCGACCGTGCGAAACTCCCGGCCGTGAGCATCCCGCTCGACACGTCGCTCGTGAAGGGCTCGCACGGCGCGATCGATCCGCGCAATCCGCACGAGACGATCTTCATCGCCTCCCGCCCCGGACTTGTGCACGCGCCGCTTGCGATGCATGAAGTCGCCGGCATCGTGCACCGCATCTTCGGCACTTCGGGCGAGACAGGCTGAAGCCTGCTTGGAGACAGGCTAAAGCCTATCCTACTGACTGAGACGGAGGCTTCGGGTGACCCGTACCCCGCTCGACGGCGTATGCTGACGAGCGCAGCCAGGATGGCGAAGCGAAGTCAGCATCCGAGCGAGCGAAGGGCAGGATGCCCGTAGCGAGCGTCCGGCGACGGGGTACGGGTCGCCCGAAGCCGGGTTGGGCTAGTTGATCGCGGATAACGGGCGACTACGGCTGCATCGCGTCGGCGGGGCGGGAGCCGCAGTCCTTGCGGCCGGAGCCGGCGAAGCGGCTCGTGGCCCGCACCGTCATGTCGGCGTCGCAGGTGATCTGGCAGGAAAGCCGCAGCCCGGGCGTGCCGGCGAGGCCCTTCGCCGCGAGCACGTCCTGCTCGGCCTGCCGCATCGTCGCCGGCTCGCCGGTCACGAATTCGACGCGGCAGGTCGTGCAGCGGGCCACGCCGCCGCAGGCGTGCAGTTGATCGATGCCGCACTCATCCACGAGCGCGTTCACCAGCCGCTTGCCGGCCGGCACCTCGAATGTTCCCACTCCCTCGACGGTCAGCTTCGGCATGTCGGGTTCCTCAGTTCTTGTTCATTTCTTCGGAGGCGTCTTGTCATCCAGGTTGGCGGCCAGATCGTCGGCCGAGACGGCAGATGATACACCGTCGGCCGGCACGTCGAGCCCGGCCGTCCACACCAGCGCGTTGAGCATCAGTTTCCGGAAGTCGTCGCTCTCCCAGTTCTTGTGGAAGTGCGCCCCAGTGCAGCCGAAGCCGCGGCCACCTTCGGGCCGCTCATAGGCCCAGGCCAGCGCTTCTCGCGCACCCTTGGCGGCTCGGACGGCCGGGTTGTTGCTGTGCGGTCCGTCGGGCCGCTCGCGGGTTGTGTCGGGCGGCACCGCGGTGAGGATCATCGTCACCCCTTCGGCCGGCTCGCGAAACCGCATGTGGTAGTACCACTCGTCGTTGGTGGCGAACGGCTTTACACCCCGCGTGATCGGATGCCCCTGGGCGAGCTCCGTCTGGGCCAGCGTCCAGTGCGGGTTCACCGACCAGTTCGCCTCGAAGTAGCCGCCGATCCAGTTGAGGAACTCGGGCCCGCCTTTCTCCTTCGGCACTTCGACCCCGTAGTGGAGGCAGGCAACGCCCACGCCACGCTTCGCCAGCGCGTCGATCTGGGCGAGGCGGTTGCTCTGGATCACGGGGTGGCCGCCGCCGCCGTCGGCGAAGAAGAAGATCGCGTCGGCATTGTCGAAGGCGGTCGGATCGGTCGGCCAGCCGTCGGCGTAGACGGCCGTCACGAGCCGCGGATAGGCGTCGCGCGACACGAAATCATCGAGGCACTTCTTCAACAGCATCGAGCCGGCACGAAACTCGTGCGCCCCGGGGGGATGGCTCGGCCGCCCGGCCACCAGCACGAGCTTCTTGCGGCCGTCGGCGAACCTGAGCCGCTTGAGGCGGATGTCCTTGAACTCGGCCTTCATCGGCGGCCCGGCATGCAGCTGCAGGGCGAGCACGCCCTGAAAGGCCCGCTTGCCCGGCTGCTCGTCGATCGTCTCCGACATGATCTGGCCATTGATGAAGTGCTGCAGCAGGCTCCCCTTGGCCACGACTCGCAGCTCGTTCCAGTCGGCCGGCTTGATCGCTCCCTGCAGGTCGGCCGCGGCCCCGATCGCGACGCCGGCGGACTTGGTGCCGTCGGCGAGGATCGTGTTTCGCTCGCCCCGCAACGTGAGGATGCCGCGGCCGCGCTCCTCGTAGAGGATTCCCGAAAACTTCGGCCCGGCCTCGAAGTCGCCCTGGTAGCCGCCGACGACGAACGGCCCCACGTCGGCGAACTCGCGGCTGCGATACTGCACGCCGCTGTTGCCACCGGTGAGCCGGTATCGGAGCGTGAGCTCGAAATCGTCGACGAGCCCCTGCCGCCAGATCAGGAACGTGTTGCCCTTGGTGGGATTCTCGGGCGTGGTCTGGCCGACGATCGCGCCGTTTTCCACCCGCCAGAACTCCGGCTTGCCTTCCCAGCCGTCGAGGCTCGTGCCGTTGAAGATCGAGACAAACCCGGCGTCATCCGCCGGCGCCGCGGCCGGCAGGAAGCAAGCGGCGCAGAAGGCAACCAAAGCGAGTCGCAGCAGCATCACGGGCATGAACTCCAAGAGACAGCGGACACGTCGTGCGATCAGTCGCGCAGACTGCGCCTAGGATACAGCCTGGCGGGATGAGTTCCAGCGGACCGCTACTCGGCAAGGCCGGCGGCGGTGGGCGAATTCGCGGCGCCCCCGGCATGGATGAGCCGGTTGGAATCGAGCGATTCCCGATCGATGCCGAGCATGTCGAGGAAGGCGTCGAGACCGACGATCTGGATGCCGAGACGCCGGGCTTCCTTGATCTGCTTGTCACGGCGGGAGTCGTCGGCCGGCCGCCAGCCCGTCGCACGTTCCGTGCCACCGCCCACCGTCCGCGGCGGCCCCGCATCGACGAGCATCGTCGTTGATGATGAGACAAGCTGCTCGACGCGGCCGCCCACCCGCTCGACAAGCTCCTGCAGACGGTCTTGGTCGGGCTTGTCGTCGGCGTCGAGCTGCGCGAAGCCGACGATCACCGCCTCGAACGGCGTCCTGGGCTTCCAGAGCCTCGTCGCCACGCGATCGCCGCGAAGGATCGGATCGCGGACCGATTCCCGCCGGATCCGCGCCCGGGCGAGGGCGCCACTTTCGATCGCCACCACCTCGACCACCGCCTTGTCATCCGAGACGAGCGGCTGGGCGTCGCCCGGCGCGTACACGCGGAAGATGAGGCCGGTTCGCAGCCCCTGCGTGGAGCCGACGTCGATCAGCACCGATCGATCGGCCTCGTTCACGGAGAGGATGCGGC
The DNA here is from genome assembly GCA_044342075.1 of Pirellulales bacterium. Taxonomy (GTDB): domain Bacteria; phylum Planctomycetota; class Planctomycetia; order Pirellulales; family UBA1268; genus RGVT01. Next base: position 6,569 of record JBIIQM010000012.1, read on the forward strand.
CGTCGAAGCCGTCGATCCGGTCGTCCTTCGGCGTGGCCGCCAAAACCGTCTCCTGCAGCGATTTGTCGGCCACTCGCAGCGCGGCGAGCACCTCGTTTTGCGTCAGGATTTGCTTCTCGCGATCCCGAAGTTCCTCGAAGAGCAGCCCGATGCGTCCCTCGGCCTCTTGCGCCTTGAAGCGGGCCTGGCGTGCCGGCGGCAGCAGCGGCTCCCCCTTGCCGATCTCGGCGATGATCAGGTCGAGCCGCTCCGCCCGCGCGAGCGCATCCTTCTGCTTCTCGGCAAGCTGCTTCGAAAGCTCTTCGTGCTTCGCGCGATCCGCGTCGAACTGCTTCTTGAGCTCCTCGGCAGCGTCTTCCTTCACCTTCACCTGCGCCTCGAGCTCCGCCTGCTTCTTCGCGGCCTCCTCGATCACCTGCTGCCGGGCCTTGTCAGCCTCGGCCGCCATCTCTTCCGCCTTTTTCAGATCGGCCGACAATTTGTCGCGTCCCTCGTTGAGCGCGGCAATCACACCCTCGTAGTGCCGCTTCTCCTCGGCGACGTCGCCGAACCGCTCGCCGAGATCCGACTTGAGATCTTCCCCCGTCTTCTCTTCCCCCTCGGCGATGCCGATGGCCGCCTTCAAGGCGTCGCGTTCTCCTTCCGCGGCCGTCTGCGCCACATTGGCCTTGGCCATGTCCTCGCGTGCTAATTTGGCCTCGTCCTCGAGGCGAATCGTCTGCGTAAAGAAGAGATACGTCGTCACCGCGAGCACGAACGTGAGCATCACGAAGACGATCAACGCGATGCTGAGCGACTGAACGACGGTGGCGCGGCTCACGGCCATGCTGGCAACCTCATACAAACCAACGCCGGTCAGGAATGCCCCCGCGGGCCGCACCGGCCGGGAGATATCGACGCCACGATCAGACTGCGATCATGTCACTGCCGATTGTAACGGCTGGAGAAGCAGGGAGGCCTCGGCGGACGACATCATCCCATCGGACCGGTCGGCCCGACTCCGCGGCCATCCTACCCATGATCGCCACGAGGGTGGCGCGGCAGAGCGTCGCCCCGTCATCCACCGGGCTTCCCGACCGCACCGCCCGCACGAGGTCGTCGATCGTGGCCTGATACATGCCGACCGACGAGGTCGGCGTGCAAGAAGCGGCGCGAAGGAGGTCGCAGCGGCCGTTCGTTCCGACCGCCAGCTCGAGCCGCTGGCTCGCGTCCAAGCCGCGGCTGCACGATGCGTGTAATTCCCGGCCGTCGGCAAACGCATAGCGGACGGCGACGGTGCCGCTGCAATCGCCGATCTCCCAGCCGCTCTGGCCCATGACGCGGGCGGACGATCGCAGCCCCGGCTCGACCGCCGGGAACGCCGCCAAGGGGCAATCCTCGCCGAGGGCCCAGAGCGCCCGGTCGATCGCGTGGATGTGGTGCTCCACGAAATGGCCGCCGGACAACCGGCGAAACGAGATCCAGTTGCGCGCCTGCCATTCCGCAGCGCTCCAGCCTGATGCGGCCGGCTTATGCCACGGCAGGCCAAGTGCCGCATGCATGTGAACCTCTCGGACTCGGCCGATCGCGCCGTCAAGAATGCCCTCGATCAGGGATCGGGTCACCTCGTCGCGACGGAAGCAGAGACCGCTCATCACCGAGAGCTTTTGCCGACGGGCTGCCGCGCAGGCCTCGGCCACGGCATGGGCACCCGGCAGATCGATCGCTGCCGGCTTCTCGCAATAGAGGTGTTTGCCGGCGCGGACGGCAGCCGTGACATGCAGCGGACGGACGTGCGGCGGCCCGGCGAGCAGCACGAGATCCACCCCGGCTGCCAGGACGTCGAGGTAGGCCCGTTCTCCCACGAACATGCATTCCGGCGGGCACTCGAACTGGTCGGCGGCATCGCGGGAAATCTCGTGAGCCGCCGAGGCAATCTGGTCGGCGAAGAGGTCGCCCAACGCCACGATCCGGACGGCCGGATCGGCGGCCACGGCCTGCAGGGCGGCGCCGGTGCCGCGGCCACCGCAGCCGATGAGCCCCACGCGAATCCGTTCGTGGCCGCCCGCGAACGCTCCGCCCGCGGGAGCGACCGCCGCGACGAGCGAACCGCCGGCCACAGCGCCGAGAAATCCGCGCCGCGTCTGTGCGAGACGTCGGTCTGATTCCAGCAAGCCTCTCATCGTGCATACCCTCCGGAGGTGAAGATCGCGAAACATTGCCGATCCGGAGTTTACCGGAGCCGGGCGATGAATTTCAGGAGCGGTTCCTCGAGTTCCTCGGGGGTGCTGCCGAAGGCATCGAGAAAATCCTGCCGCCGAATCTCGGGAGAATCGGCGGCGAATGGTGGCTTCTCGGCGAGGGTCCGCAGGTAGGAGACAAACGCCTCCCTCCGGGTCTGCACGAGGAAATAGGTCAGCGCCCAGGCTCGGGCGTAATTGTCGAGAGCCTCGTCGGCGCGCCGAAACGGTTCGTCGTCGAGCACGATCGCGGGGATCACGCCCGGCCGCTGGGCCGCGAGGTACCGATCGAGCCTGGGCCGGTTGATGCCGCCGATCCCGCGCCAGCCGCGATCGCTCGCCACATCGGGGGTTTCGAAATAGGTGGCGATGCCCTCGCTCACCCAGAGCGGCACTGGCGCGAGCCGCCGATGCAAGCCGCAGTTGAAGGCCGTCTGGTGGGTCGCTTCGTGGACGAGCGTGGCCACGAGGCCGGCGGCTTCGGGCCGCGCGAGTATTTCGAGGCCCGCCCGTCCCGCCGAACGCCCGGGCCGGCGTGCGAGCGCGTCGCTGCCGGTGAGATCGAACGTGGTCACACGGTTGCTCAAGAGGTTGTAGTAGCCAACCACACGGTCGGCGGCGGCCCCGAGATCTTCGGCCGCAAAAGCCTCGTACCGTTGGCGATCGGCGAAGATCACGACGACCAGCGGCCGGCCGGCCTCATGCACCTCAAACCCGGCCTGTCGCCAGAAATTGCCAAAGGCCTCGTGCAGACGCTCGAAGAGGCCGCCGCACCATTGCGCATAGGCTCGCGACGTATCAAAGCAGATCACGTAGTGCTTGGTGGCGAGCTGGTCGAAACCGGGCGGCAGTTCGGCGAGGATCCGGCGGCCGAGCTCCCGCGCCGTCGGCGGCTCACCCGAATCGGCGATCAGTTCCCGCGCCACGATCACTTCCGGAGACACGATCTCGATCCGTTGGTCGGCCAGTTCGAGGAGCAGGCCGCCATCGACCGCCTCGACGACGACGTTCCCCTCGAGCCTGCGCTCGCCGGTCTCCGTGCGAACCAGAACCGCTTCTCTAGCGACGTCGAGTCCGTCTTCAGCCGGGGCCGCGCTCAGGCGCAGGCCCACCAGTGCGGCGATCATGGCCAGGGCGATTGCGACGCGATGCATACCGGCGCTCCCGGGTCGGGCAGTCCTGGCGGTCATGCGAACAGGTCAGGCGAAAACGGGGAAGTGCAAAAAATGCGGGGGAGTGCGGCTGGTTTTCGGGGATGGCTTTGCTCTGGATTCTGGCCGCCCTGGAGCGGTAGTTTCCCCGCCCCGTCCCTCCGGCCGGGCAACCCGTCAGGAACGAGCCACTGATGACTTTCCACGTGTCGAGCTCCGCCGCCTGCCGTCGGGCGGTCGGCATGCCGCTTGCTCTCTGGATCCTGTTTACGACCCCGCTGGTGGCGGGCTGCGCCGGCTGGGCGCCTTGGAAAAACAACGAGAAGTCCGCCCGCAACGCGGAGCTCTATGGCCCGACGGCCAACCAGCGGATCAAGACGCTGGAGGACGAAGCCAAGATCGCGAAGGCTGCGTCGCAGGAGCGCCAGATCGAGTTCACGCAGGATCTCTCCCGCAAAGTGCTGGAGGAGCACGACGCCCGCGTGCGTGCCGAAATCGTCGCGGTGGCAGCAGGCTTCGACACCGCATCGGCAATCGCGGTCTGCAAGGGGGCGCTCCAGGATCCCGATGAAAGAGTGCGGACGAAGGCCTGCGAGGTCTGGAAGCAGCGGGGCGGCGAGGAGGCCGTGCAACTCCTGGCCAACTGTTATCGCACCGACCGCGAACTCGACGTGCGGCTACGTGCCCTGCGAATGCTGGGCGAGCTCGAAGACAAGACCGCCATTCCGGTGCTCGCGCAGGCCCTGGAAGACCCTGATCCAGCAGTGCAATACCGCGCCGTTGCGTCTCTCAAGCAGGTCAGCGGCCGCGACCTCGGCGACGACGTCAACAAATGGCGGGAATGGGCGGCGGACCCTGAGGCCAAACAGCCCTGGTCGATCGCCGAGTCGTTCCGCAAGTTGTTCTGATTTCGTCCCGTTCCTTCCTGAGCCCCACATGCCCACGTTTAGACCGGCCGCGAGAGGGCGGGCGAACTAGGCAAAGGCTAGGGGCTGGCCCAACCCTCGGGCGGGTGATGCCGCTACCCACCGTTCGATCATCCGTTCCGCCGATACCCCTCTCATCGACTGTCCACAAGCCCCCGCTACGAAGCCGGTTGTGCCGCTCCACCGCCTCCCATCCAGACTGCACTCCATGATTCAAGGGATTCCGAGATCCGGCCGCGGCGCGTGTACGCAGCGGCGGCCGTGTCGCCTTCCGCGGCCGCTGCCTTCGCTTGCGATCGTCTTCCTGGTGGCCGCCGTGGCAGCCATCGCAGCCCAATCGCCGACAGAAGCCCAGCCTGCATCGCGATCCGCCGCGCGGCGATTCTTCGACTCTTTCTCCAAGCAGCGGCCCACGCCTCCGCAGGAATTCATCCCGGCCCCGACGCCGCCCCCCGTCGCACCGGAATCGGCCACCAAGCCAGGGCCCCGCATCGGCTCGGTTCCCCCATCCGCAGTGCCGTCAAAGTCTGTTTCGCCGCTGCCTTCCAATTGGCCCGAGACAGTCGCCTTCGCTGCGTCGTTGCGGGTTTCGGCAGACAAGATTGCCGCCAACGCACTCGACCCACGCTATAAGCCCGTTGCCAAGCCAGCCACCAAACCAGCCGCCCAGCCCGCCTCGAAGGCGGCCGTGGCAAAGGCCGCCGATACCCCCGGACCGGGGAAGACCGCGACGGGCAAGGCGTCGGCCAGCAAGCAGGGCACGGCCGCACAGCCCCCGCAGACGAAGCGGTTCGAGCGACTCCGGGCCCAGGTCGCCCAGACGCTCGCCACCTACCAGCGGCGTCCGCTCAACACCGCGCAAAACACGCCCTGGGAGGTGATGCACGGCTTCATCGCCTTCGGCATCCCCACGCAGGTTCGCGTCGGCGGCCCGGGTGGTGACCTCGTCAATGCCATCGGCTGGATGAACATGGGCGGACGGTGCCGCGGCCAGGTGATGCTCGCCCGCACCGGTGACCGTCTCGTCGCGATGAAGGGCATCGGTGTGCAGGGGCACTCCGCTCAGTATCTGGCGATCCTCGCCCAGTGCCGCGTCGCGATCAACTCGCCGATCACGCTGCAGTCGAAGGCGTTCACCGTCGCCGACCTCGTCGCCGAGGAGAAACTCTCCTGCAAGTCGAACACGGAACTCACGTTCGCCCTGATCGGCCTGGCCCACTACCTGCCGACGGATGCCGAGTGGGAGGCCCGCGACGGCAAGACCTGGACGCTCGAAAAACTGGTCGCCGAGGAACTCGAGCAGCCGATCCGCGGCGCTCCCTGCGGCGGCACGCACCGGCTCTTCGGGCTCGCCTACGGCTGCCAGCGGCGGCTCAAGGCCACCGGCCGGCTCGACGGCCACTACGCCCGGGCCGACAAGTTCGTCCGCGACTACCAGAAGTTCACGCTCACGAAACTTCAGAATCGTGACGGCTCGTTCAGCACCGAGTGGTTCAAGTATCCGGCGGATCGCGAGGACGACATCGACCGCAAGGTGCAGACCACCGGGCACATCCTCGAATGGCTGGTCGGCTCGCTCGATCAGGAGTCTCTCTACGACCCGCGGGTCGTCGCGGCGACGGAGTTTCTCGCCCGGGCTCTCGCGCGGGAGCCTTCCCGGGAATGGAAGATCGGGCCCATGGGCCATGCTCTCCACGCCCTGACGATCTATCAGGAGCGAGCCTGGGGCACGGTCCTGCCGGGCGGCATCGCCGCCTACCACGGGCCGATGAAGGCCGCCCCCGCGCAGGCGATGGTCGCCCGGGTTCCAGACGCGGAAGACGCGTCTGGCGATGGCAAGGCCGCGAAGCCGAAGCGGCGCTAAAAAGGGCGGCCGCGTCGACGAACCGCGACTGTTCCCAGCGACCCATTCTTGAACGCCGTGGTCGCACTCCGTAGGCTGGGCTCGCGGAACCGGGAAAAGCCCATGTCGAGTCTTGAATTCTCATCGCAGTTGGAGCATCTCCTGGAGGGGGCTGCGCGGCTGTTCGAAGCGACCGGATCCGACGCCATCCTCTTGCTCGTCGACCAGCGGACCGACTGGGAACGGGTGCGGTCGCGCGTCGGCGGCGTGACGGTGCTCGTCGCGGCCGACGAAGAGCCGCATCTCGCCGGTGCCGCCGACCATGGCCTCAAGCCGATCCTGCTCGACGTGGCCGGGCTGCCCGTGCACGAGCGGCTCACGCAGGCCTTGCTCGAATGCGTCGCCGCCGAGCTCATCGCGCCGGAAGCGCAGGTCGTCGCCGTCTACAGCGGCTTCGAGGCGGGCACGGTCGATTCGGTGAGCGTGCTGCGGCTCGAGGAGCACCTCGGCCAGCTCACCAGCCGCGACCTCCGCAACCTCGAGACGAAGGTTCCGCTCGAGACGCTCAAGATCGTCGTCGATCTCGCCGTCGAGATCGGCCGCGAGGGCCGCGAGGGCAAGCCGGTGGGCACGCTCTTCGTCGTCGGCGACACCCGCAAGGTGATGCAGTCGAGCCACGCGACCGGCTTCGACCCGGTCCGCGGCTACTCCCGCGCCGAGCGCAAGCTCACCGACCCGCGGGTGCGCGAGGGCATCAAGGAGATCGCGCAGCTCGACGGCGCCTTCGTGGTGGGCCCCGACGGCACCGTCGAGGGCGCCGCCCGCTACATCGACGCCTCCGCGGAAAACGTCTCCGTGGCCAAGGGCCTCGGCGCCCGCCACTGGGCCGCCGCGGCCATCACGCGGCGAACCAAGAGCGTGGCCGTCGCCGTGAGCGAGACCAACGGCACGGTGCGGCTCTTCCAAAACGGCGACGTCGTGCTCCGCATCGAGCCGTTCCGCCGCGCGATGAAGTGGAAAGACTTCGAATACGAGCCGCCAAGCGGCGACTAGCTTCACGCGAACATCCGCATCCGTAGACCGCTTCGTCCCGAAGCGGATCCCCCGCCTGCGCTACGAGAACGGGGAGGCTTCGGGCGACCCGTAACCCCGCTCGCCGGCGTATGCTGACGAGCGCAGCCAGGATGGCGAAGCGAAGTCAGCATCCGAGCGAGCGGAGGGCATGGATGCCCGAAGCGAGCGTCCGGCGACGGGGTACGGGTCGCCCGAAGCCGGGTTGGGCAAGTTGACCGGCGCGACCACGGGTATGATTTCCGGTCCGATGCCCCCGTCCCCGCCATCCGCCGTGCCCGATCTCGCCGGCCGATCGGTCTGGGTGATCGACACGCTCTCGCGCGTCTATCAGCTCTTCCACGCGCTGCCTGAGATGTCGTCGCCGCAGGGCACGCCCGTGGCCGCGATCTACGGCTTCACCCGCGACCTGCTCGACATCATCGAGAAGAAGAAGGCCGACTATCTGTTTTGCGCGCTCGACGCGCCCGGGCCGACGTTTCGCCACGAGAAGTTCGCCGACTACAAGGCCAACCGTGCCGAGATGCCGGCCGATCTCGTGCCGCAGATTCCGCTGGTGCGAAGGCTGCTCGGCGTGATGGGGATCCCGTGCCTCGAACTCGCCGGCTACGAGGCCGACGACATCCTCGCCACGATCGCCACGCAGGTGGCGGGGCAGGGGGGGACGTGCGTGCTCGCGACGTCCGACAAAGACGCGCGGCAATTGCTCTCCGAGCAGGTAAGGCTCCTCAACCTGCGCACCAATGCCTTCATGGGCGCGGACGAACTGCTCGCCGACTGGGGCATTCGACCCGACCAGGTTGTCGATTACCTCACGCTCGTCGGCGATTCGGCCGACAACGTGCCGGGCGTGCCGCTCATCGGCCCCAAGATCGCGTCCGAATTGCTGCGGCAGCACGACACGCTCGACCATCTGCTCGCTCATCCCGAGAGCGTGGCCGGAAAGAAGCGGCAGGAAAATCTGCGCACCTACGGCGACGCGGCGCGGGCGAGCCGCGAACTGATCCGCCTCGACACGGCCGTCCCGGTCGACGTGCCCTGGGAGGCCGGGCGGCTGCATGCGCCCGATGCGGAGTCGCTCGCCGCGTTTCTTCAGGAGATGGGTTTTCAGAGCCTCGTCGGCAAGGCCCGTCAATCGGCGGCGGTCGCGAAGCGCGGCGAGCCGAAGGCCGCCGCGGCAAAGCCCACTGGCGGCCAGCGGACGATGTTCGATCTCGATGGCGAAGCCGACACTGGCACAGCGACCGCACCAGCGACGTGGGAATGCCCCGCCGATGCTGCGGCGCTCGCCGCCGTCGTCGCGCGGCTGCGTGCGGCGGCGCCAGTGGCAATCTGCGTGGCGACCAGGCCGGAGGGGAGGCTGCTTGCGCCCCCCGCGGGAATGGCGCTGGCGGCGGGCGACGTGCGGGCGTGGGTCGGGCCTGATTTGATCCAAGCCGGGGAACCGCTGGCAGCGTTGCTCGCCGACGCCTCGGTGCCGAAGGTGGGGCACGATCTGAAACGGCAGCTGGTCGCGCTCCGCACGGCGGGCATCGAACTCGCCGGCTGCAGCTTCGACACGCTGCTGGCGGCTTACCTGCTCGACGCCGGCGAGCGCAACCATGGCCTCGCCGAAGTGGCGAGGCGACAGGGGATCGCCGTCGATGAGGGCGCCGCGGACGCGCTCGAACGGCCGGGTGAGCAGCCCCAGGCGACGCTCGCCTGCCAGCTCGTCCTGGCCCTGCGGCCGGCGCTCGCCGACGGCCTCGAGGCGGCCGGGCTCACGGGGCTCTTTCGCGACGTGGAGCTGCCGCTGGCGGGTGTGCTCGCGGCCATGGAGCACCGCGGCGTGCGGATCGACTGCGGCGTGCTCGCGGCGCTGTCGGGCGAATATGCGGCACGGCTCGCCGCGCTCGAGCAGGAGATCCACGCGCTCGCGGGCCATCCCTTCTCGATCGCCTCGCCGCTGCAGGTGCGGACGGTGCTCTTCGACGAGCTGGGGCTGCCGGTCGTGAAACGCACGAAGACGGGCCCGAGCACCGATGCCGAGGTGCTCGAAGAGCTCGCGCCTCTCCATCCGCTGCCGGCCAAGCTTTTGGAGCACCGCAAGTATGCCAAGCTCAAGAGCACCTACGTCGACGCGCTCCCCGCGCTCGTCGAGCCTTCGACGGGACGGATCCACACGACGTTCAACCAGACCGTGACGGCCACCGGCCGGCTCAGCTCGAGCGACCCAAACCTGCAAAACATCCCGATCCGCACCCGCGAGGGGCAGCAGATCAGGGCGGCCTTCCTGCCACGCGAGCCGGGCTGGCGGTTCATCGCGGCCGACTACTCCCAGATCGAGCTGCGGATCCTGGCCCACCTCTCCGGCGACGAGCGGATGCGGCAGGCCTTCGCCGCCCACGAAGACATCCACACGAGCACCGCCGCCGCCGTCTTCGGCATCGACGCCGCCGCCGTCACGGCGGAGATGCGGCGCACCGCGAAGGCGGTGAATTTCGGCATCCTCTACGGGCAGAGCGGCTTCGGCCTCGCCAAGGCGCTCGGCATCCCGCAGGCCGACGCCGCGGCTTTCATCGCCGCCTACTTCCAATCCTTCGCCGGCGCCGCGGCCTTCATGGACGAGATCCTCGACCGCTGCCGCCGCGACGGCCACGTCACCACGATGCTCGGCCGGCGCCGCACGATCGCGGGCGTCCGCGACCACGCCGGCCGCCGCAACTCGGCCGGGATCCTCGCGCTCTCGCTCCCCGAACGCACGGCGATCAACACGGTCGTGCAGGGTTCCGCCGCCGATCTGATCAAGCTCGCGATGCTCCGCGTGGCCCATCGGCTCGAGGCGGCGCGCATGCAGGCCGCGATCGTGCTGCAGATCCACGATGAACTGGTGCTCGAATCGCCGGCCGACGAGACCGCGGCGACGGAGCGGCTCCTGCTCGACGAGATGGGGCAGGCGATGCAGCTCGAGGTGCCGCTCGAGGTGTCGGTGCACACCGGCGGCACCTGGGCCGAGTGCGAAAAGTGAGCCGAGTCATGATCGTCATCGGATTGGTCGGCAAGATCGCGGCAGGCAAGTCGACCGTGGCAAAACGCTTCGCCGAACTCGGCGCCTCTTGTATCGACGCCGATGCGATCGCCCACGAGGTGCTCGGGGAACCTGAGGTTCGCGCCGCGATCGTGGACCGGTTCGGGGCCGACGTGCTCGACGCCGGCGGGCTCGTGCGCCGGCGGGCGCTCGCGGAGCGGGTCTTCGGGCCGACGGCCGCCCATGCCGCGGCCCTCGCCGACCTCGAAACAATCGTCCACCCGCGGGTGCATCGCCGCATCGCGGAGGCGCTCGAAGCGTTCCGCTCCGCCGAACCGTTGTCCGGCCTCGGGGAACCGGTCGTGGTGCTCGACGTGCCGTTGCTCCTGCGGGCTGGCTGGGCCGACGCCTGCGATTCGATCGTGACTGTCACCTGCGACGAGGGGGTGCGCCGCGCCAGGCTGGCCAGCCGTGGAATCAGCCGCGAACAGCAGGCGGCTCGGGAGGCCTCTTGGCAGGGCTCCGTGGAGGCAACTCCCGCCGGAATGCCGGCCGGGGGACCGCCGAAAAAAACGTTCGCCGTGGATACCTCGGGTGATCTTGAATATACTCGGAAACAGGTCGATCGGATCTGGCAGGACGTCTCGCGGCGATGACCGCAACCGCCTTGCTGGCTGACGGCTGAGGGATGCCGCGGCTCGCGCCACGTCAGCCCGCACCACGTCTGTTCGCAGTTGGGGTTTCCCTCCAGTCGTGCTCATGTCGTTCCGGCCATGCCTTCGGGCTCGGCCGTCCGCCATGTGCCGGCTTCCCGCCTTCGGTTTACTCCCCGCCTTCTTCTCTTCACGGATTCGTTCCGCCCGCCTGCTTTCGCCGCAGACCCACCAGCGGCCGCCCCACGAGTTGACACTATGCCTACCACCGATCCCGAGATGCCCCACGACGATCTCGAAGCCGAACCGATGTCGATTGCCGAGGAGATCGCCGAAGAGGTGAAGCTCGAGGGCGGTGAGACCGCCGATCGCTACGAATCGCTCAAGAAGGGCGACACCCACATCACCGAGCTGCAGAAGCTCTCGATGCCCGAATTGATCGAGCTTGCCCGCAAGGAGGAGATCGGCGACATCACCGGCGTGAAGCGCCAGGATCTCGTCTTCCGGATCCTGAAGGAGCGGGTGAAGCTCAACGGCCTGATGTTCGGCGAGGGCACGCTCGAGATCCTGCCCGACGGCTTCGGCTTCCTTCGCAGTCCCGACTATCACTATCTCTCCTGCCCGGACGACATCTACGTGTCGCCGAGCCAGATCCGGCGATTCGGCCTGCGCAACGGCATGAGCGTGGCCGGGCAGATCCGCCCGCCGAAGGAGAGCGAGCGATACTTCGCGCTCCTGCGCGTGGAGGCTATCAACGGCGAAGATCCGGCCAAGCTTTCCTCGCGGGTGTTTTTCGACGAGCTCACGCCGCTCCACCCCGACGAGCGGATCGTGATGGAGACCACGGCCGAGGAGCTCTCCACCCGCGTGATCGACCTCATCGTGCCGATCGGCTTCGGCCAGCGCGGCCTGATCGTGAGCCCGCCCCGGGCCGGCAAGACGATCCTCATGCAGAAGATGGCCCGCGCCGTCATCGCCAATTACCCCGAGGCCTACGTCTTCATGCTGCTCATCGACGAGCGGCCGGAGGAGGTCACCGACATGGAGCGGCAGGTGAAGGGGCCGAGCTGCGAGGTGATCAGCTCCACGTTCGACGAAAACGCGAGCCGCCACGTGCAGGTGGCCGACATGGTGATCGAGAAGGCGAAGCGGCTCGTGGAATACGGCCGCGACGTGGTGATCTTTCTGGATTCCATCACCCGGCTCGCCCGGGCGTGGAACTCCGAGGTGCCCAACTCCGGCAAGATCCTCTCCGGCGGCGTCGATTCCAACGCCCTCCAGCGGCCGAAGCGGTTCTTCGGCAGCGCCCGCAAGGTGGAGCAGGGGGGATCGCTTACGATCATCGCCACGGCGCTGGTCGACACCGGCAGCAAGATGGACGACGTGATCTTCGAGGAGTTCAAGGGCACCGGCAACCTCGAGATCGTGCTCGACCGCCGGCTCGTCGACAAACGGATCTACCCGGCCATCGACATCAACCGCTCCGGCACCCGCCGCGAGGAGATGCTGCTCGAGCCGGACGAATACCGCCGCGTCTGCGTGCTCAGGCGTGTGCTCGGCGAGATGAATCCCACCGACGCGATGGAGCTCCTGCTCAACCGGCTGGCGAAGACCAAGTCGAACGGCGAGTTCCTCTCGAGCCTGAAGTCGTAGGCGGGGCATGAGCGACAGCACGGCGGGAACGACTTTTCAAGGACGCGGCGACTTCGGCGACGCCGACCGGCGGCAGCCGCCCCGCGTGGCGATCGTCGTCTCGCGCTACAACGAGTCGATCACCCGGCGGCTGCTCGATGCGGCCGTCGCGCGGTTCATCGCGGCGGGCCTGCCTTCCGCCAGCATCGACGTCGCCTGGGTGCCGGGCTCGTTCGAGATCCCGCTCGCGGCCGACCGCATGGCGGCGAGCGGCCAGTATGCCGCGGTGCTCTGCCTCGGGGCGATCATCAAGGGGGAGACGTCGCACGACCAGCACATCGCCAGCGCCGTCGGCCACGGGATCGAGCAGTCGGCACGAGCACACGGCATCCCGGTGGTTTTCGGCGTGCTCACCTGCGACACGCTCGCCCAGGCGCTCGCCCGCGCCGGCGGCTCTGCCGGCAACAAGGGAGAGGAGTGTGCGACGGCCGCGATCGAGATGATCTCCCTGCTCGGCCAGCTGCCGCCACGGAGAAACCAGCCATGACCGCCCCGCGCCGCAGCCGGGCCCGCGAGATCGCCCTCCAGGCGCTCTATCGGCTCGACATGAATCCGGCCACCACCGACGACGAGATCGCGCCGTTCATCGCCGGCCGGCTGCACGGCGGACCGCTCGTCTCGTTTGCCGAGTCGCTCGTGCGGGGCGTGCGCGACCACCGCGCCGAACTCGATGCCCTCCTCGATGCCCGCGCCACGAATTGGCGGGTGGCGCGGATGCCGGCGACCGACCGCGCGATTCTGCGGGTCGCCGTCTACGAAATCCTGCACACGGCCACTCCCGGCCCCGTCGCCGTCAACGAGGCGATCGAGTTGGCGAAGCGCTATGGCACCGACGGCTCGGCAGCGTTCGTCGCCGGCGTGCTCGGCGGGCTGCTCGCCGATCGAGCCGCTCCCACCGCCGGCTGACCGGAGCTTCCGCGCCATGGCCATCTTCTCGTTCGGTCGCAAAGACCCCCAACCGGAGCCGGCGGCCCTGCCGTCTGGCGAGAACGCGCCGAAGAAAAGCCTGCTCGACCGGCTCAAGTCCGGCCTCGCCAAGACGGCGCAGGTGCTCTCGACCGACGTCCGCGACCTCTTCAAGCGCGAGGGCCGACTCGTCGACGACGCGTTCCTCGAGGAGCTCCGCGCGGCGCTCATCCGCACCGACATGGGGCCGAATGCCGCGGAGGCGATCGTCGTCGATGTGAAAAATCGCCTGCGGGCCCGTGTGGTCGAGCCGGAGGTCGTGGTCGATTCGATCCGCACGCAATTGCTCGCGCGGCTCGCCGAGAAGTCGGCCGCGATCGCCATCGCAACCGCCGGCCCGACCGTGATCCTCGTCACGGGCGTCAACGGCTCGGGCAAGACGACATCGATCGCCAAGGTCGCCAAGCGGTTCGTGGACGACGGCAAGCGGGTCGTGCTCGGCGCCGGCGACACGTTTCGCGCCGCGGCGGTCGAGCAGCTCGCCATGTGGGCCGCCCGCATCGGGGCCGAGATCATCCGCGGCGAACCCGGCAGCGATCCAGCGAGCGTCGCCCACCGCGCCGTCGCCCACGCGCTCGAGGGCCAATTCGATGTCTGCATCATCGACACGGCCGGCCGGCTGCAGACGCAAGCCAATCTCATGCAGGAACTCGCCAAGATCCGCCGCGTGATCGCCAAACAGATCCCGGACGCCCCCCACGAGACGCTGCTCGTGATCGACGCCACCGCGGGCCAAAACGCCCTCTCCCAGGCGAAGGGCTTCAAGGAGGCGGCCGGCTGCACCGGCATCGTGCTGTCCAAACTCGACGGTTCGGCCCGCGGCGGCGTGATCGTGCCCGTCGTGGAGCAGTTTGGCCTGCCGGTGAAGTTCGTGGGGCTCGGCGAGTCGGCCGACGATCTCGAGCCTTTCGACCCGGAGCGGTTCGTCGCCGCCCTGCTCGAAGGCGCATTGGCCGCCTGACCGGCAGAGTTTGCCAGGGTTATTGGCCGGTCAGCGAAACCCTGCGGCTGCGGCCCCCGGCCGGCCATTTTCCCGTGCGCCCGGCCCGATACCGAGTATCGGGGTGGGAATGTCGTTCGAGCACGTCCTGGCGGAGCTGCTCTCGACCATGGCCCCCCAACACGCCACGCGGCCCGCGAGAAAACGGGCCGCAAAACACCAAGGGGATTGGGAACCATGAAGAAGATACCGTTCCGCCTGCCGCTGTCGCTGACAGCGGCGCTGCTCATGACCGCGATTGCGGCCGACCAGGTCGCCGCTCAGACCGGCGCCGTGCCCGTCGTGCCGAACGTTCCGCAGGAGGAGGCCTACGAATTGCGCGGCCTGCCGCCGCAGGAAGCCGCCCAAGAGGCCTCGGCCGAGGAAGGGCCGAACCGCTACCTCGAGACCGAGTTCCTCACCGAGCGTGGCATCAAAACCTACGGCTGGATCAATGCCGGTATCGGGGCCAACAACTGGGGGAGCCCGTTCAACGGCCCGATCACGTTCAACGATCGCAACTGGCAGGGCCAGATGAACCAGCTCTACCTCGTCAACGAGAAGCTGGTCGACACGACGAACGGGCTCGACTGGGGTGGTCGCGTCGACCTCCTCTACGGTACCGACTACATCTACACCACGGCCCGCGGCCTCGACGGGTTCCTCGGGAACCAGACGAACGGCGCGGGCGTTGCCGGCGCTCCCTCATGGGCCTCGAGCAAGGACTACGGCCTCGCGATGCCGCAGCTGTACGGTGAGCTCGGCTACGGCAACCATGTCGTGAAAGCCGGTCACTTCTACACGATCATCGGGTATGAAGTGGTTCCGGCGATCGGCAACTTCTTCTACACGCACGCCTACACGATGCAGTACGGCGAGCCGTTCACCCACACCGGCATCCTCGACACCTGGACGCCCAACGACCAGTTGACCGTGTATGCCGGCATCACGAACGGCTGGGATAACTTCAGCGATCCCATCAACAGCCAGGGCATTCTGAATCCCGGCTCCATCAATGCCAACAGCAACGCGGCGTTCCTGGGCGGTGTGTCGTTCAAGAACAGCGACCAGACCCAGGCCCTCACCTCGACCGTGTCGAGCGGCAACGAGCCGGTGTTCTTCGCCAACGCGCCGCAGAACATTGGCAACCGGTCGATCTGGAGCAACGTCTACACCAACGAGCTCAGCGACAAGGTCACCTACGTGTTCCAGAACGACAACGGCTGGCAGTTCAATGCCAACACCGGTCTTCAAAACCAGGGGCAGATGGCCGGCTTGGCTCAGTGGTACGGCATCAACCAGTACCTCTTCTACACGGTCAGCGACACGCTGGTGGCGGGCATGCGGTTCGAGTGGTTCCGCGACAACAACGGGTATCGAGTGTTTGCTCCGATTCGCAACTACTGGGTTGGCGGTCCGAACCAGTCGGGTTTCCAGGGCAACTTCTTCCAGGCCACGTGGGGCCTGAACTGGAAGCCCACCCGCAACTGGATCATCCGTCCGGAGTTGCGGTATGACTGGTACTCTCCGGACAACATGGCCGGTACCCGTGCCGGCACCGCACCGCTGCCCTTCGGCCCGAACTTCGGCCGGATCTCGAATGGCGGCACGGAGTATGGTCAGCTCTACGGCGGCTGCGACGCGATCTGGCAGTTCTAGTTGCACGGCTGCACGGCCATCCTTGGCCCTGGCCGCCGAGACAAACGCGACCAAGCGGGGCCCACCGAAACCGGTGGGCCCCGCCGCTTTTGCGCTAGCGCGCAACGCCCTGAGTAGGACAGGCTTCAGTGCCTGTCTCTCGTAGGACAGGCTTCAGCCTGTCAGCCGGAAACCGACGGACACCCGTTCCAACCCCATTTTTCCCAAAGGAGGGGGATCCAAATGGCACGTAAGTCCTTAGTTCACGGTTGGTCTGGGGCGAATAGGCAAAACGCACAACCTGCGCAAACTCCCTAGATTTACAGATTCTTCCGGTGCCGTTAGCCTTTTCCACGGTGATTCACGGACAGAACTCTCTTGGAAACCGCCACCCTCGCCCGATGAAAGGTGAGGGTGGTGAGCAAGGAGGCAAAAGACGATGCGTTTAACGCAGGACCTGGTCTCGATTCATGGCAGCCGGCCCGTCCATACCGGCTTTTCCCGCCGGCTTTTCCTGCGGCTAGGGGCGATTTTCGCGCTCGTCGTCGGCATTGTTTCGGCCTGCCAGACGGCCTCGGCCCTGGAGAACTGGCTCACTAATTACGACGATGCCTTGGCCGCCGCCGAGCGGACGGGCCGCCCGGTGCTGACCCTGTTCACGGGCAGCGACTGGTGCCCCCACTGCAAAACCCTTGAAAACAACGTCTTTTCGACGGAAGTGTTCCGGGAATGGGCCGATTCGAATGTCGTCCTGCTCATGATCGACCTGCCGCAAAACGGCATTTCCCAGGCCGTCCGCAGCGAACGGTCGCAGGTCTGCATCAAATACGGCGTCCGGACGTTCCCCAGCGTCCTGCTCCTGACCTCCGATGGCACAAAACTCGCCGCCCAAGCCGGCTACACCGGCCAGTCGGCCGACGCCTGGCTGGCCCAGATGGCCGGCCACATGCCTGCCCCGAAGGTGGCGGCGGTTCATACCCAGCAGACCGCCCCCCAGCGGTCGATGCCGAATGCCGTCAAGAAGGCGGACAAGGTCCACGAATCGCTTGATAAGGCCGTGGAAACCGCCCGTGGCGTGCGGCGGCCGATCCTGCTCGTCGTGGCCCGTCCGGGCGACAACACGGCCAAGAACCACACCGATTCGCTCATCAACGACCCGGAATTCGAGGCGTTTGCCCGGGAAAACTTCGTTGTGGCCCAGGTGGCCCCGACCGCCCCGAGCGGCTCGCCCACGGCCCAGTCGCTCGACAACCTGCTCGGAGGCGTGGAACTGCCGCCGGAATCGGTCGAGTTGATCGTGACCGATGACGGCCAGACGCCGCTCTTCAGCCAATCTGGTGCCCAGCCCCCGTCGCGGATCGTGAACGGCCTCCGCCGCTTCCTCGCCGCCCGCCAGGCCGCCCGCATCGGCGACTCCGCAAGAAGGTAGGACAAAAAGGTGTCAGGACTCTTTTCCGGCTTACCCGTCTTGGGAAACATTCCCAAGTGGACCGGAAAAGAGTCCTGACACCTTTTTGCGGCTCAGGTGCGGAAGCGGGAGGCTTCGGCGTTGAGTTCAGAGATCGAGCGCCGCAATTCGTCGAGCGTCGCCGTGAAGACCGCCATCGAGGCGGCCGATTCGCCGGCGCCCGACCGCAGCGATTCCATGGCGTCGCGGATCTGCCGAGCGCCCTGCGACTGCGACTGCATCCCCTCGTGGACGTGCTCGAGCGACCTGGTCACCGACTGCACGGGCTCGATGATCCGGCCGAGCTTCTCGCTCACGTCCGCGACCTCGGAGATTCGCTGGCTCACCTCGTTGCGAAACCGGTCCATTTCCATGGTGCCGCTCGACACGGCTGCCTGCATGTCGCGAACCATGCGTTCGATGTCCTGCGTGGCGAGCGCCGTCTGATCGGCCAGTCGCCGGATTTCCTGGGCCACGATCCGGAAGCCGCGGCCTGATTCGCCCGCCTTCTCCGCCTCGATCGTGGCATTCACGGAGAGCAGGTTGGTCTGGTCGGCCACCTTGGCAATCGTCGTCACGACCGACGTGATGCCGCTGGCCCGCTGGCTGATCGTGGAGAGCTTGCGGGTAAACGCATTCATGGCCTCGTCGAGGTGCTGCATCGAGGCCGTCATGCTCTCGAGCCCGCCGCGGCCCGCGTCGGCCACCCGCGCGGCCTCGCGCGCCGCTTCCGTCACCTCGCTCGTGGCCCCGAGTAGCTGCTCGCTGGTGGCGGAGATCTCGGAGACGGCCGAGGAGATTTCCGTGGCCGAGCCGCTGAAGTCGCGCACGGCACGGTCCTGGCGAGCGAGCGCTCCGGCCGCCTCCTCCTCCACGGTCGAGAGCCGCTCGCCGGCCGCCTGGATCCGGCCGATCAGTCCGCCGAGCGAATGGCTCATCCGTCCGAAGGCCCCGAGGAGCCGGCCGACCTCGTCGTCGCCCCCCGCCGGCACCTCGCCGGTCAGGTCCCCCTCCGCGATCGCCTCGGCGACCTCGAGCGACTGCCGCACCGGATTGGCGATCGACCGCGCCAGCCAGAGCGCCGCGAGCACGCCAGGCAGGCCGACGACGAGCGACGAGGCGAGGGCACCGGCCGCCTGCCACCAGAGCACGTCGCGGCTCGACTTCGTGGAGATCGTGACGAGGACGGCGCCGGCCGGGCGGCCGTCCGCCTGCTTGACCGGCGCGGCGACCCGGTAGAAGCCGCTCTCGAACCGCCCCACGGGCCGGTTGCCGGCGATGCAATCGCGCACGATCGTCGCATCGCGCGGCACGAGCGGCAGATCGGCGTCGGAGGCGCTGCCGCGCTCGTCGACCCGCCGCGTGACGAACGGATTGAGTTGTAAATCGAGGATCCGCACCTCGCGGACTTCTCCCGCCACCAGCTCGTTGACCAGCCGCCGCAGGCCGAGGTTGCGATAGAGCCTGTCGAGGAACGTCGCCTCCATCCCCACCTGCACGATCCGCGGCTTGTCGACGCCACCGACACCCGCGTATTTGAAGACGCGGCTATCGATCTCCCGCTTGCGCGATTCTTGAATCACCACCGGCACGTCGCCGCCGAGCAGCTTATGGAAGACGTGCGCCTGCGGCTGCTTGGCAGGATCTGGGGAGAACGTGAAGTCGATGTCGCCAGACTGCTGCGTGATGCGGCCCGTGGAGTCGGTCGCGAAGATCTCATCGATGACTGTCGCCTCGACGACCTGACGAAAGCGATCCTTGAGCTCGGCCGCCGGTACGCCGGCCTTCTCGGCCACCGCCACGAGCTGCGCGACGAGCGCGGCCTGCGCCTGCATCTGCCGGCCGATCTCCTCCTCCACCTGCAGCGGCACCTCCTGCGCGAAGGCCACCGCGCGGGCGAGCGATTCGGCGACGCCATCGCCGCCGGCCTGCGCCTGCTGCAAGACGGCCCGCCGCGCGGCGAAGGTCTGCAGGAGCGTGTTCACCGCGATGGCGGCGAGCACGAGCAGCGTGGCGATAAGGGCGATTCTGGACCGCAGCGACATGCGATGGCTCCGAGGAGGCGGTTGGGGCGTCCTCGGCAAAACTAGTGCGCCACCGCGGCCGACGCCAATCGGGCGTCAGCGGGATGGAAACAGTCTCGTCACAACCGCTTCCACCGGCACCACCGGCGCCGCAGCCGCCTGGATCGTGGCCTTGCGGTAGTTGTCTGCCAGGGCGCAGCCGCCGATCGGCATCAGGACGAAGAGCGGGGCGGCGAGCCACGGAATCCAGACCGCCGCGCCGCCGGCGGGCCGACCAGCCACCTTTCGGCGGCCCCGTGCCTCCTCGACGGCCTTCTGCCTGCTTTCCACAGCCATTGCCCGATCGCTCCCGAGCCTATCATTCCGCCGCCGGCACACCCGGCAGGGGGAGGACGGATACAGGCGCAGCAGGCAGCGAATCAACCCGAAATGGCCGGCCCGTAAAAACCCCGCCCAGAAACGGCGTTTCGTAGACCGCTTCGTTCCGAACGGGTCCACGTTGGACGAGGCGAGCGGGTCGGCGGCACTTGCACGGGCAGTGGCCGAGGCGGGACTTGAACCCGCACGGAGATTTCTCTCCCCGGGATTTTAAGTCCCGTGCGTCTGCCAGTTTCGCCACTCGGCCCGCGGTGGCGCGATCGTAGCAGTGCGGCCGAGGCGGCTGCAAATCGGCCACCACTCGGAAAGAGGGCGAAGCCCCGGGCGAACTCGCGGTACACTGTTCGCCCGCCTCTCACATTGCCAACGCAAGGGCTTGGCAACCTGGAAGGGGTAGGCGAGCGGGTCGGCGGAAGCTCGACGAGCATTTGGACCGAGTCCTCGAGGGCCACCGCGAGGAGACTTCTGCCGCCCGCGCGCCGGCGACTTCCCCTGGCCGTGATGCGACCTGGCAATGTTTTGAAAGGACTCCGTTGAATCCTGAAGCCGCTTCCACGGCCGCCCCGGCACCGGGCGGCATCGACGGATTTCTCGGCACCCGCGCATCGCTCGGCATGGACGTGGTGCTCGTGGGCCTGTTCGCGGTGCTGCCGCTGCTCGCCTGGAGCATCCACCTCGTTCGCAACCGGCGCAACTTCGCGGCCCACAAGCGGCTGCAGTGGATCATCGCCGCGGCACTTCTGGCGGCGATCGTCATCTTCGAGATCGACGTGCGGCTCGTGAGCGATTGGAAACTCCGGGCGGCGGCGAGCCCCTGGTGGCCGGCCGGCGTGCTCACGGCGCTCGGCATTCACCTGATCTTCGCCGTCTCGTCGCTCGTGCTCCTGGTCTGGGTGCTCTGGGAGGCTGCGAAGCGATTCCCCACGCCGCCCGAACCCTGCGCCCACAGCCGGCGTCACATGATGATGGCGCGGCTCGCCGGGATCGACCTCGTGCTCACCGCGATCACCGGCTCAGTGTTTTACTGGCTCGCGTTCGTGGCGCGGTGAACTGCCGGCCGGGGGCAGCCAGCGGCAGATGGCCAAGCCGCCGAAGTAGAGCAGGCAGAGGGGGATCGCCAGAAAGAGCAGGCTGTAGGGATCGGCCGGCGTGAGCACGGCCGACACGACGAAGATCACGAGCACCGCGATCCGCCATTGCGCGGCGTAGGTCGCGACGTCGAAGATCCCGATCCGCTCGAGAAAGAGCATCACCAGGGGCAATTGAAAGCCGAGGCCGAAGCCGATCGGCAGGATCAGCACGAACGAGAGCCACTCGCTGATGCGAGGATCGGGGTCGAGCCCCAGCCACTGGTTGAATTGCAGCAGGTAGTCGAGCACGAAGTCGAAGACGAAAAAGAAGGCGAGCGACACGCCGGCGAGGAAGAGGCCGATGCTCACCGGCAGGAAGAGCCGCACCCACCGCTTCTCGTGCGGATAGAGTCCCGCCGCCACGAACGTCCAGAGCTGGTAGAAGATCCAGGGGCTCGCGAGGACGACGCCGACGAGAAGCGCCGCCTTCACGTAGATGCCGAAGGCCTCCTGGGCCGAGAGCGTGGTGATGCTCACCCGCGCATCCTTCGCGAGCGGCTGCCAGAGGAGGACGGGGGCGAGGGCGGCGGGGTCGAACACGGCCGGCTTGCCGGCGGTGGCGGGGTCGCCGGTCACGGCTGGCGCCGACGGTGACAAGGCGCGGGCCAGCCGGTCGGGATGCACCTCGCGGAGTTCGAACGAGAGCCCGTGCCGCTCGACGGCGTCGATCACCTCCTCGCGGGAGTAGGGCAGGGGGGCGCCGCCGGCGGTGCGCGGCTGCCAAGCGTCGAATGTCTCGATCGACCGCTTCGTGTAGTAGTCGCCCAGCGCCCGGCGGAGCGGCTGCTCGATCAGGTGCACCACGGGCTGCGCCACGAAGAATCCCGCCAGCACGCCCAAGGCAAGGCCCAAAGCGCCGCGGATCAGGCAGACGCGCAGCTCCTCGAGGTGCTCGCCAAACGTCATCGTCGAGCTTTGGAAGAGGTCTTCGTCCTGCGTTCGGGCCATGGAAATGCTCGGGCGGTTTCCGCGGAATTCCTTCCCGACTTATACTTCAAAAGCGTTCTTCCTGCCGGAAATCCGGCCTCCTTGGCGGGTTCATTCATGCCGCGATCGGCCCACCGCTCCCGCACAAATCCTCCAATCGGACCATGCGGTCTCCTGGGAGCCATCCTGGCGGCATGCGTGGGCTTGGCCTCGTCACTGGCCGCAAGCCCGGCCGTGGACGACAAGTTCGAGCCGATTCGCTGCGGTGATCTCCTCGTGTGGAATACGGGCCGCGACGTGCATGCGGTGCGCTTCGCCGATGGCAGCCATCCGTGGAAAGACTCGAGAGACGGGAAAGACCCGGCGCCCGCGACCGACAGCCTGATTTTTCCAAGGGGCGTGGCCGCGGCCCGCCTCCGCGCCGGGGCGACAAAAAATCCGCCGCCCCTGACTGCCTGCTCGAGTGCCGGCCGCGCGATCGCCATCCTCGACGGATTGTCCGCCACCGATGACGAACTCGATGCGGCGGCGCTCGTCTGCCTCGACCTCTCGCCCGCCGCCGAGGGGCGGCTCGCGTGGATCGCCCCGCCTCCGGCCGTCGTCCATGACGGCGGCCCGCCACGACCCACGGTGTTCGACGGAGCGCCTGCGGCCGATGCCGGGCAGGTCTACTGCGTCGTCCGCAGCCGCGCGCCGGCCGACTGGCTGCACCTCGCGGCCTACGACCTGCGCGACGGTCACGTCATCTGGACGCGGCCGCTCGGATCGGCCATTGCGGCCGATGGCATCGACCATGCGCCGCGTCAGCGCATTGCCCGGCTCGAAGGCGGGCAGGTCAGCGTCGACACCCGCGCCGGGGACGTGCTGACGTTCGACCGCGACGGCCGCCGGATCCATGCCACGCCAACGGGAGCACGACCGTGAGCACCTCGATCCATCGCTCCGCGGATGCAGAGCGGGCCGACGACGCCGCGGCCCTCGCGGCCACCGGAAGGCTCAAGGCGCGTTTCCTCGCGGCGCTTGAGCCGGTGATCGTGGGCCAAGCCGACGTGCTCGGCGACCTGCTCGCCGCGATCGTCTGCGGCGGGCACTGCCTTCTCGAGGGTGTGCCGGGCCTCGCCAAGACGCTGATCGTGAAGTCGCTCGCGCAGTCGCTCGCGCTCGACTTCGGCCGCATCCAGTTCACGCCCGACCTCATGCCGGCCGACATCATCGGCACCGACGTGCTCGAAGAGGATCGCGCCGGCGGCCGGCGGCCACGGTTCCTCCCTGGGCCGATCTTCAAGAACGTGCTCCTGGCCGACGAGATCAACCGGGCGCCGCCGAAGACGCAGTCGGCCGTGCTCGAGGCGATGCAGGAGGGGCAGGTGACGGTCGGCGGTGTCTGCCATCCGCTGCCCGATCCCTTCTTCGTGCTCGCCACCCGCAATCCGATCGAGCAGGAGGGCACCTATCCATTGCCGGAAGGGCAGCTCGACCGGTTCATGTTCCTGATTCGGGTCGATTATCCCGACGGTGACGACGAACTCGAGATCGTCCGTCGCACGACGGGCCCCGCGGTCGCCCCGATCGAGCCGGTGATCGACCGCGTGGCGCTCGCCGAGGCGGCGCGGCTCGTGCGGAGCATGCCCGTCGCCGAGCATGTGATGCGACGGGCCGTGGGGCTCGCGCGGGCCACGCGGCCTGGGGCCCCCGAGGCGCCCGAGTGGATCTCTTCACTCGTGCGTTATGGCGCCGGCCCGCGGGCCAGCCAGTTTCTGGTGCTGGCAGCGAAGGCACATGCCGCGCTCGACGGCCGACCCTGCGCCGAGATTCGCGACGTGGAGCGGGCGGCTCCCGCAGTGCTGCGGCATAGGCTCGTGACGACGTTCGAGGCCGACAGTGACGGGATCACGCCCGATGCGATCATCGCGCGGCTGCTCCACGCAACGCCGCGGAGCGGATGATCATGACGACCTCGGGCATCGTGATGGCCCTGGGCTTGGATTGGCCGTGGATGCTCGCGTGGCTGCCGGCTGTGGCCTTGCCCTTCATCATCGCCCGCCTCGCCTTCGCCCGGGCGCGGCCAGTGCGCTGGGCGCCGATCGACATCGTGGCGCGCGCCGCCAGGCGGGCTGGACTTTCGCGCGAGGGTTTTTCGACGCCGCTCTTGCTGCTGCGGGCGGCTATGCTCCTGCTCGCCGTCGCCGCCGCCGCGCGGCCGTTTCTGGCCTTGTCGTCCGCCGCTCTTCGATCGGCTGAGGCCGAGGTTGCGGCCGCAGGGCCGCGGCGGCTCGTCTTCATCGAGCCGGGCGATGCGGTCAGGGAATCGAGCGGCGGGGCGGTGCGGCTGGCGGTCGAGGCCATCCGCAGCACCGCTGATTCGAAGACCGCGCCGCCACCGGCATTCGAGATGCTCGCGGTCTCGCAACTCGCCGCCGCCTCGTCTATCCAAGCAGGCGGGCTCGCGATCCTGCCCGACGGCATCGTGCCGACCGGCGCGGCGGCCGACGGGCTTGCGCAGGCGATCGATCGCGGTGCGGCCGTGCTCGTCCTCGTGGGCCCCGACACGGCCGGGGGGCCGGCGCGAAAATGGCTCTCCGACTGGCTCGAAGGGCTCGCCGGCCTGAGGATCGCAGGCGTCGCCGCCGGCGCCGGCCAACGCATCGCCGTCGCTCCGTCGATCGCCGATTTTCCGGGCATGGCCTCCACCGACGATGCATTCGTCACGCTGCCCGGCCCGAGCGTGTCGTCGTTCGCTGACCTCGTGATGCATCCACGCGACGCGGCTCCGGTGACGGTGCTCGCCCGGACGGTGCCGGAGGGGAGGCCGCTCATCGTCGAAGCCCGCGTCGGCGCCGGCCGACTCTGCCTGGCGGCCTTGCCGCTTTCGCTCGGCGTCGGCTCGCAGGCAGCCGATTCCTGGAGCGATCTCGCGGCCTGGCCGGTGTTTGTGCCGCTGGTGGACCGGCTCGTCTCGCGGCTCATCGAACCTGGCGCCACGGCGGCTCCCGCCGGCATGCAGCGAAAGCCTTTCGCGGCTGGCCCCTTGGCCCTGCTGGATTCCCTGCGCCGCTGGCTGCCGCCGGCGCGGCTGCTCCTCGGCGCCGCGATGGTGCTGGCCCTCCTCGATCCGCTGCTCTCATGGCTGCTTGCCCGCCGACGACTCCACGCGGCGCCGGATCGATCGTTTGCATGGATCGGATGGCCGGCCCGCGCCGGCCTCGTGGCCGCGCTCGGCGCGATGTTCGTGGGCGCGGGCGAGACGCCACGAACCGACGGCGAACAGCGCCGTCGGGAGATTGCGCTGGTCGTCGATGCCTCGCTGAGTATGGCGACGGAAGACGTGGAGGCGCCGTCCGCCCCGGGCGGGCGAATGACGCGGCTCGCGGCCATCAGCGCGGCGATCGATCACGCCCGCGAGACGAACCGTGCGTTTGCCGCGGCGGTGATCGCATCCTTCACGGCCGCCCGCGACCTCGCTCCGCTCGAACCGCGCCGTGCCGGCGCCAAGCCGATCGAGGCGGTGGCCGTCGGGCCGGACGCCAGCCGGATCGGCGATGCGATTGAGGAACTGCTGTTCGGCGAACCCGATCGGTATGCCGCGATCGCGATCGCCAGTGACGGCATGATCACGTCGGGCGCGACCTGGGAGCATGCGGCGCGGATCGCCTCGGCCCGTGGCATCCCGCTCTTTGCGATTCCCGTGGGCGGCCCGGGGGCGGATGGCGGGCCGGCGGATGCTTCGTTCACGCTCGTCGCCGCCGACTTGCCCCGGGTGGCGTGGCGCGAAGAGGAGGTGCAAGTCGCCATCGAGGCAGAGGGGCCGTCGGCGGACGGGGCATTGCCGATCATCCTCGCGGGTCGCGACGGCCATCCGCAGGCGAGCGGAATCCTGCGACCGAATCGCGCCGACCACACCGGCGGCGGAACGATGGCAAACAGATACTCCGGCCTCGTGGCATGGAAGCCAACACAGACCGGCATGCAGACGCTCGTCGTCAGGCGCGACGGCGCGCCAGTCGCGGATGGCGCCGATGGAGGCATGGCGGGCACGACGCTCGTCGTCGACGAGCCGGTGTCGGTGCTCATCATCGATGCCGCGCCGCGGTTCGAGTTTCGGTTTCTCGAGCATCTGCTCGCGTCCGACAAACGGTTTCGCGTCGAGTCATGCCTGCTCGACGGCCGCAGCCGGCCTCGGGGCGAGGGGAAGCCGCCGCGGCTCGTAGCCCCACTGCCGCAGACCGCGGCCGACTGGAGCAGGTTCGACGTGGTCGTGCTCGGCGACATCCGCGGCGACGATCTCCCGAGCGATTCCGCAACCGGCCTTCTCGATGCCGTGCGACGCGAGGGGACCGGCGTGGCGTGGCTGCCGGGCAACCGGTGGCGCGAGGCCACCCGATCCGCGTCGCCGCTCGACGAATGGTTGCCCGCGTCGCCCACTGCCACCACGGCGCTGGATGGCTCCCGTGTCGGCCGTTTCCAATGGCTGCCGGCCGCGTCGCAGGCGGCCTGGCGGCCCGGTTCGCTTGCCGCGTCACCGGCGGCAAAGCCTATTGAAGTGTGGACGATCGCCGACGGTGTCAGGCTCGCCCCAACGGCCCGCGTTCTGGCGATCACGAACTCCGAAGACGCCCCACCGGCGCCGGCGCTGATCCTCGATCGACGCGGCGCAGGCACGATCCTCGGCAGCCTGTTCACCACCTGGCGGCTGCGCGGGGCCACCGACTCCGCCTCGCGATCGATGGACCATGCCGCCTTCTGGCGACACGCGCTCGCGCGGCTCGCCGAAGGCCGGATCCTCGCGCGGCATACTCCCGCCATGCTCGCGCTAGAGCCGTTGCAGCCTACCGCCGCTCTTCCGGTGCGGATCGACATCGAGCCGACGCCGCCGACCTCCGATCTCACCGGCTGGCAACTCGAGCACACGCGGCCCGACGGGAAGCAGGATCGTGCCGATGCTTCATCGGGAGCGGTTTGGCTCGAGCATCTCGCCCCGGGCTGGCATAGCATCGCGGTCCGCGGCCCGCCCTCGTCGCGGGATTCCTCAGCGTTGCAACGGCCGAATGCCACCAGGGATTTTCTGGTGCTGCCACCGAAGCCCGAGCGGCCAGGGCCGCCCGCCATGCCTGCGGCCTTCGAGGCGGCTGCGGTGGCGAGTGGCGGCGACTGTATCGCGCTCGACTCGATCGGCTCGCTCCCCGCGCGGATTGCCCAGGTCACGGCCGCACGGACAGCGAACCGGGCTTGGCTTCACGGCCCGATCGCGACGAGCCTGCTCATGCTCGCGTTCGTGGCAGCCTGCGCGATCGAATGGTCTGCCCGCGCCCGACGAGGAATGCCATGACGAGCATCGCGGCTCCATCCGCCGAACGATTGAGAACGGCGATCGACCGCCGGGTCTTCACAGCTCGCCTCGTCCATGGCCTGGGCGCCGTCGGCCGGATCGGCTGCGTGGCCGCATGCGTGTGGGCAATTGCGGTCGTGGCCGACCGCATCGCCGGCGGCCGCGTCGATGCACGTCTCGTGGCATGCACGGTGCTGGCGGCGGCCGCGATTGCCGCTTGGTTTTTTGCCCGCCGCGCGATTGCCTCGTGGCCCACGCGGCTTTCGCTCGCGCTGGCGGCCGAGCGGGCACAGCCGGAACTCGGCGAGCGGATCTCGCGGGCCATCGACTTTCTGGATGAGACCGCAGCCGATGGCGATGGCTCGACGACGCTCAAGGCACTTGCGATCTCACAGGCAGCCGACGCCGCCGATCGGATCGTCGCGGTGCCGATCGAGGGCGGCGCGCGGCACGTTGGCTTCGCGGCGGCCGCCGCCGTGGCCCTCTCACTGCTTGCCATCGCCGGCACGCGCCGCGACGCGGTCACCACGCACGCAACGATCGCAACAGAGGCCCCCGCAGCCGATTCGTCGCCCGCCACGGTTCGGCCGACATTCGACCCGCTCTCCGCGGCGGGGCAGGCGGCCGCGCGGATCGCCGCTCTGGCGGGATTCGAGCGCCGGCTCGCCAATTCCCTTGCCAGTTGGTTCGCCGAGGCCCCCGGGCTCGCCGCCATCGATGCTCCACCGCGCCGCCGCCTGGCCATCGCCGACGCAGCGGCACTGCACGACGACGTGATGGCGGGCGTGTCATCGGCCGCCGACGTGATCGTCGCTGCGGCGGCAAACAGTGATGCCACCGCGCTGAGCAAGGCCATGGCGGAGCTGGCTGCGGACGTCGATTCCGCGCAATCAGACGTCTCGGCCGCGATCCGCGACCATCGTCTGGCGGCGGCGGCCGACGCCGCGAGCCGTCTCGCGGATCGGCTTGCCAAAGCGGCCAGCCTGCTTGGAATCCCGATGACCGGCCCGGGCGGCGAAGTGCTCGTGGAGCAGCCGTCCATGCATGGCAATGAACGAGAGTCGCCCGATCGCGATTCGAGTGCGATCATCGACCGGCTCGCGCAGCTCGACCGAGCCGTGGCGTCGGCTTCTGCACCCGAAGGTGCGGCCATCACGGAGCCGGGAGCGGCATCCCAGTCAAAGGCCCCCGCTGCAGCGGCCACCGGCCCCGGCGGCGGCGCTCCCGCCGAAGCGCCGCAGGCTGGCGGCCTCGCCCCTGGCGCCGACGGCATCGAGCGAGTCTGGTCGCTCGTGCCCCAGCAGTCACTGCCGCTGCGGCCCCGCGCGGCCGACGCCGCGACATTTCCCTCGCATCGGCGGGCCATCGACGCCTACTATCGGCTGCTCCTCGAGCAGGAGCGATCGAAGCCATGATGAACCGCATCCCTCCACGCCACCGGCTCAGGGACGGCAGAAGTCTCCTCGCGGAGAAACTTTCTCCTTTCACGACCTACGGAGCTTCATTCCTCAGAAGGTCGAAAGTTCCTAACGCTCGTCGAGCTTCCGCCGATCCCTTCGCCTCCGTCTTTGCGATGCGCAACCCCTCGATGCACCTATTGCCACTATGGAGCTGCTTTTTGTTCACAATGGCGTGGAGTATCTGGCTCATGCTCGCCGGTGTGGCCACAGCGACCGACGCTGAGATCGAGGCCTCGATTGCCCGCGGGCTCGACTGGCTCGAGGCCGCGCAGCAGCCCGACGGCTCCTGGGGTTCGGCCGCATTTCGTGGGAGCGCCGCCGTGACGGCCACCTGCACAATGGCGATGGTCGGCTCGGGCAGCACGCCCACCGCAGGCCCACGGTCGCGAGCGGTCGCGCGGGCCGTCGCCTTTCTGCTCGGCTCGGCCGGAGGCAGCGGCCTCATCTCCGGCCGCGAGCAGGCGGCACACGGCCCCATGTATGGCCATGCGTTCGCGACGATCGCGCTGGCGGAGCTCTACGGCGAGACCGATGACGACGCGGCCGTGGCCGAGGCGCTCGATGGCGCCAGGCGGCTCATCGAGCGGACGCAAAACAAAGAGGGGGGCTGGCGCTACCAGCCGATTCCGCGCGACGCCGACATCTCCGTGACGGCGGCGATGCTCAATGCCTTGCGGGCGCTCCGCAATGCCGGTTTCGACGTCTCCGCGGAAGCGGTCGAGCGGGGCGTCGCCTATCTCCGGCGGCTGCAGAATGACGACGGCGGCTTTCGCTACCAGTCTGCGGCCGGGCCAAGCGCGAGCCCGCGGACCGCCGCGGCCCTCTTCGCGCTGGTGGCGGCCGGCGGCGGCGAGGAGGAGCCGGTGCGCCGAGGATTCGACTGGCTCGACGCCCATCCCGTGAAGCTCGGGACGACGATCAAGCTGGAATCGGGCGACGGCTATGCGCTCTATGGCCTTGCCGCCACGGCAGCCGCGCTCTGGCAACGAGGAGACGCCGACTGGAAAGCCTGGTATCCCGCGACGGCGGCGACGCTCATCGCCGCGCAGCGCGAAGACGGCTCTTGGCAGGATCCATCCTGCCCTGAATATGGGACGAGCGCGGCGTTGACCGTCCTGCAGATGCCAAACGACCTCACGCCTCTCTACCAACGAGATCGGCCATCACCATGACGCGTCCGTGTCGTCGCCGCGCCATCCTCGTCGCCGCCATCGCGTTCGTCGCGACCGTCTCCCAGGCGGTCGCCCCCGCGCAGCACGATACCGCCGCGCTCGAAAGCGTTGCGGCCGACCACGTGGTCTTTCGCGGCCGCGATGGTGCCGCGATCGAGGTGCCGGCGTCCGGCCTCGTCGCCTGGGGCCGCTGCCCGCCACTGCCGCTCGGGCCGCACGTCGTGCTTGCCGACGGTGGCCTCATCGCCGGGATGCTCGAAGGCTTCGACGGCACGACGGCGACGGTGCGGTCGGCGGCGCTCGGCATGATCCCGCTCCCGGCCGCCGACTTCGCCGGCTTCCGCGCGTCGGCCGCGAGCCGCCCGGTCGACGCCGAGATCGAGGAGGGCAGGGCGGCCGGCGCCGACAGAAAAGCCCGCTGGTTCATCGGGCTCCGCAATGGCGACCGCCTCGCGGCCCGATCGCTCCGCATCAAAGATGGCCGCCTCGACATCGATTGGCAGGGCCGCCCCTTGGCCGTACCCCTCGACCGTGTGCAGAGCATCACGCCGAGCGAATCCAGCACCGTGCAGCCGTCAGCCGCGCTCCGCGTGGCCCTCGACGACGGCTCGCGGTTTTCACTTGCGACCGCGGAAAAAGCCGCGGCGGGGATCGCGGCCGACCCCACGCTCGTGGTGGCGCTCAAAGGCCAAGCCGCGACGAGCCTCGCCGGCGTCAATCCAACCGCGATCGTGCCGGAGGAGTCCACAGGCGGCCGCCGCTTCACGCGTGGCCGCACGCTCGCCGGCGATTGGCCATCGGCCCGCGGCATTACGGGCTTCGAGGGAATGGCGATCGGCGCGGCGGGATCACCAACACGAATCCGCTATGAGTTGAGCAGGCCCGCCCAGCGACTGGAATCGACCGTCGCCATAGACGAAGCGATAGGGCAGGGGAGCCAAGCGATCGTGCGGGTCTTCGCAGTGTCGGCCGATGGCACGAGGGTGGAAAAGTTCGCCTCTCCGGTGCTGCAGGGGGGCGACGAGCCGCTCTTCATCCGTGCAGAACTCGACGGCACCCGGCAGATCGAACTCGTGGTCGAGCCGGTCGAAGGCGATGCGTCGAACGTCGCAACGGTCTGGATCGATCCGCGCATCGTCCCGCTCGAATAACCGTTACATCGACTCGCCCACCCGGCTTCGGGCGAGTTGATGGCAGATAACAGGCAGAGGATCCGCTTCGCGACGAAGCGGTCTACGCGGGTTTCCGCGGGGCGGTAGACTCTCGGCATGTTTTGGATCGCGTGGAAGATGCTGATCGGCAACCGGGCGAAGTACCTCGGCATCGTCTTCGGGGTCGTGTTCGCTGCGCTCCTCATCGCGCAGCAGGCCTCGATCTTCTGCGGTCTGATGTCGCTCACCGTCAGCCAGATTCGCGACGTGCAGGGGCCGAGCATCTGGGTGATGGATGGAAACGTCCAGTTCGTCGACGACATCAAGCCGCTCTCCGACACCGAACTCTTTCGCGTGAAGGGCGTGCCGGGGGTGGACTGGGCGGTGCGGTTCTACAAGGGGATCGCACGGGCCCGCCTCGAGGAGGGCACCTACGAGCAGATGATTCTGCTGGGCCTCGACGATGCCACGCTCGTCGGCGCGCCGGGGGGTGTCTTCATGGGTTCGATCGCCGATCTGCGAAAGCCCGACGCGGTGATCATCGACGACGCCGGCTACAAGCGGATCTGGCCGGGCGAGCCCTTCCGACTGGGCCGCGTTTTCGAGATGAACGACCACCGGGCCGTGGTGGTCGGGATCACGAAGGCCAGCCGCACGTTCCAGAGCTTCCCCATTCTCTACACGCGCTACAGCCAGGCCGTGACGTTCGCGCCGCCGGAGCGGAAGGTGCTGTCGTTCGTGCTGGCCAACCCCAAGCCGGGGCTCGCGGCGGAGGAGGTCTGCCGCCGGATCGAGGAGCAGACGGGCCTGCAGGCGGTCACCCGCGATCAGTTCCTCCGCAAGACGATCGTCTACTACCTGCGGAAGACCGGCATCCCGATCAACTTCGGGATCACCGTGTTGCTCGGGTTCCTCGTCGGCACGGCCATCGCGGGGCAGACGTTCTATCTTTTCACCGTGGAAAACATCCGCCAGTTCGGCGCTCTCAAGGCGATGGGCACGAGCAACTGGATGATCCTCCTCATGGTGCTCTCGCAGGCCCTTCATGTGGGGCTCGTGGGCTATGGCGTGGGCGTGGGGCTGGCGGCTCTCTTTGGCTGGTGGTCGCGAAGCATGACGCGGCTCTCGTTTTTCATGCCCTGGCAGGTGCTGGCGATGACGGCGGCGGCGGTGTTCGTGATCGTGCTCGTGGCGAGCGTGCTCTCGATCCGCAAGGTGCTCGTGCTCGACCCAGCCGTCGTCTTTCGCGGATGAAGCCTGCCATGACCACCCCGCACACGTTCGACGACATCGACACCGAGGAGATGGCCATCCGGGTGCGCGGCGTGACGAAGGAATTCGGCAGCGGCGACTCGATGACGCGGGCGCTCCGCGGCGTTGATCTCGACGTGCCCTACGGCGAGCTGCTGATGCTCGTGGGCCCGAGCGGCTGCGGCAAGACGACGCTCGTCTCGATCATCGCCGGCACGCTCGAGCCTTCGGCCGGCACTTGTATGGTCTTGGGCAGGGATCTGGTCTCCATGACGAACGGCCGCAAGGTGCGGTTCCGCCGCGAAAACGTCGGCTTCATCTTCCAGTCCTACAACCTGCTGCCCTCGCTCACGGCCGTCGAGAACGCCGCCGTGCCGCTGCTCATCGCCGGCTGGCGGCGGTCCGACGCTGTCGCCGCCGCCGCCGAGGTGCTTGAACGGCTCGGCCTCGGCGATCGGCTCACGAATCTGCCGAGCGAGCTCTCGGGAGGGCAGCAGCAGCGGGTGGCGATCGCGCGGGCGCTCGTCCACGAGCCGCGGCTTCTGGTCTGCGACGAACCGACAAGCGCGCTCGACGCCGAGAACGGGCGAATCACGATGGAGCTCATCCAAGACATCGCCGTGCAGCCCGATCGGGCCGTGATCGTCGTCACGCACGACTCGCGGGCCTATTCCTTCGCCGACCGCATCGCCTCGATGGAGGATGGCCGGATCGAGTCGGTGGCGGCCGGCCCGCACCACGTCGCCGCGCCGGCGCCGCGTTCGCCCGACCATCCTTGACGCCGGGCACATCCGGAAAAGAATGACGTCATGCAACATTCGTCTTCTCCCACGCGGATCGGTCTCTGGCTCATCGGGGCGAAGGGGGGCGTCGCCACGACGTTGATGACGGGGCTCGCGGCCCTCCGCCGTGGGGCGATCGACCCCGTGGGCGTCGTCACCGCGCTCGACCCCTTCACGCGGCTCTCGCTCGTCGACTTCCAAAACATCGTCGTCGGTGGTCACGACATCCGCGCGGGGCGGCTCGGTGACGAGGCCCAACGAATGTGGGCGGAGAGCCGGGCGATCGCCCCGGAATTGCTCGCCGACGCCGCCGGGTTCTTCGCCGAGGTCGAGTCGCGGCTGCGGCCCGGCACGCTCGTCGCTGCGGGAGACCGCATCCGCAGCCTCGCCGATCCGCGCACGGCAGCGGTGGTCGAGACGCCGCGGGCGGCGATCGACCGCGTGCGCGGCGACATCGAGGCCTTCCAAAAGACCGAGGGGCTCGAGCACGTCGTCGTCGTCAACGTCGCCTCGACGGAGCCGCCGCCGGCCCAGCCGATCCCGGACGACTTCGCCGCCGTCGAGCCGCTGCTCGACAGCGCCGAGAAGTGCCCGCTGCCGGCGAGCAGTCTCTACTTCCTCGCGGCCGCGGAAGCCGGAGCCTCCTACGTCAACTTCACCCCCTCCACCGGCTCGACGCCCGCCTGCCTGCAACAGGTGGCGCTCGACCGACGGATCGCCCACGCGGGCTGCGACGGCAAGACGGGGGAAACGCTCCTCAAGAGCGTGCTCGCGCCGATGTTCGCCGCCCGCAACCTCGACGTGATGAGCTGGGTGGGGCACAACATCTTCGGCAACATGGATGGCAAGGTGCTCGACGATCCGCGCAACAAGGCGGCGAAGGTGCGGAGCAAGGATCACCTGCTCGCCGCCATCCTCGGCTATCCTCCGCAGACCCACGTTTCGATCGAATACATCAAGAGCATGGGCGACTGGAAGACGGCCTGGGACCACGTCCATTTCCGCGGTTTTCTCGGCACGCCGATGACGCTCCAATTCACCTGGCAGGGCTGCGATTCGATCCTCGCGGCGCCGCTGGTGCTCGACCTCGTGCGGCTGATCGAACGGGCCAGCCGCGCCGGGGAATACGGCGCGATCGAGTGGCTGTCCTGCTTCTTCAAGAGCCCGCTCAACGTGGCCGAGCAGGATTTCTCGAAGCAGGTGACGATGCTCGACGCCTGGGCGAGATCCCATGCCGAACTCGCAACTTCCCCGGCCCACGGAGGCTGACTGCATGGCGGTCGCTCCCAACGACATGGCGCCGCCCGCCCAGCGGAAGCCCCGGCTCAACCGTCGCCGCACCGTCGGCGACTTCGTGACGCAGTTTGTCCTGCCGCTCATCGCCCTCTCGCTCCTGGGCTTTGCGGGCTGGTATGTCTGGCGAAACCGCGTGATCGTGCAGACGCCGCCACCGCCGATCGAGCCGGCCCGCAGCCCATTTGCCGCCACCCTCGCGGCCGCCGGCGTGGTGGAGGCCCAGACGGAAAACATCGCGGTCGGCTCGGCGACGCCGGGCGTCGTGACGGAAGTGCTCGTCAAGGTCGGAGACGAAGTGCAGCCGGGCACGCCGCTCTTCCGCCTCGACGACCGCCAACTGCAGGGAGAACTCGCCGTGAAACGTGCGGCCGCGGCGCAAGCGAAGAGCGAACTGGTGCGGCTCGAGGCTGAGCCCCGCAAGGAGAAAATCCCGGTGCTCGTGGCCCAGGTCAACGAGGCGCAGGCGGCCGTGGCCCGCGAGACCGACGCCCTGCGGCGGACTGAAGAAACGTTCGCCCGCAAGGTCACGACCGAGCAGGAACTCATCGCGCGGCGTGAGGCGCTCGCGGCGGCGCAGGCCAATTTCGAGCGGTCACAGGCCGACCTTGCGCTGCTCAAGGCGGGCTCCTGGGAATATGACCGCGATGTCACCCGAGCCGCTGTCTCGAAGTCGGAGGCGGAGGTGGCGAAGATCGAGACGGAGCTCGATCGCCTGATCGTCCGATCGCTCGTGGCCGGCCGCGTCCTCCAGGTGAACGTGCGACCGGGTGAATATGTCGGCGCCCCGCCGGGCCAGCCGCTCGTGATCCTCGGCAACATCGAGCTGCTCCACGTGCGGGTCGACATCGACGAGTTTGACATCCCGCGATTCGATCGCGAATCCAAGGCCTCCGCCGTGCCCCGCGGCAGCCTCCAGGAGCGATACCCGCTGGAGTTCGTGCGGGTCGAGCCGTTCGTCGTGCCGAAGAAGTCGCTCACCGGCGACAACACCGAGCGGGTGGACACCCGGGTGCTGCAGGTCATCTACGAGTGCGACCCCGCCGACCGGCCGCCGCTCTTCGTCGGCCAGCAGATGGAAGTTTTCATCGAAGCCGCTCAGTAAGACAGGCTGAAGCCTGTCCTACTAGAACGGGGAGGCGTCGGGTGACCCGTACCTCGCTCGCCGGCGTTGCTGACCAGCGCAGCCAGGATGGCCAAGCGGAGGCGCTCTGGCTGGCGCAGTCAGCATCGAGTGAGCGAAGGGCATGCGGGCACCGATCCGCGTTAGCGGATTGGTCGTACGTAGCGAACGTCCGGCGACGGGGTACGGGTCACCCGACGCCGGAAGATTCTCGCAAGGGCCGGATTGTGCGGGTTTTCGGCCGCAAAAACGCCTTGCCACGCGGGGCTTCGGCTGGGACATTCTCCGCCCCACCGATGCCTCCCAATCCGTCCCACATGTTCGTTGCGGTCAAGCGAGCGGCGCTCGCCGTGTTGCCTGCGCTCCTGATCGCATCCTGCGCGGCGCTCGCGCGGGCCGATGAGCCGCCGGTGGCTGACTCTGCGAAAGACGCCGGGGGCATGTTCCTGCCGAGTGAAAACGGCCGGATCCTCTGGCGGCAGACCGTGGCCACCGTCGCGGCCGACTGGCCGATCGTGCGGGCGGTCGAACCCGACTTCACGGCGACACCGCCCCGAGAGGGCGTCATCGAATCGGCTTGGGTCGAGCCCCCCGGTGAACCGCC
Source organism: Pirellulales bacterium (assembly GCA_044342075.1). GTDB lineage: Bacteria > Planctomycetota > Planctomycetia > Pirellulales > UBA1268 > RGVT01. Next base: position 42,782 of record JBIIQM010000012.1, read on the forward strand.
GGCGCCCGGGGCGCTGCCAATCGCGGCGGCGGCATGGCCACCGCGACGGCAGCGGGTGGTCGTGCGGGTCGTCCCCACCGCGCATGGCGCCTGGATCGACGCGATCGTCGAGACGCAATCGATTGCCGCGGCCAACGAGCCCTCCGGTCCCGGTCGAGTGGAACTCACCGGTGGCTGGCCGGCCGATCCCTGGAAAGGCGACTCGAGAAACATCACCGCCCAATTCGCCGCGCGGATGGCCCCGACGACGGAGCCGGTCTACTCGCTGCCGCCGCTCACGGGGGAGAGCATGCTCGCTGCCCGTAACGAGCCGCCATGGGCGCACAGCAAGCATCCCCGGGCGGCGCGGTTCGGCTACAAGGTGCTCGAGGACTACCGCAACTTCTATTCTTGCGAGAGCCTCGTCTGCCTCACCGGAGCGTTCGGTGCCGGAGCCCTGATGGCCAACACCGGCTTCGACATGACGATGCAGGATGCCTGGCAGCAAAGCGTGGAACCAACCGACGTCGGCAAGTTCTTCCGTGGCTGCAAGGATATCGGTGAGGGACGGTATGCATTGGCCATCTTTGGCGCGGCGGGCCTCACCGGGCTCGTCTTCGAGGGCCGACCCGGCGGCGACGTGCTGGGCGAGTGGGGCTCGCGTTCGCTGCGGATGTTCATCGTCGGCGCGCCGCCGGTCTATGTCATGCAGTTGGCCACCGGTGCGTCGCGGCCTCTGGAAAACAGCTCGGCCGGAAGCCAGTGGAAATTCTTCCAGGACGACAACGGCGTGAGCGGCCATGCCTTCGTCGGGGCGATCCCGTTCCTGGCGGCGGCCGACATGGTTGAGAGCCCGCTGGCGAAGGGAGCGCTCTATGTCTGCTCGACGTTCGTCGGTTTCTCGCGCATGACGACCGATTCACACTTCCCGTCGCAGGTCTTCCTCGGCTGGTACCTCGCCTGGGCCAGTTCACGGGCCGTCAGCAATACGGAGCTCCATTTCGGCGGGATGGAGGTGAGCGTCGTGCCGCTGCCGATGGCCGACCTCGGGGGCCTCGGCGTCGAGACCCGCTGGTAAGCCTAGGCTCTTCAGCGGCCGGCCGATCGCTTGGCGGGACGCGGCCGAAACAACCGGGGTGGCCGGGAGGGAGCCTGCGACTTCGAGCCGGGCCTGACCTCGGCGTCATACCGGCGATCCGCTGCGGGCCGGCGCGACTTCTCGATCTCGAGAATCCCGAAATACGGATCGGGATATTGCCAGTCGTTCTGCGCGTGCAAACGCCCGCCCGGCGAAAGCAGGGCGAGCGTTGCAATGACAAACGCTAGTGGCGTGCGATGACCCAGGACCGTTCACTCCTCGGCTGGCTATCAGCCCATCATCAGCACCGCGATGGCGACCACCGCGGCCCCGACTCCAACGGGCAGTGTGACAAACGCGGGGCTGGTGCGGAAGCCGGGATCGATGGCGGCCTGGCCGCTGCCGACCTGACCGAGCAATTGCTCCAGATCGCGAAACGTGATCGGAGCCGAAAGAACCGCATCGGCCCCGACCTCGGCCGCCTCTCGTACGGCGATGTCCCAGTCGCGGCCCTGAGCCGCCCCGGCCTGAACGATCGCAGCCCTCGATCCCTCCAGACTCGCCTGCAAGAGTTCGAGAAAATCGTGCCCCGACATGTCGTCAAGTTCCAGCGCGACGAGCCAGGCGTCGACCCGGCGCTGCCGGGAGAGCTTCAGCGCATCGACACCGCTGGAGCGGAAATGCAGGTTCAACTTGCCAAGTCTGGCACTGGCGGCCAACGGCTTATAGGCCTCGAAGTGCGGGTCCACGACCACAACGTTCGGAATCATGGAGCCCACTTCACCGGAGACTGAGTCATTCCGCGGGTGTGCGGCACTGCTCATGGGAACTTCCCCTTAAAAACCTCCCCCAACAAAGACGAGTCAAACGGGATGCGGAGCGATGAAGAGAAAAGACGGACGAGCACAAGACAAGACGGACAAGAACCAATCCCGGCTCACGATTGAGCCGCCGGAATCGAAATCGGAAGCATCGAGGAATCAGCCGGCGACCGCGTGGCCCGGATCACGTCGAGCGTGACCGGCCGAACGAGGTAGCCCGCGATGCCGGAGGCCAACGCCCGCTGCTCCTCCTCGAGGCGATATTCGTCGCCGACGATGAAGACGGCCGAACGAGTCGCCTCGCCGATGCGGCCAAGCGAAATCCGCGATCCAGCCAGCATCGGATCGACATCCCCCTGCACGACGTGCGGAGAAAGCATCTCGAGCAGGTCAAAGCCAGACATATCTTGGAGTTCGGAGCTCACGAGCCAGACGTCGGCGCGGAACCGCCTCGCCATCCGCACGGCCGAGCGGCCGTCGCAGCAGAAGTGCAGCCCCACGTCGCCGGCCTGAGCCGCCTTCACGAAGTCGCCGTACCGATCGCAGGCGGCATCGACGATGACGATCTCGTTGATCCCCAGCGCCCTGAGCGAACGGCTATTGGTCGTTGTGTTGTTTGGGTTGAACGTGTTCATGAGCATGCTCTGAGGTGTGGTTACGATGAAGCGATTTCGAAGAAATTGATGGGCTGAAGAGGGCGGCTATTTCACTCCGACGGTGCTGCCAGCCGTCACCACGGTCATGCTCGATGCATCGACCGGCACCACGTCACTCACCAACAGCGGAAAGGCGACTTTCGACAGGCCAAAAAACTCCCTTGCCGGACTCTCCTTGCTGCGGGACGACACTCCCCGTCGCGAAATCCAAGGCATCGTGCTCGCGTCGCGAAGCTGAATCACCTTCCGCACCACGGACTTTGGAGCCGGCTCGAGAACCGCAAGCGACACGTGGGGAACGGAGGCATTCACAACCCCGCCACTGACGCCGTCAGCGTGCGTGTCTTGCAATCCGCCCAGCGTCAGAGCCAGGAGCGTCAGAATCGCCAAAGCGCAACTGACCGCCAGCGATGAAAACGCACTGGAGGCACGAGACAGAAACGAGCTGCGGCAACGGGGCATTTGGTGTCCTTTCACTGCGGGCATCTCCAACGAACCGCAAAAAACCGGCACGTCATCAGACGAGCGAAACGATCGACAAGAACAGGGCGATCGGCAGCGCACAAAGCACGAGGTCAGCCCGCGTGAGCGACCAACGACTCGCCGATGGCGACGAGACAGAGGATTTCATGAGCGTTCTCCTGAAACAGGCGGTCTTCAACCCAGACGACGCCGCGGTGGACCCCCGGCGAGCGAGGTCAACGTGCCCCTCGCCGCGGAACAGAAATGCACACTGCGTGCCAATCCCGCTCGAGAGTTCGCGAAACCGCCGGCAGGCAGGCTGCAGAAGCGGCTTCAGGCCGAAAAAAAACCGTTTTTCGCCGTCGAATTTTTTTCTCATGCCACGCCAGAGGCGGGCGGTCGAAAATCTCGACGAGGCGATTCGCACCAGCCAGACTGGTCGCTGACGACCGGCGCTGGGGCGATTCGCCCCAGCGCCGAAAGCCAAGAGTGAGGCGATTCGCCCCAGCGGGCCCTAGGCCCCGTACTTGCCGAATCGCTGGGCGTGGGCCATGGCCAGGAGCATCAAGTGCTTGGCCGGGAAGATGCCGAAACCGCCGCGGAGACACTCTCGCTCGGAGAATTTCGTCAAACCATCGGGGCGACAGGTGTTGGCCGAAAGCAGCGTGGGCACGGGGTGCCAACTGTGGCTCTTGAGCAGGCTCGGCGTCGAGTGGTCGCCCGTCACGATCAGCACGTCGGGCCGCAGTTTTTCGATCCGCGGGATGATGCGATCGAGCTCCTCGACCCGCTTCACCTTCTGCTCGAACGCCCCATCCTCGCCGGTCGAATCGGTGTATTTGAAGTGCAGGAAGAAGAAGTCGTAGTCGTTCCAGCATTTCGCGAGCTCGTCGATCTGCTCGTCGAGCGATTGGGCCTTGCCCACGAGCGTCATCCCCACGAGCCGAGCCAGGCCCTTGTACATCGGGTAGACGGCGATCGCCGCAGCCCGGAGGCCGTAGAGATCCTGGTAGGTCGGCAGGGCCGGTTTGGCCGCGAATCCGCGGAGCACCAAGCCGTTGGCCTTGGGCTCGTCCTTGAGAATCGCCCGGGCCTGCCGGACGAATTCCGCGGCCACCTCGGCCGTCCGCCGGGCGGCCGGCGAGAGCGGCTGGGGATCGAGCGGGGCCACGCCGAGGGCCTGGGGATCGGTGTCGGCGACGCCGCCATCGAGCCCCTTGCCGCGGAACACGACGACGAAACGATGCTCCTTCACGGGCTTCACGAACGTCTCGACCCCGTCGATCTTCACCGCCTGGAGCCGCTCGACGACCTTGAAGCTTTCCTCCGAGGGAATCCGCCCGGCCCGGCGGTCGGCGATCAGCCCGCCGGCGTCGAGCGTGCAGAAATTGCCGCGGGCGGCCACGTCGTCGGGGCCGAGCTCGAAGCCGATCCCGGTGGCCTCCAAGGCGCCGCGGCCGATCTTGAATTCGAGCGGGTCGTAGCCGAAGAGGCCGAGGTGTCCGGGCCCCGAGCCTGGCGTGATGCCCGGCAACACAGGCACGCTCGACCCACTGGTGCCGCGAGCGGCGAGCCGGTCGAGGTTGGGCGTGGAGGCCGTCTCGAGCTCGGTTTTGCCCCCCGGTTCCATCGGCAAGCCGCCGAGTCCGTCGGCGACGAGCATGACGATCTTGGAGGCATTCTTCTCGGCGAGTTCGCGGACGAGTTCGTGCTCTTTCATGGCGGTGATTCCTTGGATGGCGGGCTGGGTGGCGCTGGTTCGTGCGCTGTTTGCTACATTTCGCCGGAAAGAATACCGGCACAGCCCCCGCAACAATAGCCGAGGCCACTCTCCATGAGCGTCGTCCGCCCCAAGCCGCCCGAGGATCCGATCCAGTACGACCCATCCGCCGTCTTCGCCACCGGCGGCCTCGCGAAAAAGGATCTCGACGCGCTCGCCGGACGGCTCGACCAAGCCCGGCGGGAATCCCTCGCCGACATCGATCGCCGGCTCGCCGGTGAGGCAAAACCGGGCGAGGTGCTCGATCCCGCCTTCATCGACCTCCCCGACCGGCTGCTCGCCGACTACACGACGAAGCGTCCCGAGAGCGAGCTCTTTTCGATCCTCACGACGGCCCGCCGGATCCGCGATGCCGTGGACCGCGTGGTGGTCCTCGGCATCGGCGGCTCCTACATGGGCACACGGGCCCTGTTCGAGGCCTGCTGCCACCCGTTTCACAACGAGTTGCCCCGCGGCGAGCGGGGAGGGCGGCCTCGGCTCTCGTTCGAGGGCTTCAACATCGACAACGACTCGGCGCAGGGGCTGCTCGACCTGGTCGCCGCCCCCGGAGGCGCCGATGATCTGCTCCACCGCTGGGCGATCCTGATCGTCAGTAAGAGTGGCGGCACGCTCGAAACGGCCGTGGCCACGCGGCTCTTCCTCGACGCCCTCTTCGCCTCCGTGGGTGGCGACCGCAAGGCGTTCGCGGAGCGGGTCGTGCCGATCACCGGCAAGTCCGGAAAGCTCGCCGACCTCGCCCGGGCGATCGGCTGCCCCGATATCTTCGACATCCCGGACGGCGTCGGCGGCCGGTTTTCGGTCTTCACGGCCGTCGGCCTGCTGCCCGCTTCGATCGTGGGGATCGACGTCGTGCGGCTGCTCGAAGGCGCGGCCGCGATGAACCGCCGGTTTCGCGAGGCGCCGGTCGCCGAGAATCCCGTGCTGCAGTATGTCGGCGTCTCGCATCTCGCCGAACTCCGGATGGGGGCGACGATCCGCGTGCTCTCCACTTGGAGCAACCGGCTCGAGGCGGTCGGCCTCTGGTATGACCAACTGCTCTCCGAAAGCCTCGGCAAGGCGGAGCAGGGGGCCACGCCGCTGACGACCGTGACCACCCGCGACCTCCACTCCCGTGGCCAGCAGCACCAGGAGGGGCGTCGCGACAAACTGATCACGAACCTGCTCGTGGGCGAGCCGCGGCGCGACCGGCTCAAGCTCCCCTCGATCAGCAGCTTTGCCGCCAACGAAGACAAGCTCGACGATCTCGTCGGCAAAGCCTGGCCCGACATGCTCGCCGCCGCCGCCGCGGGCACGAACGAGGCCTATGCGAGCGACAAGCGGCCCACGGCCGACATCCTCCTGCCGCGGATCGACGAGCACACTGTGGGCCAGCTGCTGCAGATGCTCATGCTCGCCACGGTGGTCGAGGGCCGGCTCGTCGGGACGAATCCCTACGGCCAGCCCGGCGTCGAAGCCTACAAGAAATTCATGATGGCGCGGCTGCGCCCCTGATCCGGAGACACCCATGCCTGTCAAACTCACGTGGACCGGCCACGCCACCTGGCTCATCGACACCGGCAGCGGCACGCTGCTCGTCGACCCGTTCTTCGACGAATGCCCGACGGCGTCGATGAAGGCGAAGGACGTCCGCTGCGACGCGATCCTCGTCACGCACGGCCACTTCGATCACGTCGCCGATCTCGTCGCGATCGCGAAGCGAACCGGCGCGAAGGTGTATTGCAACTGGGAGATCGCCCAATGGCTGGCGAAGCAGGGGGTGGAGCAGGCGCAGCCGATGAACCTCGGCGGGCAGGCGGCGATCCACGGCGGCACGGCGCGGATGGAGATCGCCCATCATTCGTCGAGCCTTCCCGATGGCACCTACGGCGGCAATCCAGGCGGCTTTGTGCTCGACGTGGCGGGGGTGAGGATCTACCTCGCCGGCGACACAGGGCTCTTCTCCGACATGGAGCGGATCGGCCGGCCGCGCGACGGCAAGGGCATCGACGTGGCGGTGTTGCCGATCGGCGACCTCTTCACGATGGGCCCGGACGCCTCACTCGAGGCGCTCGCACTCCTGAAGCCGCGGATCGTGCTGCCGAGCCACTATGGCACCTGGCCACCGATCGAGCAGGACGCGGCCGCCTGGGCGCGGCGGGTGGCCGCCGAGAAACTCGCGGAGCCGCATGTGCTCTCGCCGGGCGGCTCGTTTACGGTATCGGCGACGTAGCGGGCAGTTCCACCGGCTTCACGGGCGGCACGCGGACCTCGATCGCATCGCCGACGACCCGCACCTCGAAGACATCGACCTTCAGCTTCGGGTTGTCGCACCAGGCTCCGTCGCAGAGCCGAAACCGCCAAGCGTGCCACGGGCAGGTGACGACGCCGTCACGCAGCGGCCCGGTGCCGAGCGAGGCTCCCATGTGCGGGCAGAGGTCGTCGATCGCCGAGTAGTGCTCACCGTCGAAGAAGACCGCCACGAGCCGGCCGCCGGCCTCGTAGGTGCGGCCCTCGCCGGCGGGAATGTCGCCCACGCGGGCCACGGGAGTGAAGGGGATGTCGTCGGGGGAGGCTGTCATGCCTCCACTTAGTACCATACGGGGCATGCCCGCCGCACCAGCAGCCCGCCAGCCGGCCGCCATCCGGCTCGTCGTCCTCGACGTCGATGGCACGCTCAGCAACAGCCGCCACGAGATCACCGACGCCACGTGCGCGGCCGTGGGCCGCATCCGCGCGGCCGGGATGCGGGTGATGATCGCCACGGGCCGCCGCTACCGCGATGTGCTCCCGGTGGCGGAGCGGCTTTCGATCGAAGCGCCGCTGGTGACTGCGTCGGGCGCGCTCATCAAGGATGTCCGCACCCATGCCACGCTCGCGCGGGCGGCGTTCGCCCCGGGCGTGCTCGAGGGGCTGCTTTCGCTGATCGTCGACCGGGGGCACGAGCCGATCCTCTACACCGACAGCTTCGCCGCGGGCTACGACTTCCACTGCCGCAGCCTCGCCTCCGCGGCGGCCGGCGGCGTGCCGGGGAACCGCGGCGTCGCCGAATACCTCGACCGCAATCGGGCGCTCGCCAACGTGGTGCCCGATCTGCATCTGGCCCCGCCGGAAGGCGTGTTCGCGGGATTCACGATGGGCACTCACGCGGAAATGCTCGACCTCGAGCGGTCGCTCCACGTCTCTTGGCCGGGCATGCTCTCGCTGCACACGATCCGCAGCCCGCGCTATCGCGACTGGATGTGCGAGATCGCGCCGGCGGGCGTCACGAAGTGGTCGGGGGTGCTCTCCGTGGCAGAGCAATTGGGCATCGCCCCGGAATCGATCTGCGCCGTCGGTGACGACGTCAACGATCTGCCAATGATCCGGGCCGCCGGCATCGGCATCGCGATGGGCAACGCCACGCCAGACGTGCTCGCGGCCGCCGACCGGATCGTGGCCGCCCACGACGACGACGGCATCGGCGAGGTGGCCGAGCTGCTGCTCGCCGGCCTTTCCCAGCCTGCCCCGTTTCGCGGCGGCAACGCGGGTTGAGCGGCGGCAGATCATTCCCTACTGTCTCGCCCCGTCGATCCCTTGCCGCGGCCCCCGGTGCGCCCATTCATGGACCTGAAACTCCACCGACCGAACGGCTGCTGTGGAAAGAGCGGCCGCGGCTTCGTGACGGGCGAGCTCTTCTATTCGGCGCTCGTCCGCAACAAGGGCGCCCTCGATCGGCTCGACGTCTGCGCCGAAGCGTGGGACGGTCCGCCCGAACAGTCGCTCGCCTGGTGGAAATCGATCTACCCGGCCGCCGACTCGGCCGGCTCCACGCTCGCCCCCGTCGAGGTGCTTCTCGACGTGCTCGAGCAGCTCGACGGGCGGCCGGAAGAGACGGCGCTGCGGTATCTGCTCGCGCTCGAATTGGTCCGGCGCCGCGTGCTGCGGGTGGTCGATCGCCACGGCACGTCGACCGCCGTCGCTCCCGACACGATGCTGCTGGCCTGCCGGCGCCGCGACAGCGAGTATCACGTGCAGGTAGTGGCGGCCCGAGCCGCCACGGCCGACGGTGTGCAGCAGCGGCTCGCCGCGCTGCTCTGGTCGGGAGGTGCGGCATGACGGCCAAGCCCATATCTCACCGGCAACGCATCTCGCCCGCCGCGCTCTTCGCCGTCGTCGCGATCACCGTCGCGTCGAGCGGCGCGACCTGCCCGCAGGTGCTGCGCGGCTATCAGGTGGGCACGATGCCCTTGCCCCGCGCGCTGCCGCCGCAGGCTTCGCTCGACCAGATCATCGCGAACGTCCACGACAACACCCAGCGGGTGCGGAGCTACATGGCGCCGCAGGCGGTGCTGGTGGTGCCGGGCGTGCCCCGGCTCTCGGCGCAGGTGGCCTGCGAGCCGCCGCGACGCTTCCGGCTCCGGGCCCAGACGAGCGTCACCGGCAGCGAACTCGACATCGGCAGCAACGACGACCTCTTCTGGCTCTGGATTCGCCGCCACCAGCCGCCGGTCATGCTCTTCTGCCGCCACGATCAATACGCCCAGTCATCCGCGCGGCGGCTCCTGCCCCTGCGGGCCGACTGGATGCCGGAACTCCTGGGGCTGGTGACCTTCCGCCCCGAGGACCGCCACGAGGGGCCATTCCCGCTTCCCGACGGCAGGCTCGAGATCAAGAGCCGCATCACCGCACCCGATGGCGAGCTGCTCAAGTCGACGATCCTCGACGGCACCACTGGGCTCGTGGTCGAGCAGCACCTCTTCACGCCGGCCGGCGAGCGGCTGGCGAGCGCCCGCACGTCGAAGCACCGCGTCGATCCGCAGTCGGGCGCCGCCCTGCCGCGGCTCGTCGAGGTCTCGTGGCCGGCGTCGGGCATCGACTTTCAGCTCGAACTGGCAGCGATCACGACGAACGCGCCGACCAGCGACCCCGGCCAGCTCTGGCAGATGCCGGCCTACGAGGGCTACGAGCCCGTCGATCTCGCCGACCCGTCGGTCGTGATCGGCCCGCCGCCGGCCCAGTAGGAGCCCGCTTCGTCCCGATGCGGGCTGCTTGAAACGAACTACGAAAGACGAGGCGAGCGGGTCGGCGGAAGCTCGACGAGCATTTGGCCCGAGTCCGCGAGGGACACCGCGAGGATCCGGAGGAGTCGCGAAGCGACCGACTTCTGCCGCCCGCGAGCCGTTGACACACAATAACTCGTTGCGTGCTAGCCCGCCGCCGCGGCGCCGTCGCGCATCTTCTGCCGCGCCCGCGAGAGCGCGGGGCCGATCGAGCCGATCGGCAGGCCGGTGATCCGGCTGATCTCGCCGTAGCTCCGCGATTCGAGGTGATGAAGCCGCACGAGCTGCGCCTCGGACTCGTCGAGCCTGCCGAGCATGACCTCGATCTCCTCGCGGTCGGCGATGTCTCGATGGTCGTTCCGCGCGGCTGACGGCTCGGCACCGCCGGCCGGCCGGGCCGCCTGAGCGTCGCGGCAGAGCGAACGCACCACCACGCGGCGGGCGATCACGGTGAGGTAGGCGGCGAGCGTGGAGCGGCCGGCGAATCCGCGCAGGGCCGCGGCGTCATTCTTGAGCAATTCCACGAGCACCTCGGCGATCAGGTCGTCGCGGTCGGCCGAGGTCAGAGGCCGCCTGCGCTGCGAAGCCGTGCGATCGACCACGTGGGCCAGCAGGCCGGCATAGCGGCCCACCAGGGCGTCCCAGGCCCCGGGGCTGGCGGCGAGGCAGGCCCGGACGAGCTCGAGGTCGTGCGGCGCCGCACCGTCCCCCTGCGGTTGCGGGGGCCCACTCGGTTCAAACTCTTGGCCAATGGCCATGGCGCACCTTCGCGGCGAACGGTGTTTCCCGAAAAAATCATAGAGCCCCCCCGCCGTGGCACCAACGTCATTCACCGCGGACTCACGAAACCCGCCCGAAATGCCGATTCCCAATTCGTTGACAGGTGCAGCCGATCAACCTAGGATTCGCGCAGTTTGACCGTTCGCCCAGCAAGGAATTTCAGCTTTCCAAGGAGTTTTCGCCCATGACGCACGTCGTTGCCGAGCCCTGTTTCGCCTGCAAGTACACCGACTGCGTGGTGGTCTGCCCGGTCGAGTGTTTCTACGAGGGTGACAAGATGGTCTACATCCACCCCGACGAGTGCATCGACTGCGAAGCGTGCGTCCCGGAGTGCCCCGTCGAGGCGATCTTCCACGAAGACAACCTTCCGGCCGAATGGAAGGACTTCACGGCGCTCAACGCCGAAATGTCGCCGCAGCTGCCGGTGATCACGGAGAAGAAGGACCCGCTTTGCTAGTTACACGGAAAACATGAGCATCCTGCTCATTTTTCCTTGGCGGGCTCCGCCCGCTGGTGCTAACCCGGGCCTCCGGCCCTGGCGCGCGTAGACCGCTTGCGAGTCATCCACGCTGGACGAGGCGAGCGGGTCGGCGGAAGCTCGACGAGCATTTGGACCGAGTCCGCGAGGGACACCGCGAGGAGACTTCTGCCGCCCGCGAGCCGGCCGTTAGCGCAGGTCGGCGAGCCAGTAGGCGTTGTCCACGAAGCTCTTCCAGCTCTGGTATTTCGGATTCCCGAGCTTGATGGTGAGCAGGGGGCTGCGCTTCGGCTTCATAGGCAGGCGGATCATCTGCATCCGCGCCTCCTGCGGCGTGCGGCCGCCCTTGCGGACATTGCAGGCCACGCAGGCGCAGACGATGTTTTCCCAGCTCGTGTTGCCGCCGCGGCTGCGGGGCACCACGTGGTCGAGCGAAAGCTCGCTCGTGGGAAAGGACTGGCCGCAATACTGGCACTGATTGCCGTCGCGGGCGAAGACGTTGCGGCGGTTGAACCGCAGGCCCTGGCGGGGGCCGCGGTCGCACGACACGAGCCTGATCACCCGCGGAGCCTGGAGCTCGTAGCCGACGGCCTGAACCCAGTCTTGATCGGGCGTGCGAAAGGCCGCCTGGAGCGCCGAGAGCTCCCGCCAGGAATCGAGCGAGTGGGCGGCATACTGCCCCTCCTCGATGTGCACGACCTCGG
>JBIIQM010000056.1:0-19778 GCA_044342075.1 Pirellulales bacterium
GTCTTGGCGATCGCCGTCACGGCCGATTCCAATTCGATGTGGCGGCATGCCTCCCGCCACACTTCGGTCACCACGCGGTTGACGTCATCTGCTGGCACTGGTGCATTTCCTGCAGCGAAGACCGGCCCTCAAAATGAGCGTGCCCGTGAAATGACACGGGCATATGTCCCGGAAGAGCGATCGTATTTGCAGGATTGCCTGCCGTCAAATCCGTAAATCCGATGCGTGAACGAGGAGTATCAAGGGGCATCGCGTGGGGGGCCGCACTGTCGGTGGCATGTGGATGGCGGTCGTCATGTGGCCTCGCGGCCGCATCTGCCGTTCCCCCTGAGACGGGTATAACGTGCCGCCCGGAGCGACGGCCATGCACGACATCGACCTCATTCTCACGCTCACCGCCGGCCTCGCCGCGGCGCTCGTCCTCGGCTATGTCACGCAGCGCATGCGGCTCTCGCCGATCGTGGGCTATCTCCTGGCCGGCGTCGCCATCGGTCCCTTCACGCCCGGCTTCGAGGCCAGCTATCCGATCGCGCAGCAGCTGGCGGAAGTGGGGGTGATCCTCCTCATGTTCGGCGTGGGGCTGACGTTTCACGTGCGCGAATTGCTCGATGTGCGGCGTGTGGCGGTGCCCGGGGCGCTCGTTCAAAGCGGCGTGGCGACGGCGCTCGGCGCACTGGTGGGCCAGCTGCTCGGCTGGGGCTGGGCGACGGGGCTCGTGTATGGCGGGGCGATTTCGGTGGCCAGCACGGTCGTGCTCGTGCGGGTGCTCTCCGACAACCGTGACCTGCACACGCGCTCCGGACGGATCGCCGTGGGCTGGCTGGTCGTGGAAGACCTGCTCACCGTGGTGGCGCTCGTGCTGTTGCCGGCGCTGTTCGGCGACCGCGAGTTGGGGCTCGATGGCGTGGCGAGGGCCCTGGGCATCGCCGGCGCAAAAATCCTCGCGCTCATCGCCGTGACGTTCGTCATCGGCGGCCGCGTGATTCCGTTTGTGCTCGACCGGGTGGCGGCCACGCGGTCGCGCGAATTATTCACGCTCGCCGTGCTCGTCGTGGCCTTGGGCATCGCCGTCGGTGCGACGAAGGTGTTCGGCGTGTCGATGGCGCTGGGGGCGTTTTTGGCAGGCATGATCGTGGGCCGCAGCGAATTCAGCCTGCGGGCCGCGTCGGAGGCCTTGCCGATGCGCGACGCATTTGCGGTGCTGTTTTTCGTATCGGTCGGCATGATCTTCAACCCCTTTGCCATCGTGCAGGCGCCGGGGGCATTTGCGGCGACGATGGCGATCGTGATGGTGGCCAAGCCGCTGGCGGCGCTGGGGATCATGGCCGCGCTCGGCTATCCGCTGCGGACCGCGATGCCGGTCGCGGTGTCGCTGGCGCAGATCGGCGAGTTTTCGTTCTTGCTGGCATCACTCGGAAAGGAACTCGGCGCCGTGCCCGACGTCGTGCTCGACAGCCTGGTGGCCACGGCGATCGTCTCGATCACGCTCAATCCGCTGCTCTATCGGGCCAGTGACGCGATAACCGGATGGCTGTCGCGCAGCGGGGCGGCCGGGCTGATGGGCGAAGACGAGGAGGCGCTGGTGGACGCGGACGGTGCGCCAAGGCACCGTGCGGTGGTCGTGGGCTATGGCCCGGTGGGGCAGACGGTCACAGAGCTGTTGCTCGACAACGAGATCGAGCCGACGGTGATCGAACTCAACCTGGAAACAGTCCGGCGGCTCAAGGCTTTCGGCGTCAATGCCATCTACGGCGATGCCAGCCGCCCCGAGACGCTCGTCGAGGCTGGCATTCGTGCCGCCGAAAACCTGATCCTCACCTCGGGCTCCGGCACGGTCGACGAGGAGATCGTCCGCCGCGCCAAGGAGATCAATCCAGAGGTTCACGTCCTGGCGCGGTCGCACTATGTGCGCGAGCTGCCCAAGCTCCGCAAGGCGGGGGCCGAAGACGTGTTTTCCGGCGAGGGGGAGGTGGCGCTGGCGTTTACGGCGCGGATTTTGGCGCGGCTGGGGGCCACCGGCGAGCAGATCGATCGCGAACGGCAGCGGGTCGAGAAAACGTATCGCGAAGGCTGATCGCGCCCCGTGAATATTCACGGGTTCCGTCAAATGTCACGGCGCCATGTCCGGCACATAGCACGGGCATGTCGTTGATAGCTGTTTTTCGGGTACTTGGGCCGAATAAAGCGGCATTCTGGGGGGCTGTGCCGGCCGGTCTGGATTGGTTGTTCGGTTGGCACGGCCATTGCCTACAGAGACGGTCGCAGTCGTGTTTTCGAACCTTCCGTTTTTCCGAGATATCCATGACCAAGCTGCCACGTCGCTCGTTCACCCTCCTGTCCGCTCCCTTGCTGGTCGCCTTCGCGGGGGCCGCGACGCTCGCCGCGGATGCCGGTCCCGTGGCACTGCTCAACGTTTCCTACGACCCGACCCGCGAACTCTACCGCGAGATCAACGACGCCTTCGCGAAGAAGTATCAGGCTGAGCACGGCCGGGGTGTGTCGGTCAAGCAGTCGCACGCCGCCTCGGGGAGTCAGGCCCGCGCCGTGATCGACGGCCTCGATGCCGACGTCGTCACGCTCGCCGTCTGGCCCGACGTGGAGGCCGTCGCAAAGTCGGGTCTCGTGCGCCCCGATTGGCAAAACCGCTACGACAACCAGTCGGTGCCCTATCACTCCGTCGTCGTCTTCGTCGTCCGCAAGGGGAACCCCAAGGGCATCAAGGACTGGCCAGACCTCGTGAAGGGCGACGTTTCGATCATCACGCCCAACCCGAAGACGAGCGGCAACGGAAAATACAGCTTTCTCGCCGCCTGGGGTTCCGTGGTCACCGGCGGCGGTTCGGAGGAGGATGCCCAGGCGTTCGTCGCCGAACTCTACAAGCGCACGCCCGTGCTCGACACGGGCGCCCGCGCCGCCACGGCGACGTTTTCGCAGAAGGGGCTCGGCGACGTGCACATCACGTTCGAAAGCGAAGCCCACCTCGAGGTGGACGAGGCCGGCGGCGAGCTCGAGATCGTCTATCCCAAGAAGTCGATCCGCGTCGATCCGCCGGTTGCCGTCGTCGACAAGAACGTCGACAAGAAGGGGACGCGGCATGCCGCCGAGGCCTACTTGGGCTTCCTCTATTCGCCCGAGGGGCGGGCGATCATCGCCAAGCATCACTACCGGCCGTGGGGCGAAAACCCGCCGACGCCCGCTGCCGGCGAGGCCTGGCCCGCGATCGAGACCTACACGATCGACGCCGTTGGCGGCTGGCCGTCGGCCACCAAGAAATTCTTCGGCGAAGGGGGCGTTTTTGATTCCATCTACCAGCCCGGCCGCTGAGCCACGCTCCGACGAAGCGCCCAACGCATGAACCACCCGACCTCAGACATGATCGCGATCGCAGACAGCTCCGCCTTCGCCACCGGTCCGCGTCGGGCTGCCTCGGCCGCGCCACGCCGGCGCCGGCATGCCGCGGTGCTGCCGGGATTCGGCGCGAGCGCGGCGATCACGTCGCTGGTCGTCCTCTCGCTGATTGTGTTTCCGCTCGCGGTGCTCATCCTGCGGGCCGCGTCGCTCGGGCCCGCCGGCTTCCTCGAGGCGGCCTGGACGCCCCGATCGCGGGCGGCCTATGCCGTCTCGCTCTCGGCGAGCCTCTTGGCCGCGGCCACGAGCTCGCTCCTCGGCCTGCTCGTGGCCTGGGTGCTCGCGCGGATCGAGTTTCCCGGCCGCCGCCTGCTCGACGCGCTCGTGGACGTGCCCCTCGCGCTGCCTACGGCCGTGGCCGGGCTCGTCTATTCGGCGCTCTACGTCAAGAAGGGCTGGCTCGGCCAGTGGCTCGTGCCACTGGGCATCCAAGGCGCCTATTCGTATCTGGGCATCGTGCTCGTGCTCGTGTTCGTGAGTCTGCCCTTCGCGATCCGCGTCGTGCAGCCGGTGATCGAGAGCCTCGATCGCGACACCGAGGAGGCGGCGCGGATCCTCGGGGCCTCGCGGATGCAGACGTTCCTTCGCGTCGTGCTGCCGGCGATCCTGCCGGCCGTCGTCACCGGCTTCGCGCTCTCGCTGGCCCGCGCCCTCGGCGAATACGGCTCGGTCGTCTTCATCTCGGGCAACATGCCCTTCAAAACGGAGATCGCGCCGGTGTTGATCGTGGCGCGGCTCGAGGAATTCGCCTACGCCGAGGCCACGACCGTGGCCGTGCTCCTGCTCGCGATGTCGATCGCGCTGCTCGTCATCGTGAATTCGCTGCAGCAGCGGCTCGCCCGCAACGCCCAGTAACCGCCATCGCTACCGCCATGCCTGCCAAGCCACCCACCACCGCCGCTTCGAAGCCGCTCGCCGCGTTGCTCGTCGCCGCCGCGATAGGCGTTGTTGGCCTGCTCATCGTGGTGCCGCTGGTGAGCGTGTTTTACGAGGCGTTTTCCCGCGGGGCGAAGGCCTGGTGGGAGGCGCTGGTCCACGATCCCGACACCAGGCATGCGATCTGGCTCTCGCTCACGGTGGCCCCGGTGGCCGTGGCGATCAACACCGTCTTCGGCATCGCCGCCGCCTGGCTCGTGGCCCGGTTCCGGTTTCCGGGCCGCTCGCTTCTGATCTCGTTCTTCGACGTGCCGTTCTCGGTATCGCCGGTCGTGGCGGGGCTGGCGCTCGTCTTGATCTTCGGTCGGCAGGGGCTCCTCGGCCCCACGCTCGAATGGCTCGACTGGAAGATCATCTTCTCGTGGCCCGGCCTGGTGCTCGCCACCACGTTCGTCACGCTGCCGCTGGTGGTCCGCGAGTTGATCCCGGTGATGGAGGCGATCGGTCCCGACGAAGAGATGGCCGCCGTGAGTCTCGGGGCGAGCGGCTGGCAGGTGTTTTGGCGGGTCACGCTGCCGAACATTCGCTGGGCGCTGCTGCATGGCGTCGTGCTCGCCAACGCTCGCGCGATGGGGGAGTTCGGCGCGGTCTACGTGGTCAGCGGCCACATCGCCGGTGCCACCGACACGATGCCGCTCCGCGTGGAAAAACTCTTCCAGGAATACCGGCAGCCCGCCTCGATGGCCGTGGCCAGCGTGCTCGCCGGCCTGGCGCTCGTCACGCTCGTCGCCAAGTTCGTCATCGAGCGGCGGCTGGAGGCGGAGTCGCGGGAGCTGGAAGCCGCACGATCATTGGCCGATTCGCTTGACCACAAAAACGTGGAGGGTGCCGTCGCATGAGCATTCACATCCGTGACATCTCGAAGTCGTTCGGGTCGTTCAAGGCGCTCGACGCCGTCTCGCTCGACGTGCCCGACGGCACGCTCCTGGCCCTGCTCGGCCCCTCCGGCTCGGGCAAGACCACGCTCCTGCGGATCATCGCCGGCCTCGAATACCCCGACGAGGGATTGATCGAGGAAGACGGCGAAGACATCACCGACCGCCATGCCCGGCAGCGCGAAGTGGGCTTCGTGTTTCAGCACTACGCGCTCTTCCGCCACATGAGCGTCTTTGAAAACATCGCCTTCGGCCTGCGGGTGCGGAAGACACCGAACGACGAGGTGCGCAGCCGCGTCGAGGAGCTCCTCCATCTTGTGCGGCTCGAGGGGCTCGGCGGCCGCAAGCCCTCGCAGCTCTCGGGCGGCCAGCGGCAGCGGGTGGCGCTCGCCCGGGCCCTTGCCATCCGGCCGAAGATCCTGCTGCTCGACGAGCCCTTCGGGGCGCTCGACGCGAAGGTGCGGGTGGAGCTGCGGCAGTGGCTCCGCCGGCTCCACGACGAGATCGGCATGACGAGCGTCTTCGTCACGCACGATCAAGAAGAGGCTTTCGAACTCGCCGACCAGGTCGTCGTCATGAATCATGGGCGGATCGAGCAGGAAGGCACGCCCGACCACGTGTTCGACCATCCCGCGACTCCTTTCGTGATGGACTTCCTCGGCAACGTGAACGTCTATCACGGCCGCGTGGAAAACGGCCGGGCCTTCTGGCACGGCATCCCGATCGACTATCCCGAATATCCCCATGCCCAGGCCCGCGAGGCCCGCGTCTATCTGCGGCCTCATGAGCTCGAGATTTCGCCACCGACGGCCGTCGCCAACCGGCTGGGAACGAGCCTGCCGGCGAGCGTGCTGCGGGTGAGCCGGGCGGGGGCCATCACGCGGGTCGCCTGCCGTCCCCACGGCTCCGATCAGGAGCTGCACGTCGATATTCCGACGGAAACGGCACGGCATTTGCAGATCAATTTGGAGCCGGGAGCGCACGTGGCGATCACGCCGCGCCGGGCACGAGTGTTCATTCCCGGTCCCGAATACGTCATCTGAAACGACATGTCGCACGAATCGCACAACCCGCCTGCTCTGGCGTCCGACGGACGAACCGATGCCTCGCGGGCTGATGCGGCGCTGCGTCGGATCGGCGATGCGTTGCACGGCCTGCGTTTTGGGTCGGTGCTGGCCATCGTCCAGGACGGCGTGGTCGTGCAGATCGAACGGACCGAAAAGACAAGGCTTGAAAAGACGTCTCCACCGAGAAGTCAACGATAAAAAACCCGACATAACTTTTTTCCGAATTCCCCCCCCGCGACGCTGACCGGAATGACCGGAGGAACGCGATGGCTCAAACCAAGGAGCCCTCGACATGGCCTCTGCAGCATTCTCGATGCCGTCGGATTCACAGCAGCGGATCTCGATTGCCCGCCGTGGCAAGAGTCCGGCGTCGTCCACGTCGGCCGCCGCCGACGAGGCGCTACGGCGGCTCATCGACGACCGTCGCCGCCGCCATCAATATGGTTCGGAGCCGGAGCGACGGGAGTCGGCCCTCGGCGGCGCCATCGGCTCGGTGTCGGACACGATCGGCGAATCGGTGGCGCGGCTGGGGCCCCTGCGCTGGATTCTGACGGCCGCCGTTCTCGTGGCGGTCGGCGGAGTGCTCTTTGCCGGCGCTCTCATGGCGCGACCGGCTCCCCGGCACTCGATCGCCGGCACCGCCTTGATCGACGGCAAGCCGCTGGGGCGGGTTACGCTCGTGTTTCATGGGAAGGACGCGGGCGGAGAGGCCTTCTCGCAGGCCGTTTTCACGGCCGCCGACGGCACGTTCAGCAATGATCCAACGGTGGGAATCCCGGCCGGCAGCTACGCCATCGTCGTGGATGGTGGGGCGTCGCCCCGCGGCAAGAAGTCTCCCGCCGTTCCAAAGATCTATGCCGACCCGGCCCAAACGCCGCTGCGTGTGCTCGTCACGGAGGATCTCGTCGGCCTCAAGTTGCTCGTGCGGCGCTAATCCGATTTTTCGTTCGTTTCGTTCGTTTTGTGAGTTTTCACCCCAAGGAGAGTGGTCATGTCTTTTTTTCTGAAACCAGTTCCCTCATCCCCGCCGCCGAGCCGACGCGGCTTCACGCTCGTCGAGCTTCTGGTCGTGATCGCGATCATCGGCACGCTCGTTGGGTTGCTCTTGCCAGCTGTGCAAACGGCTCGAGAGGCCGCTCGGCGGTCCGCGTGCACCAACAACATGAAGCAGTTGGCCCTCGCCTGCCTAACCTTCGCCGATGGCAACGCCGGCCAGGTGCCCAACAGCGCGAGGCCGGGCACGGTGCGGATTTCGTGGATCACGCGCATCCTGCCCTTTCTCGAGCAGAATGTACTTTTCGACAGCTACGACCAGAACTCGAACTGGGGCTCCGTGACGCCGGGCACCGGCTTCACGATCCCCAATGCCGTGCTCGCCCACACGCGGCTCCCAGTCGTGGAGTGCGGCTCAGCTCCGGGGCCGGATAGCCGCTACGACGCCGACCCGCAGTCGAGTACGCAGCCCTTCGCGTATCCCACGACGGTCACGCGGGCGGTGGTCAATGCGGCCGGTAATGGTTTTTCGACGAACGGCCTGTTCTGCGCCCCGACCGACTATTCGCCGACGGTCTACGTCGATAACGCCCTGGCGAATACGACCGGCACGCCGAACGACAATCTCGCCGATGTCGCGGCCGCTGCGGCGCCGACGAACTCCGGCAACACTCGGGCCAGCCCGGGAGACGGCCTGATGAGCAAGGACTATGGCGACGGATTCAAGCCGAGCCTGAAGGATGCCACCGACGGCCTCTCGAACACGATCCTGCTGGCGGAGAGCGCCGGTCGGCCGTTCGTCTTCCGTGGCCGCAAGCGGGCCGACGGCACGACCGCGGCCGAGCAGTTCCCTGCCCGGCGCACAAACGCCGGCGGCTGGGTGCGTCCGGCGAGCGACATCTCGATCGACGGTTCGTCGGCCAATGGCGCCACGTTCCGTTCGTCGCCGACGAAGGTCGTGAATGCCACCAACGGCGAGAGCATCGAGACGGCCGCGTTTCAGACGGGCTACTACGGCACCGACGGAGGGAGCGAGGTTTACGCCTTCCATCCGGCCGGGGCCAACGTGGCCTTCGGCGATGGCAGCGTCAAACTCATCAACTCCAACATCACGATCCGCCTCTTCTCGTCGCTCGTGACGCGATCCGGTGGAGAAACCATCACCGGCGACAAGGGCCGTTATTGATCCACGGCCCCCGGAAGGGAGTCCGATCGCCTCCGGCCGCGTCGCCCTTCGGGCGGCGCGGCCGGTTCTTTTTCATCCGCCGGTTGTCGTGGCTTCCATGGAGTGACTCGCGTCCGTCGCGGACGATTGAGCTTGCGATCGAAAGCAAATTGCTTCGTCGTCGCGACCAAGCTAGGATCTAGGAAGCGATCGTTTTCTAGGCCAATTTTCTGTGAAAAAGACGTTTCTTTGCATGCCCAGGCAGACCGGCAACTATCGAATCAGCACGTCCCACGGTGAGACCGTGCGGGCTTTTGTGCCGCACCCACTGCCGCCGGCTGACCTGCCGCTCGTGATCGAGGGCGTGCTCGCCGAACTCCACGCCGCCGCCCTCGCCGCCATCGGCCGTCTCCGGGTGGCAGGGGCGATGGTACCCGATCCGGGCTGGTTTCTTTACGGCTTCGTTCGCAAGGAAGCCGTGCTCTCGTCGCAGATCGAAGGCACCCAGGCAACTCTCCGCGATGTGGCCACTTTCGAAGCGACAAGCACTGCGGATGGGCCGGCCGACGTCGCCGAGGTTTGCAACTACGTCGATGCCCTGAACCAGGCCCGAGCGGCGATCGCCGATTCGGGGGGGCTGCCGCTCTCCATGCGGCTCATCTGCGACACGCATCGCATCCTGATGCGCGGAGCGCGGGGCGCCGAGAAAATTCCGGGCGAGATCCGCCGCAGTCAAAACTGGATCGGCGGCAGCCGTCCCGGCAACGCGCTGTTTGTTCCACCGCCGCCTGAAGAGGTCGCCTCCGCGTTGGCAGCGCTCGAGCGCTGGATCCATGCGGACGACCCGCTCCCTCCGCTCGTCAGGGCCGGGCTCGCGCATGTGCAGTTCGAAACAATCCATCCGTTTCTCGACGGCAACGGCCGCATCGGCCGCATGATCATCGGCCTCCTCGTCGAGCACTGGAACCTGCTGGACCAGCCGATCCTGTATCTGAGCATCGCGTTCAAGCGACGCCAGAGCGAGTATTACGCGCGTCTTGGAGCCGTCAGGGCCGAGGGCGACTGGGAAGGCTGGACGTCGTTTTTTTTGGAGTGCGTGGCCGCGGCGGCCGATGACGGCGTGGCCGTCGCGCAGACGATCCATGCGCTCGTGGCCCGAGATCGCGCCCGCATCGTCGGGCATCCCAGGGCGACCGTCGCGGCCATCCAACTGCTCGAGCGATTGCCGTCCACGCCGGTCCTGACGGTTCCTCGGGCGACCGGCCTTCTCGGCATCACCGCGCCCACGGCACGCAAGGCCATCGAATTGCTCGAAGATCTCGACGTGCTGCGGGAGACGACGGGCAAGCAGCGCGACCGCGTCTACTCCTACCACGCATACCTCGATCTGCTGACCGAGTCGTAGCAGGCGGCCGCGCTACCACCACGTCAGGCGAGTCCACCATGAGGTCGGCCGGGGGCGTGGCGTCATTTCGCAGCAGCCGGCGGTGCACTCGCCGGAGCAGCAGTCGCAGATGTAGGCCACCTTGCGCTTGATGGTGGGCACCTCTTCGTCAGTCGTCTCTTTTTTCAGTTTCTTGCAGTTCCGCACCCAGCCCGGGCACCGGCACGGCTCTTCGCAACAGCTCGTGCAGCTGACGCGTTTCTCGCAACGCCCGAAGGGCCAGGGCTTGCTGCTGCAGCCGGCCACGCAGATCGGCTCGCACTTCACGTCAAACTCGATCTTCGGCTGCTTCTTCGTGCCCGGCTCGCAGACGCAAATGGGAGCGAGGCCGCAGGTGGCGCCGCAATGCATGCAGGCAGGCTTTTCGTCCTCCTTTGGCTTCTCCTTGTCGTCCTTGCCCTTGGCCTTTTCGGAAGCCTTTGGCTTGCTCGAGTCCTTCGGTTTGTCCGCGGCCGGCTCCTTGTCGGCCGCCCCGCAGGCGAGCAGGACGGCTGCGAGGAGCATGGCGGTGATGGTCGGCTTGTGCATGGCGTGATTCTCCGGCTCTCGGCTTCCCGTCAGAAGTCGTAGTCGAACCGCATGCCGTAGGCATCGGTGAGGCTGTTGCCGACGCGATCGTCTTCGAGAAACGCGCGGATGTAGTTGAACTTCCAGCGGGTGTAGGGGTTCAGGTACCAGTTGAGACCGATGGTGAAGTCGGTCAGGTTGTTGCCCTTGATGTCTTTATCGTTGAGGACGATGTTCGAAAACCGGGCTGCGATTTCCCAGGCGCCGAGCCCCGTCTGGATACCCTGCGACTTCGTGCGGACGCGGAAGAAGTCTTCGAAGGGCTCGACCCGTTTGTGGATGCCCTGCTTCCGGTCGTAGGGGCGGTGCTCACCGGTGAGGAAATAGCTCACCTGCGCCATGTAGCCGTTAAAGAAGAGGTCGGGCCGGCCGGTGCGATGCACCGCGGCGAACGCGTATTCCGACTGGAGCGACAACGGCCCCAGGATGAGCGCGAACTCCGGGTCGAAGAGCTGGAAGTGGTCGACGTCCTTGATGTTGCCGGTGTCGACGAAGATCGGCGCGAAGGGGCCGGGCTGGCCGTTTTGATAGTTGCTCGGTGAGGGTTGGCCGACCGGGCCGAGTACGTTGGCGGGCTGCTGCTTGCGGATTTCCGGCGTGTTGCGGAAGCGGACCTGGTTTTGCGAGGCGTCGCGGTAGCTGTAGGCGGAGCCGAGGTGGAGGTAATACCGGCCGTCGCTCGCCTCGTCCCACCAGGGCAGCCAGGTGCCGCGCATCGTCAGGGCCTGGCCGCTGTCGAACGAGTCGTTGCCGGTGTTGTCGCTATTGGTGCGGAACGTGCCGATTGCCCAGGTGGCCAGTTCGTCTTCCGTGTTGCCATAGGCCATGATGCCCATGTTGCGTGCCGGGGCGAACGTATCGACGAGCGATCGCTCCATGAACGTGTTGTTGCGGTTCTGCGTGACCCGCTCGAGCGAGAAGGGCTCGAAGTAATGCCCGGCGCGGACATTCTGCAGATAGGGCAACTCCTTCCACTCGATGTAGTTGTCGAGGTAGCTCGGCTGGTTCGCGAGCGCGAAGTCGACGCCGAGCGAGTATTCGAAGACCTCGAGGAAGCTGCCGCGGCCACCGATCCGGAGCCGGCGGAACTGAGCGCCGTCCTGCAGGTCGCCCACGGCCTCGCGGCTGACCTGATCCTGACCGAAGTAGATCTGATCGGCCTGCATCTGGCCGCTGAGGACAAACGTGGGCTTCTTGGCGTCGTCCTTTTTCGTCTTCTCGGCAGCGTCGGCGGCTTTGTCCTGCTGCTTGCGGAGGGCTTGAATCTCCTTTTCCAGGCGGCTGAGGTCTTTCTGCAGTCCCTCGACGACCGCGGCCGGAGGAGGAATCTCCTCCGCGATCACGGGCGCCTGCGCGGCTGCGGGCGACGTCACGAGAGCCACAATGAAGGCGGCCAGCGAACCAGTGAAGCCGATGCCTACCGAAACCCTCGCTGAAAAGAGACTCTGGAATCTCACGGATGTGCGAAGACCTCGTGTCATTCACGTCGGCGGGCGGGCGTGCGATCGCTTTTATCGGCATAATCACCCCCACCGGATGAGTTTGCGCAGACTGCCGCCCTTGCGCAGGCCGACAGGCTAAAGCCTGTCCTACTCAGTGGTTGAGCGAGTAGAGGAGTACGTTCAGGGCGATCTTCTCGGCGTCGTCGCGGTCGTAGCCGGTGCACTCGAGCGAGTTTTGCTTCTCCAAGGCGCAGGAGAGATCGTAGGGGGAGAAGATCACGGCCCAGCGGTCGCCGATCCGCACGCCCTCGAGCTTCGGGGCGATCCGCCGCTTGCGGGCCGCGAGCGGGCCGTCGCCGCCGGATGGCTCGCGAAGCGTCACCTCGCGGATGTCGAAGCCGCCGTAGTCACCCGCCGAGAAGATCGGATCGTCGGCGGGGACCTCCTCGAGCTTGGCGTCGGGCAGCACGGCGGCGATCTCCGTACGGAAGGCGGCGGTGAAGCCGCCCGACGCGCAGACGCTGTCGGCGAGCAGCGTGCCGCCGCGGTTGAGGAATTGCCGCAGCCCCGTCCGGCCCGGCTCGTCAAACGCGAAGCCCTGCCGGCCATGCATGAAGACGAGGTGGTAGTCGTAGAGCCGCGGGTCGGCCGGGTCGATCTGGCTCGGCGAGTCGTCCACGCGCAGATCGAGCTCGCGGGCGGCGGCGCGGAGGATGTTGGCGAGGGCCGCGGGCGCCGCGTCGCACATGCCGGCATGCCGGAGCTTGCCGATCGCAAGCTGGCCGCGTTCGAAGCGGTCTCGCGGCGCGTCGGCGGGGCGGTCGATCGCGAAGAGCTCGTCCTTCCGCTTGAGCTCGCGGTTCGTCGCGTAGGCCAGCACGTTCATGCCGATGGCCAGCGCCGCATCGACCTCGCGGCGGATCGTCGGCGGCAGGCTCGCGCGGGCGGGGCCCCCGATCTCCCAGAGGCAGGAGAGGCTCGGCATCGACGGGGCATCCCTTTGTAAGTCCGTCGGTGGAGCATAGATCAGGCAGGTGCGGCAGCCGTAGTCGATTCCCAGGAGCGGCCGGTGCAATTCGGGCGGCACGACCTGCTCGGCGTGCCAGGCCGGGTGCTCGGGGGGCAATAGATGGAGGCGGTATTCCGGCTCGGGAAAGATTTCGCCGACGAGCTCGCGCAGCCGCCGGTCAAACTCGCCGCTCGCCGGGCAGCAGGCCTCGGCGAAGATGAAGCCTCCCTCGTCGATGTAGCGACGCAGCCGCGGGCCGGCGTCAGCGCCCAGGTCGAAGGCATTCTTGCCGGAGAGCCAGAGCACGGGCGCCTGCTGAAAGTCGTCAAGCGTGGCGTTCGGCGTGTCGAGCACGTGCCAGGAGAGGCCGGCGGGATAGTCCTTCTTCCACTGGGCCTCCACGTGCTCGACCAAGTGGGCAATGTCGTGGCCGTGGCGATTCCAGTCGCTGGCCGGGTCGTGGCTGCTCTTGGCGACAATCACGGGACGGCGGCCCTTGGCGAGGAAGAGCAGCGCGAAGCTCGTTGCCACGATGGGATCTTCGATCGGCCCAGCGCGAAACGAACCCGTGAGAGGATCCTGCGTCTTCACGAACATCCGCGCGCCCTCGAGATACCAGTCGGCCTGGCCGATGAACCGCCGCGCCGTGAACCGCCCCACCCGCTCGAGGCCGTAAAGATAGTAGTAGTGCCACGTCCGCCCGCCGCCGGGGTTTTCGAGCACGGTGAACTTTTTGCCGAGCCAGTCGAGACCGCGGTCGAGCACCTTGGGAGAGGAGCCGCCACCGCAGCAGGCGACCGTCTCCCGGTTGGCCATCGCCGCCGGAGCGCCGATGTGTTCCGCCGTGATCCACACGCTCGCGATCCCCGCGCAGGTCATGCTGCCGGAGCCGCCGCTATTGCCGATCGTGTAGCCCCAGGAGCCGTCGCCGTTGGCGGCCGACACCCAGTATTGGTGGGCCAGCCGCCAGACCCGGGGATCCACGGCGACACCCGCACGGTTCGCCTCGTGGAGGCCGAGCAATGCGAACTGGGAGTTGGAGTTGTCGCCCGTGCCCTTCGCCTTGCCATACGACCACGAACCGGCCGCGGGGCCGTTGGTCACTTGTGTGCCTTCGAGCCACTGCACGTTGCGCTCGAGGATCGGCCGATCGGTGTCGGGGGCGAGCATCGCCAGCGCCATCGTCTGCAGCGATACAGAGTAGGTCTCCTCGGGCTTCTGCTGCCGGAGCCAGTCGAGGCTTTTCCGGAGGGCCGGATCCTCGGCCGCGACGCCGGCATTGGCCAGAGCCAAAACGACGAGCGCCGTGGCGCCCACCCGGGTATCTTGCGTGCGCATGCCGCATTCCCAGGTGCCGTTGGGCTTCTGTTCGCGAAGCAGCCAGTCGCGGGCCTTCTCGATCGCCCGCTGGATCTTCTCCGGGGAAAGGGGCGGCTCTTCGGCGGCAAGCGGGGCCAGCCGGCCGATGAAGATGGCCGCCACAAGGGCCGTCACCGCGATGAACCGACCGCTCGCACGCACTGCCCGCCTCGCGACAGGGAATGGAAACCCATCCTTCAGGTCAGCGACCTGAAACCGGCGGATCGGCAGACGCCGCCGCGACCTTGGCGATTCTACCGCTTTTTCTTCCGTGGCAGCGGGTGAGGCGTGAATCCGCGTCGGGAGGTGGCGGCGTTTGCCGCTTCGTGGGCCGCGGCGGATACTTGAAGGGTCGCCAGCCCCCCAAGGAAGGATCGCCCCTTGTCCACCGCCCCCCGCCCCAAGACGCTCGACGACATCCTGCAGGAGTTCGCGCAGCACCGGAAGCTCATGCAGGAGGAGCTCCAAAAGGTGATCGTCGGCCAAAACGACGTCATCGAGCAGCTCTTCGCGGCGATCTTCACCCGCGGCCACTGCCTGCTCGAGGGCGTGCCTGGCCTTGCCAAGACGCTCATGGTGTCGACGCTCGCGCGGATCCTCGACGTGGGCTTCAAGCGGGTGCAGTTCACTCCCGACCTGATGCCCTCCGACATCACCGGCACCAACGTGCTCGAGGAAGACGAGTCGGGCCGCCGCAGCTTCCGGTTCGTCGAAGGGCCGATCTTCACCAACATCCTGCTCGCCGACGAGATCAATCGCACCCCGCCCAAGACGCAGGCGGCGCTGTTGCAGGCGATGCAGGAGCGGGAGGTGTCGGTGGGGCAGGAGACCTATCAGCTTCCCGACCCGTTCTTCACGATCGCCACGCAAAACCCGATCGAGCAGGAGGGCACCTATCCGCTCCCAGAGGCCCAGCTCGACCGTTTCATGTTCAACATCAAGGTGGGCTACCCCACGGCGAGCGAGGAGGAGCAGATCCTTCTGGCCACGACGCGGGCCGAGAAGCCCGAGGTGAGAAAGGTGCTCTCCGGGCGGGCGATCGTGAACATCCAGAAACTCGTCGGCAGCGTCGCCGTGAGCGAATACGTCGTGAAATACGTATCGCGGCTCGTGCGGGCCACGCGGCCCAAGGATGCGGAGGCCCCCGCTTACGTGAAAGAACTCGTTGACTGGGGCGCCGGCCCGCGGGCCGGGCAGTTTTTGATCCAGGGGGGCAAGGCCATGGCCGCCATGGACGGCCGGTTCAGCGTCTCGATCGATGACATCCGCCGGATCGCAGTGCCGGTGCTCCGCCACCGCATCGCCACCAATTTCCAGGCGCAGGCCGACGGGCTGACGAGCGAGTCGATCGTCGAGCGTCTCGTCCGTGAGATTCCGGAGCCCGAGATCCCCAAGCTCGTGAAGTGAGCGCTCAAGGGGAGGCACCACGGTGAGAGCCGTCGAGGAATACCTGAAGCCGGAGGTCGTGCGGCAGATCGCCCGACTCGACCTGCGGGCACAGTTCATCGTGCGCGGCTTCCTGCAGGGCCTGCACGCCAGCCCCTACCAGGGCTTCTCCGTGGAGTTTAGCGAGCACCGCAAGTATGCGGCGGGCGACGACCCGAAAGACATCGACTGGCTCGTCTATGCCAAGACCGACAAGCACTACGTCAAGAAGTTCGAGGCGGAGACCAACATCACTGGCTACCTCGTGATCGACACGAGCGCCTCGATGGCCTACACCTACCGCCAGGAGCTCACCAAGCTCGACTACTCGATCTCGCTGGCCGCGGCCCTCTGCTGGCTCATGATCCACCAGCAGGATCCCTGTGGGCTGATGACCTTCGACGACAAGCTCCACGCCAGCCTGCCGGCACGGTCGCGGCGATCGCAGATCGCGCAGGTGCTCTCGGTGCTCGCGAAGGTGAAGCCCACGGGCCGCACCGACGCCGCCCGCAGCCTCGTGCAGGTGGCGGCGATGCTGCGGCACCGCTCGCTCGTCATGATCTTCAGCGACCTGCTGGCCGATCCCGACCCGATCCGCGAATCGCTCCTGCGGCTGCGGCACCGCGGCCACGACGTGATCCTCTTCCACGTGCTCGACGAGGCTGAGGTGAAGTTTCCCTTCGAGGGCATGGTCGAATTCACGGAGCCCGAGTCGGCCGACCGGCTCGTCGTCGACGCCGACGCCGCCCGCCGCCAGTATGTGGCCGGCGTGGAGTCATTCCGCGACGACTACCGCCGCTTCTGCTTCCACTCGGGGATCGATTACGTGCCGCTCGACACGAGCATGCAGTTCGACCGCGCGCTGATGGGCTACCTCGTCAGTCGCCGCAACAGGTTTTAGAGCCATGGGACTATCGTTTCTCACCCCGATGCTGCTCGGCGGCGCGGCGCTCGTCGTCGTGCCACTCGTGCTGCACCTCATCATGCGGCGGAAGCCCGTGAAGCGGGAGTTTCCGGCGCTGCGATTCCTCAAGGCGCGGGCGACGGCCAACCGGCGCCGGTTGCGGCTCAATCATCTCTTCCTGCTGTTGTTGCGGATGGCGGCCTTGGCGATCCTCGCCCTGGCCCTCGCGCGGCCGACCTTGCGAGGGGCCGGCTGGCTCGCCGATGGCGAAGGGCCGGTGGCGGCGGTCTTTGTCTTCGACAACGCGCCGCGGATGCTGCTTCGCGAGGCCAACCGCACACGGCTGGAACAGGCCGCCGCGATGGCGAAGGTGCTCTTCGACAAACTGCCCCCGACGAGCAAGGTGGCCGTGCTCGATACCTCCGGCAACGCGGCCGCATTTTCGCCCACGATCGCGGCCGCCGCCGCGCGGGTCGATCGGCTCGCCGCCGCGACGCCCGTGGTGTCGCTTGCCGACGCGATGCGGGAAGGCCTGCGGCTGCTCGACACCTCCGGGCTCGCGCGGCACGAGATGTATGTCTTCACCGACTGCTCGCGCGGCGCCTGGGAGGGGGCGTCGCCACTCGAGGTGACGGCATCCCATCCCGACGCGAGCGTGCTCTACGTCGACGTGGGGGCGCAGGGCGCGCAAAACTTCTCGCTCGATGCGGTCGATCTCGCGAACGACCTGGTGGCGGCCGGCACGCCGCTTACGCTCTCCGTGGTGGGCAGCCGCACCGGCCCCGACGCCACCCGTGCGGTGGCGGTGGAACTCCTCGCCGCCGACGGCCACTACGCGCGGCGGGCGATCAAGCCGGTGAACTGGAAGCAGGGCAGCCCCGTCGAGGTGGCGTTCGAGGTGGCGGGGCTCGAGCCCGGTGTGCGTCAGGGCCGCGTGGTCATCGACGGCTCTGACGATCTCGAGGCCGACGACGTGCGGTATTTCACGGTGCAGGTCGGAGCGCCGGCCCGCGTGCTCGTGGCGGCACCCGCGCCGGCCGAGCGCACGGCCTTCTTGGTGTCGCAGGCGATCGCGCCCGTGGCGCTCCGCAAGGCGGGCAAGGCGCGGTTCGATCCCGCCGTGATCGACGTCGAGCGGCTGGATGGCACGCCGTGGGATGGCGTGAAGGGGATCGTGCTGGTCGATCCGCCGCCGCTGCCGGCGGCCAGTTGGGAGCAGCTCGCGCAGTGGGTGGCCTCGGGGGGCGGGCTCGTCGTCTGGCTGGGGCCCCGCGCGGGCGATGCGGCGAGGTTCAATGCACCGGCAGCCGAGAAGTTGCTTGGCGGCCGGATCAAGCGGGTGTGGCGGAGCCCCGACGGCGGCAACTTTCTCGCGCCGGAGTCGCTCGATCACCCGATCCTGGCCCCCTTTCGGCGCGTGGGCGACGCCGTCCCCTGGCAGGATTTTCCGGTGCAGCGGCATTGGGAGTTCGAGCCGGTGGAGGACGTTGCGGCCGCCGACGGGGCCGCGGCGATCGCGATCGCCGTGGCGGCGTATCGGAACGGGCTGCCCGCGATCCTCGAACATCGGCTCGGCGCCGGCACGGTCATCACGGTGACGACCCCCGTGTCGCAGTCGGCGAACGACCCCGACGCCTGGAACACGCTGGCCACGGGCTTCGAGCCCTGGCCGTTCGTGATGCTCGCCAATGAGACGCTCCTGCACGCGATCGACACGGCCGACGACCGCAACATCATCGCCGGGCGGCCGGCGGTGCTGCACATGGAGCGGCGCGATCTGCCCGCGGCGTTCGTCCGCACGCCGGCGGGCGACGACTTTCCGGCGGCGGTCGATCCGAAGCGGGGCACGATCACGGTCACGGCCACCCAGGTGCCGGGCAACTACGCGATCCGCTCGGGCGGGGAGGCCGCGGGGCTGGCGAAGGGGTTCAGCGCCAACCTCGATGCCGCCGCCACCGACACGGCTCGGCTCGGCAATGACTCGCTGGCGGCGATCTTCGGCGCGGATCATCGACTCGCCCGCTCGGAACGGGAGCTCGTCCGCGACGTCAACCTGGAGCGGATCGGCGCGGAGCTCTTCGGCTGGCTGATCATCCTGGCAGCGGTGGCGATGGCAGGCGATTGGATCATGGCCAACCGGTTTTACGCGCCGCGCGAGGCGGAGGCCGCGCCCGCGGCGCTTGCGGAGACGCCCGCATGATCGCCGCGAGCCTGCTGCACGACACGGCGCTGAACCTCGATCCGGTGGGATCGTGGTGGTTTTTGGGGATCGTCACGCTGGCGCTGGCCGCCGTGCTCTTCGCGGTTGCCCCCGACGCTTCGCGGCTCACGGCCGCGGGCCGGCTCGTGCTCGTGCTTCTCAGGCTGGGCGCGTTTCTCGCGCTCGTGGCCTGCATGCTGCGGCCGACGATCGTCTCCAGTCGCAAGGCGCGGCAGCACGGCAGCGTGCTCGTGTTGGCCGATGCATCGGAGAGCATGAGCATCGCCGACGGCCCCAACGGCCGCACGCGCTGGCAGGAATTGTCCGCGGCGCTCGATGCGGCGCGGCCGGCGGCCACGTCGCTCGTCGCGGATGGCGACTTCGACATCGCCGTCTGGCGGTTCGATCGCGAGGCCCGTGCCGTGGCCGCCACCCCCGATGATCCGTTGAAACTCGGCGACTGGCAGGACGAGCCTTCGGCCGACGAGACCGCGATCGGCTCTGCGATTGACGACGCCGTCAGATCGGCCGCCGGGAAGCACCTCGCCGGCATCATCGTGCTCAGCGACGGCGCCCAGCATGCCTATCCGCCGCGCGACCTGCCGCCGCAGTCGGCGGCCCGCAAGGTCGGGGATGCCGGAGTGCCGCTCTGGAGCGTCACGTTCGGCCAGCATCGCGGCACGGGGCAGGGCCGCGACGCGGCGGTCTCGAATCTCGCGGTTGGCGAGACCGTCTATCGCGGCAACGCCCTCGACGTGGCCGGCCGCGTGCGGCTCGACGGGCTCGCCGACCGCGACGTGGTCGTGAAGCTTCTCGCCGAGAACGACGCCGGGGCGATGCAGGAGGTTGCCCGCACCAGCGTGAAGGGCCGGCCCGACGCGGTGGAGGAACCCGTGCGGCTGGCCTGGACTCCGAACGGCCAACTCGGCGAGCGGAAGGTATCGCTCGTGGTGGAGCCGCAGGAGGGGGAGGCCGTCGTGACCA
>JBIIQM010000057.1:0-19738 GCA_044342075.1 Pirellulales bacterium
ACTTCTACGTTCACCACATCGACGAGGCCTGCTGGATGAAGAACGCCTGGCCCGTGAAGGCCGAGGCGACCGGGGGCCGGCACTTCCGCGGCAAACTCGACGACCAGAATTTCGACACCTACGGCGTCGAATGGACGTTCGCCGACGGCGCGAAGTTTTTCTATTCCGGCCGCACGATGGCCAACTGCAATCAGAAATTCGGTCTCTTCGGCCAAGGGTCAAAGGGGGCGTTCACGATCTCCGCGAGCGGCCACTCGCCAGCGAAGTCGACGATCTACAAGAGCCAGCGGATGGAGAAGGACAACATCCTCTGGACCGCAGCGCAGCCCGAGAAGAACCCCTACCGCGTCGAATGGGAGCATCTCGTCGCCGCGATCCTCGCCGACACGCCCTACAACGAGGCGAAGCGGGGCGCCGAGGCGAGCCTGGTCACGGCGATGGGGCGGTTTGCGGCCCACACCGGCCGGGTGGTCACCTACGACGAAATGCTCAACAGCCCGGACGACCTGACGGCCGGCGTGGACAGCCTCACCGATTCGTCGCCGGCGATTCTGGCCAAGAACGCCGACGGCACCTATCCGGTTCCGATGCCGGGCAAGTACAAATTCGAGTATCGAAGCTGATCCCCCCCGGAACCTGGAACCAGACACCGTGCCCGACACCCTCTCCGAAACCCGGGCCTGCGACCTGCTGGCCCGCATCTTCCGCGCCCGCGGCTATCAAATCGCCCGCAACATCATGTTTCACGAGCATGGGGTGTCGTTTCACATCGACGGCTGGGACGCGAATGCCCGCGTGGGCTTCGAGTTTCTGACGAGTGAAGACGAAGACCACGACGACCTCTCGCTGGTCGAATACCAGGCGCTGATGGCGGCGCAGCAAGGCGGCGATCTCGCGCTTTTCATCATCGACGAGGTGGAGCCGCTCTCGGCCAGCGAACTCACCGACACGGCTAACGAATTCCTCGACGAGGTGGAGGCGGCCCTGAAAGCCATCCGCGCCGCAGCCAAGCGCAAGAAGAAAAAGCCGGCGAAGAAGTCCGTCAAGAAAAAGCGCAAGTAGGGCGGGCAAAGTAGCCCGCTTCGTCCCGAAGCTGGCTACTTGAGACGGAGGCGAGGGGGTCGGCTGAAGCTCGAGGAGCTTTTGGACCGAGTCCGCGAGGGACACCGCGACGAGACTTCTGCCGCCCCCGAGCCGGCGCGGCTTGAATTCGCTTCGGGACGAAGCGGGCTACTTACCGCCACGCGCGGAACGGCTCGAAGACCCTCACCGAGAAGAGCACCTCGCCGGCCGTCATGTCTCCTGCGGCGCCGGCCGCTCGGCCCGCCGTCGCCTCGAGGCCGTGAAGCCGGTAGCTCACGTCCACCGTCACGCGTTCCGTCAACGCATACGTGATGCCGGCGCCCGCCTGCCAGGCGAAGCCGCTCGCCTTCGCGACCGCGGCCCGGCCGTCTGGTGCAGGCTCCCCCGCGACGGAAAACCCGCCCGCCCCGATGCCGCCGCCGGCATAGGCCCCGAAATGCTCCGCGATCGAGAGCTCGCGCCAGAGATTCGCCATCGTCGACCATTCCTGCGCGCTTGCCGCCGCGAACGTGTCGTCGAATGCCCGCCCCTCGAGTTCGAGCCTGACGGCCCCGGCCGGCCGCGGAATCTCCACGCCGAAGGCCCCCTCGCCGTTGAAGACCGGGCTCGCGAACGAGCCGCCCTGATTTCCCGGCGCCTCGCCTGAGAGCGGACCGAGCGACGAGCCGACCATGCCGGTGATGTAGGGCCGCCGGGCCGTGGCGCCGGCCGCGTCGCCCGCGAGCATGACGGCAACGAGCAGCCCCACGAGCACCCCCAGGAGCAGCCTGACGGCATGGCCGGCGTCGCTGAGGCGGGGGGTGATGTGCATGGCGTCCGTTCCCGTGTCGCTCGATCGTATGGCGAGCCGGCAAGCGACGAACGAACCCAGCGCACCGGAAAACGCCTGGCGCCCGCGGTTTGCAGCCGCCGCGCGTCAAGCTGCGCAGCCTGGGTTTCGAGTGCGGCCCCGAGGACATTTTGGCCGCTGCGCAGGTCGAAACGGGCTGGCGGCAGGGGGCCGGGCGGGCCTACAAATCTGCCTCCAGCGGAGAAAACCATGCCTCACGACGACCGCCGCTCGCGGCTCGAAACCGCCCACCTCTGGGCCGACTTCTTCAGCAAGGTGCTCGGCGGCGCCGCGATCCTCGTGGCCGCCTGGTGGACCTACACGAATTTCACGGTGGAGCGCACGCACGACCCCACGATGGAGGTCACGGTGAGCCCGAGCGTGCATCCGCTGGCGGGCGACCGGGTGTTGCTGAACGTCGACGTCTTCATGAAAAACATCGGCAAGGTGGCGATCATGCCGCGGTTTCCGCAGCACGAGCGGGATCGCGACCTCGGCCTCGAAATCTCGATCGTGGAGATCGAACCGCTCGGCGATGTGAAGCCGGCCGTGCATCAGGCCTCCCACATCGAGGCCGATCCGGATGTGCCCTGGTTCGACTGGAATTCCGCCGACGGCAATCCGCGGCCGCTCTTGCTCAAGCGCAACCTGCTGGCCACGAACGAAGACTTCGTGAACGGCCGCTACCAGCTGAACCCCGGCGTGAAGTATCGCGAGCCCTTCGCCTGCATCGTGGAAGGCGACAAGCTCTACGCGATCCGGGCCCGGTTTTGGACCGACGAGGGCTCGATCGCCGACCTCGTCTACATCGACACCTTCCAAGCGCAGTAGGGTAGGCTTCAGCCTGCCACGAAAAGCTTCAGCCTGCCTGCATTTCCGCACCGGCCTGCCCGCGACAGGCTGAAGCCTGTCCTGCTCAGGCTGGACGGAACTGGACAGATGGACACAATAATGGTCCATTCCGTCCGGAGACCGCCATGCAAAGCCACGCCGACCCCACGATTACCTGCCCGCACTGCAAGGGCGAGGTGCACCTCACCGAATCGCTCGCCGCGCCGATCGTCGAGGCCACGCGGGCCCAATACGAGGCCAAGCTGAGGGCCGAGCGAACTGCGATCGCCGAGGCCGAGGCGAAGAAGGCCCGGCTCGCGCTGACCGCGGAGATGGACCGCAAGGCCCAGGAGCTCGCCGAGCTCACGAGCGTGCTCGCAGACCGCGATCAGAAGCTCGCCGAGGCGCAGCAGGCCCAGACCGACGCCCTGCGCAAGCAGCGCGAGCTCGACGACGCCAAGCGCGAGCTCGAGCTCTCGATCGAGAAGCGGGTGCAGGAATCGCTCGCCGCCACCCGCGAGCAGGCCAAGCGCGAGGCCGAGGGGGACCTCAAGCTCAAGATGGCCGAAAAGGAGCAGACGATCACCGCCATGCAGAGGCAGATCGAGGAGCTCAAGCGGCGGGCGGAGCAGGGCTCACAGCAGCTGCAGGGGGAGGTGCAGGAACTCGAGATCGAGGCCGTGCTCAAGCAGTCGTTCCCGTCGGATGCCTTCACGCCCGTGGCCAAGGGGGAGTTTGGCGGCGACGTGGTGCATGCCGTGGCCCGCGCCGACGGCCAGCCCTGCGGCACGATCCTCTGGGAATCGAAGCGGACGAAGCACTGGAGCGAAGGCTGGCTGCCGAAGCTTCGCGACGACCAGCGGGCCGCGAAGGCCGACCTCGCCGTCATCGTCACGCACACGCTCCCGAAGGGCCTGGAGACGTTTGGCCACGTCGATGGCGTGTGGGTGACGGGCACGCGGACGTTCGTGCCGCTGGCGATCGCCCTCCGACACACGCTCATGGAGCTCGCCCTTGCCCGGCAGGCAGGGGAGGGGCAGCAGACGAAGATGGAGCTCGTCTACCAATATTTGACGGGCCATCGCTTCCGGCAGCGGGTGACGGCGATCATCGAGAAATTCGAGGAGATGCACGCCGACCTCGCCAAGGAGCGGACGACGATGACGAAGCTCTGGGCGAAGCGCGAGATGCAGATCCAGGCGGTGCTGGCCGCCACGGCGGGCATGTATGGCGACCTCCAGGGCATCGCCGGCCAGGCGATCGAGACGATCGAAGCCCTCGACGTCTCCAAACTGACCGCCCAGTAGGACGGGCTTCAGCCTGTCACCAGGAGCGCAGGCTTCAGCCTGCCCCCGCCCATCCCGCGCGGCCTACCCATCCTCCCGCGGGGTGCCTCCGCTCCGCAAAAATTGCCCCGCGTCCGGTTGCCAATCGATTTTTCGAGGCGTACAGTTCGCAGCCGTTGGAGGGAAAGGATTCACCTCACAGGGGAACGAAACCATGTTCACGCAAGAGAAGGATCGTTTCGACTCGCTTAAGGGTCTGTCGCCGCTCGACGCGATTCGCACGTGGATCTGCGACAACTGCACGCACGGCGAGCGGGGCTACCTCGTGGCCGCCATCCAGCGCGATCGACGGATCGAGCTCGATGACGACGAGATCGCCTACGTGATCGAAAGTGCGATCGAAGACGGCATCGATGCGACGACCGCGTTCGATCGCCTGCTCACGGCGGGCGACGGGTTCCAGGTGCGCAACCTACGACGACCGCATGCGCGTTGACGTGTCGCGGCTGCTCGACCCCGCTGCGTATCCGCATCCCACGCGCGACATCCACCTGATCGAGACCCACATCTCCTGGGTGATCCTCACCGGCGACTACGTCTATAAGGTGAAGAAGCCCTGCAACCTCGGGTTTCTCGATTTCTCGTCGCTCGAGAAGCGGCATGCCTGCTGCCTGGAGGAGGTGCGCCTGAGCGGCCGGTTCGCGCCGGAGCTCTATCTGGGCGTCGTGCCGATCACCGGCTCCCCCGCGGCGCCGCGCATGGATGGCCCCGGCGCGGCCTTCGAGTGGGCCGTGAAGCTCAAGCAGTTCGACGAGGCCTGCCGGCTCGATCGGCTCTTCGCCGATCACCGGCTCTCGGCCGACGATTGCGGAAGGCTCGGCGCGGAGATCGCCGCCGTGCACGCGCGACTCGCCGTCGCGTCTGCCTCCTCCCCGTGGGGAACGGCGCAGGCCGTCGGCGATGCCGTGAGCCTCAATCTCGCGCAGCTGCGGGCGGCGCGGCCCGATACTCGAGCCCGCGACCAACACCTTGAACAGTGGCTGCGCGCGCGGCTCGACGCGGTCGGCCCCGCGATCGAGCGCCGGCGGAGGGCAGGCCGCATCCGGGAGTGCCACGGCGACCTCCACCTCGCCAACCTCGTGCTTCACGAGGGACGGATGATGGCGTTCGACGCGATCGAGTTCAGCGAGTCGCTGCGGTGGATCGACGTGGCGAGCGACATCGCGTTTCTCGCCATGGACCTCCACTCCCGCGGCCGGCCAGACCTCGCCGCGCAGGCCGTGAGCGGCTGGATGGAGGCGGCCGACGACCACGACGCCGCGGGGGTGCTCCCCATCTACAAGGTCTACCGCGCGATCGTGCGGGCCGCGGTGGCGGCGATCCGATTCGCGCAGGCGGCGGGCGATCGAGCGGCGCAGCAGGCCGCGCGGGCCGAGACCGACCGCTACCTCGTGTTGGCCGAGCGGCTCACGCGGCCGCGCCGGCCGGTGCTCTACGCGACGAGCGGCATCTCCGGCAGCGGCAAGACGACCGTGGCCGCGGCGATCGTCGGCGGCTGCGAGGCGGTGCGGCTGCGGAGCGACGTTGAACGAAAGCGGCTCGTCGGGATGGCCGGCACCGACCGGCCGCAAACCGCAGCCCACGCCCAAGCGATCTACGACCCGGCCACGACGAGCCGCGTCTACGACCGGCTCGCCTCGATCTCCCGCACGCTGCTCGCCGCGGGGTCGAGCGTCGTCGTCGATGCGGCGGCGAATCTCCGCGCCCAGCGCGACACGATCGCCGCGGTGGCCCGCGAGGCCGGCGCGCCGCTCGTCTGGCTCGATTTCGACCTGCCCGCGGAGGCGGTGATCGTCCGGGTGGCGGCGCGGCAGGCGGCAGGCACCGATGCCTCCGACGCCACCGCCGACGTCGTGCGGGCGCAGTTCGCATCCCGCGAGCCGATCACCGCCGCGGAGCTTGCGGCCACGGGCGCACCGACGCGGCATGTCACGATCACGGCGGCCGATCTCATCGATCCCACGTTCCTTCCCCGCCTCGCGCACGACGCGTCGCCCGGCTGACCCGCGGGCGAAAGACGTGGTTCACGCCGCAAAGCCGCGAGCCCCTGCCGCCGTCGCGGCGGGGAGGATATGCTCTGGTCGATGCAGACATTCAAATCGCTGGGGCTCTCCGCGCCAATTCTCGAGGCGCTCGCTGCCGAAGGCTACACGACCCCCACCCCGATCCAGGCCAAGGCGATGCCGCACGTGCTCGCCGGCCGCGACCTCTTCGGCTGTGCCCAGACCGGCACCGGCAAGACCGCCGCCTTCGCCCTGCCGCTTATCGAGCGGCTGATGGCCGACCGGCGCGAGGTGCAGCCTCACCGCTGCCGCGTGCTCGTGCTCGCGCCCACCCGTGAACTCGCCAGCCAGATCCACGACAGTTTCCGCGCTTACGGCAAGCACGCCAAGCTGAAGTGCACCGTGATCTACGGCGGCGTCA
This sequence comes from Pirellulales bacterium, assembly GCA_044342075.1. GTDB lineage: Bacteria > Planctomycetota > Planctomycetia > Pirellulales > UBA1268 > RGVT01. Next base: position 6,514 of record JBIIQM010000057.1, read on the forward strand.
ACCAGAAGCCGCAGGCCGCGGCGATGCAGCGCGGCGTGGACGTGCTCGTGGCCACGCCGGGCCGGCTGCTCGACCTGATCCAGCAGCGGCTCGTGGACATCCGGTCGGTCGAGTATCTCGTGCTCGACGAAGCCGACCGCATGCTCGACATGGGCTTCATCCACGATGTGCGCAAGATCGTGGCGCAGGTGCCGAAGAAGCGGCAGACGCTCTTCTTCTCCGCCACGCTGCCCGCCGAGGTGCGGCAGCTCGCCGAGACGATGCTGCACGACCCGCTCGAGGTGAAGACCGCGCCGCAGGCCACGCCCGCCGAGACGGTGGAGCAATCGGTGTTTCTCCTGCCGCAGAAGCAGAAGAAGCACCTGCTCATTCACCTGCTCAAGCACGAGGGAATGGCCCGCGTGATCGTCTTCACACGGACGAAGCACGGCGCGAACAAGCTGCAGCGCGACCTCGAGAAGGCCGGCATCCGGGCGGCCGCGATCCACGGCAACAAGAGCCAGAATCAGCGCGAGCTCGCCCTTTCGTCGTTCAAGTCGCAGCGGCCGCCGGTGTTGATCGCGACCGACATCGCCGCCCGCGGCATCGACGTCGATCAGGTGACGCACGTCGTGAATTTCGAACTGCCGCACGAGCCGGAGACCTACGTGCACCGGATCGGCCGCACCGGCCGCGCCGGATTCACCGGCGCCGCCGTGAGCTTTTGCGATCGTGAGGAGCGGCCGCGGCTTACGGCGATCGAACGGCTCCTGCGGAAGCAGATTCCGGAACGCACCGACCTCCCCGCCGACCTGCCGAAGGCCGATCCGGCGGAGGAACGCGGCGACGCGAAGCCGCGGGCCCATGCGGGCCGCCGCGGCGAACGCGGCGAACGCAGCCGCCGGAGCGAGACCGGCCGCCACGCAGAAACGGGCCGCCACGCTGAGTCCGGCCGACCGGGTCGCAACAAGCCGGCGAAGGGCCGCCGTGGCAAGAGCAAGCCCCGCGGCGAAAAACGCGCCGCAGCCGCCGCGCCGGCAGCCGCCCCGGCCGCCAAGCCGCGCGGCACGAAGAAATACCGCCGCGCCCTCTAAGTAGGACAGGCTTCAGCCTGTCACAAGCACCGCTTCCTACCGTAGACCGCTTCGTCCCGAAGCGGATCCCGATCCGCTTGCGGAGCAAGCGGTCTACTTTCGACTGCCGGAGCGTAGACTTTTCGCACCATGAAGCCTCGCCGCCCCTCGAAGCGCCCCGCCCCAGCCGCCGCGCGGCCGCGTCATCAAGACAAATCAGAGGAGAAGTATCACGGCGTCCATGCCTGCGAGGCCCTCTTCGCGCGGCGGCCCAACGACGTCGTTCGCGTCTACATGACGAAGGACCGCCAGCGACGGTTCGCGCCGCTCATCGAGCACTGCATCGCCAACCGCAAGGGCTTCCAGGTGGTCGAGGCCGACAACCTCGAGCGGCTCACCGGATCGGTCCACCACGAGGGCGTCGCGATCCTGGCCAGGCAGATCCGCCGCTGGAACCTCGCCAACCTGCTGGGCGCGATCGACACGCGGGCGCTCTCCGGCCCGATGCTCTATCTCGATGGCGTGCAGAATCCGCACAACCTCGGCTCCATCCTGCGAACCGCGGCGCACTTCGGTGTGGCCGCGATTCTCGGGCCGGAGAAGGCGCTGCCGCCGCTCTCGCCGGCGGCCGCAAGAGTCGCGGAAGGCGCAGCGGAGATCGTGCCCGTCTGCGATCTCGCGAGCCCGGCCGCCGACCTCGGCCGGCTCCGCAAGGCCGGCTACGAGATCGTGGTGACGTCGAGCCACCGGGGCGATCCGCTCTACAGCTCCACGCTGGGGCAAAACGTCGTGCTCGCGCTCGGCAGCGAGAGCGAGGGCGTGTCGCGGTCGATCGACGCAGTGGCCGACCGGCGGCTGCAGATCGCCGGCACCGGCGCGGTGGAGAGCCTCAACGTGTCGGTCGCCTGCGGCATCCTGCTCGGCGAGGTCTGGCGCCGCAGCGCGGGCGCATCCGTCACGGGCCCACGTGCAGGCACGTGAGCACCGAGTCATCGCGCACGTAGAGTCTGCCGGCCGCGAGTGTTGGCAGCGCCCGGATCGTGCCCGCGAGCGGCCGGGCCCGCGCGAGCACGTTCATGCCCTTCGCGTCGGCCCGCATGAGCACGAGTTCGCCGTCGGTCTTCGCCGCGAGCAGTTTGCCATCGGCGGAGAGAAGCGTGCCGTAGCCAAAGCCGCGTTCGGCCCAGAGCACGCGGCCCGTCGCCGCCTCGACGGCCTTGAGGTCGGCCGGCGGCACGTCGTCGCGGCCGTCGATTGCCAGCAGGATTCCCTGCGCGGCGATCGGCGTGCAGTATTGCGTGGCGAGCGACTCGGTTCCCTCCCAGAGCGTCTGCGCGGCCTGGCCGTCGAACGAGGCATTCACGGAACCGATGCCGTAGGCGGCCGTGACGAGCAGCCTTTTTTCGGCGGCGTTACCGGCGGCCATCACCAGCGGCGTCGCTGCATTCACCGTCGGCCCCCGCATGCCGAACGGAAATCGCCACTTCACGGCGCCGGTCGCGGCCTCGACGAGCAGGCACTGGTAACGGGTGACGAAGAGCGCGTGCGGCACGCCGGCGATGTCGACCTCCACGGGCGACGAATAGCTTGCCGGTTCGGCCGTGGCCTTCCACTTGGTCTCCCCCGTGCCGAGATCGAAGGCGACGATCCCCGCCTCCTGCCGTGAGCCGCCGACGTTGACGAGCACGTGGCCGCCCACGACGAGCGGCGTGCTGCCCGCGCCGAAGTATCCCTCGAGCGCGTCGAATTCGCGGTGCGTGTCCCGCTGCCAGAGCCGCTTGCCCGTGGCGAGATCGAGACAGGCGAGGATGCCCTGCGCGCCAAAGACAATCACACGTCCATCGTGAATCACCGGCGTGCAGAGTGGCCCGTCGCCACCGCCGACCTGCGGCGTGAACGTGGTCGGATGGCCGTCGCTCCAGAGCGTCTTGCCGGTGGCCGCATCGATCGCCTCAACGACCTCACGTTTGCCGGCGCGATGAAAAAGCAGGGCGCGGCCGCCGGCCACGGCGATACCAGCGTAGCCGGCCCCCACGTCGCGTCGCCACTCGACCGGCGGCCCGTCGGCGGGCCATGTCTCCGCGAGCCTCTCATCCGCGGCCGCGATGCCGTCGCGATTCGGGCCGAGCACCTGCGGCCAGTCACCGGCGCGGGCCGATGCGACCCAGGCGGCCAGCAGCAGGCCGGCGATTGGCAACCGGGCAGCACGCATCGAAATGCTCCTCGACGAGACCGCTCAGCGGATGCAGTAGAGCGCGTCGGTGGACCGGATGAAGAGGGCGTCTTCCGTGACGGCGGGCGTGGCCCAGAAGATCTCGTCGCCACTCCCGACCGACGATTCCGCCAGCACCTTGAACTCGGGGCCGGCCTGGAGGACGACCACCTTGCCGCGCTCATTCACAAGATAGATTCGGTCGCCGATCACCAGCGGCGATCCCACGGACGTGCTGCCTCCGGGCAGACGCTTGCGGTATTTCTCCTCGCCCGTCCGTTTGTCGAGGCAGACGGCGATCTTGTCGAGGAAGTAGAGGTGGTCGCCGATGACGACGGGGGACGGCATCCCCGCGCCGCACTTCGTCTTCGACCAGAGCACCTTGCCCCCCTGCGTGGCGCCAGCGGGCAGCGTGAGGTCGCCCTGGCAGCCGCGGGCGATCGCGTAGGCGGGCGCCTTGCTCCCCGGGCTCGACGTGCCGAAATAGACGCCCTCGGCGTCGGCGACGACCGAGCAGGCGAACGACGTGTCGATGCCGCCGAACCGCCAACGCTCGGCCCCGGTGTCGGTGTCATAGGAGATCACCTTTCCCTGTCCGGCGGTGATCACCTCGGCGACGCCGTCGTTGCTCCAAGCGACAGGCGTCGCCCACGACGTTCCCTTGTCGCGATCGGCCGTCCAGACATCGGCGCCGGTGGCCGCGTCGAGGCAGACGAGCGTCGCCCGGTCGTCGTTGTAAAGCTGCACGAAGAGCCGCGGCCGTCCCTGCGAATCCTGGGCGAGCAGCGGAGAGGAGCCCGTCCCGAACTGATTAGTGGTGGACTGCGGGCCGAGCTCCCGCCGCCAGCGCTGGTTGCCATCGCGGTCGAGCGCGACGACCGTGCCGGTCGCGCCGAAGAAGGCATAGACCGCATCGGGCGACGCGCACGGGGTCTCGGTGGCGAACGTGTTGGACGTGTGCTTGCCGAATTTCGGCTTCACATCGGCGACCGTCTTCGACCAGACGACCGTGCCATTGGCCCGATCGAGGCAGAGCACGCGAAACTGGATCGGCTCCGACGGCGCCGATCCCATGCCCCACGTGGAGAGCGACATCACGCCCCCCATCATGCCGCTCGGCCGGCCGCCGCTGGGCGCCACGGCCGTCGTCAGAAAGATCCGGTCGCCCGACACGACCGGCTGCGACCAGCCCGAACCGGGCACCGCCGTCCGCCAGGCGACGTTTTTATCGGTATCCCAGGCGAGCGGCACCTTCGCGTGGGGTGCCTGGCTGAGCGCCGCGCCGCCCCGAAACTGCGGCCAGTCTTCCGCCATCCCGGTGCCGCCAGCCAGCAACACGACGACCGCAGTCCATGCGAAGTTCTTCATCACCGCGCCTCCATGCCGTTTGCGACAGGGCTAACGGTAGCCCCGCACGCGCGCAGCGACAAGCCGACACAAAAAGGTGTCAGGACACAAAAAGGTGTCAGGACTCTTTTCCGGCTCACGTTCTCTGGGAAACAGCCCCGTTTAGGCCGGAAAAGAGTCCTGACACCTTTTTGTCACGCCGCGGCGACAGAAATCCGATCGGCAGCGCTGTTTCGCCCGCGATCGCCAGATCGGCGAGCGCCTCCCCCATGACGCTCGCAAACTTGAACCCGTGGCCCGAAAACCCGGCCGCGATCGCGACGCGGTCGTTCGCGGGGTGCAGGCCCACCAAGAAATGATGGTCGGGCGACATCGTGTAGAGGCAGACAGCGTGCTCCGTGCAACGGCGGCCAAGCGCGGGCAGATGCGCGTCGAGGATCTGCTCCACACGCTGCTTCTCGTCTCGGTCGATCTCCCGGTCCACCGCCAGCGGATCGGCGACGGCTCGGCCGCCCGTGTGCTCGGCCACTTTCACGCCGCGGCCGTCGATCTGCGGGAAGCCATAGAAGAAGCCCGTGGGCGCATCGAACGCGAAACAGGGGAGGGCCCCGGCGGCGAAAGATGCCTGCGCGGCGGGCGATGGCGCATACCAGAAGAGCGATTTCCGTAGGACCGTGAGCGGCACCGCGGGCAGTTGCAACAGCCCGGCGGCCCAGGGGCCCGGCGCGAGCACGAGCCGGTCGGCCCGATACGTTCCCCGGTCCGTCTCGACGGCGATCCCGGTTCCTTCGCTGCGCCAGCCGTGCACCGCGACACCATGCTCGAGCGTCGCGCCGGCCTGCCGCGCGGCTTCGGCATGCGCCCCCACGCAGGCCTCGACGAAGAGATAGCCGCCGTGGGGCTCGTGGACGACGGCCCAGTCTTCCGGCAGCGCGAAGACGGGCCAGCGGCCGCGGGCCTCGCGGGCCGACATGCGATCCACGCTAAGCCGATGCAGCTGCGCCGAGGCGAGGGCGCCGGCGATCACGCCGCCCTCCGGCGGCCCGGCCATCACGAGGCCCGACTCGACGAGCAGCCGCCGTCCGACCCGCTGCTCGAGCTCCCGCCAGAGTTCGTAGGCCCGCAGGAGGAGCGGCACGTAGTCGGGATGCTCGAAATAGGCCTGGCGGACGAGCCGCGTCTGGCCGTGCGAGCTGCCGCGGTCGTGCGCGATCGGAAACCGGTCGAGGCCGAGCACCCGCCGGCCCCGCGCGGCGAGGTGATACGCAGCCGCGCTGCCGATGCCGCCCGTGCCCACGACGATGACGTCGAACGATTGCATACTGCGCCCGAAGGTTTCGCGACAGCGGCCAGCATACTCGAGCGGTCCGCTTGATATGGAAAGCGAATGTGTTGTGAGCTTTCGTGGCCGCTTTCCCCACAAGCCCCCGGCGGGAGCCGGTGGGATGACGCGTCGCGATCATGAGCGGGGCATTTGGGCAAAGGCCCGGATGGTGATGGATGGCGTCATCCCACTCGCTTCCGCGAGGGGCTTTTGGGTGTTCGTAGTAGGATGTTGCATTTCTCCCGTCCACCATCCGCTCCGCATGACCGCCCGAACCGTGCTCCCCGACTTTTTCGCCACGCTGCCGGTCGCCGACGTGCTCGACGAGGTCGTGGCCGCATCGCGAACGGGCGCGGTCGTCGTCACGGCGCCCCCCGGCTCCGGCAAGACGATGCTCGTGCCCGCGGCGATCCTCGACGACCTGCCGGCCCCGCAGAAGGTCGTTCTCCTCCAGCCACGAAGGCTCGCGGCCCGCGCCGTCGCCCACCAGATCGCGCGGCTCCGCGGCGCGACGCTCGGCGGCGAGGTGGGATACCAGGTGCGGTTCGACGCGAAGGTGGGCCGCGACACGCGGCTCGTCGTCGAGACGACCGGCATCATGCTACGGCGGCTGCTCGACGACGTGGAAATCGCGGGGATCTCCGCCGTGGTGCTCGACGAATTCCACGAGCGGTCGATCGAGATGGATCTCGTGCTCGGCCTGCTTGCCCGCGTGCGGGAGACGGTGCGGCCCGACCTGCGGATCATCGTGATGAGCGCCACGCTCGCGGCCGAGCCCGTGGCCCAACTGCTCGGCCGCTGCCCAATCGTGTCGGCCGACGGCCGGCTCTTTCCGGTGGACGTGCGCTATGGAAAGCGCGGCGAGCGGCGGGATCTCGTCGAGCTCGTCGCGGCGGCGGTGCCGGAAGCGCTCAAACACACCGACGGCCACGTGCTCGTCTTTCTGCCGGGTGTGGGGGAGATCAGGCGGTGCGAGCAGGCGCTCGCGCCGCTCGCCGACCGCGAGGGGCATGCCCTGCTCGCGCTCTTCGGCGACCTGCCGCCGGAGGAGCAGGATCGCGTGCTCGCCGACATGGGCCGCCGCAAGATCATCCTCTCGACGAACGTGGCCGAGACGTCGCTCACGATCCCGGGCGTGACGGCCGTCGTCGATTCGGGCCTCGCGCGACAGATGCGGGTCGCCCCCGCCACCGGGCTGCCGCGGCTCGAGCTCACGCCGATCTCCCAGGCGGCGGCCGATCAGCGGGCTGGCCGCGCGGGTCGAACCGCCGCGGGCGTCTGCTGGCGACTCTGGGACGAAGCGGCCCACCATCACCGGCCAGCGGCCGAGACGCCCGAAGCCCTGCGCGGCGACATGGCCGGACCACTTTTGCAGCTGCTCGCCAGCGGCGAACAGCAGGGCTTTCTATGGCTCGACCCGCCGGCGGCTGACGCAATCGCCAACGCCCGGCGGCTGCTCGCACAGCTGGGCGCGATCGAACAGCTGGGCGCGATCGATGAGGGCGAGCCGCGAACCGACCGGCTCACGCCTCTCGGCCGCGAGCTCGTGCGGCTGCCGGCGCACCCGCGGTTGGCCCGGCTGCTGCTCGCCGGCGCGCGGCACGGCGTGCTTCGCGAGACGTCGATCGCCGCCGCGCTCCTCTCGGAGCGGGATCCCTTCCGCCCAGCCGCCCATGCCCGCCGCGGCCCGCGGGATCGCATGACCGTGCGCACGCGGAGCGACGTGGCCGATCGCGTGGCCGCGCTCCAGGCCTTTCATGCGGGTCTGTCGCTCGACGACGCAGACCTCGAACTGCATCACGGCGGCGCCGCGAACGTGCTCCGCACCGCCGAGCAGCTTTACCGGCTCGTGGAGGCGCCGCTCGCCGCGCGGGCCGCCGATCCCACGGAGGCGCTCATGCGGGCGCTCCTCGAGGCGTTTCCCGACCGGCTCGCGCGGCTGCGGGCCGGCACGGGCGACCGCGCCACGATGGTGGGCGGACGCGGAGTGCGGCTCGATGGGGGCTCGCGGGTGCGGCAGGAGCCATTCTTCCTGGCGATCGATCTCGACGACGCCGGCGGCGAGGCCAGCGTGCGACAGGCGTCGGCCGTGGAGCGGGCTTGGCTCGAGGAGGAGCCGCTCGCCTCCACGAACCTGCGGCAGGTGGAAGAACTCATGTTTCATCCGTCGCGGCGGCAGGTGGAGGCCCGCCGTTGCACGATGTGGAACGACCTCGTGCTCGACGAGACGCCGATCGCGGTCATCGACGAACGCGCCGCGGCGGACGTGCTCGCCCGCGAGGCCGCCGCGCAGCTCGACCGCGTGCTCCCGCCTGCCGATTCCCCGGCAGGCGGCTTCGTTGCCCGCATCCGCTGGCTCGCGACTGCCGCGCCAGACCTCGCGCTGCCGTCTTTCGACGACGCCGCGCTCCTGGCGCTGCTCCCCGACGTCTGCACGGGGCTCCGCTCGCTCGAGGAGATCCGTGCGGCCGACTGGCTCTCGCGGCTGCACGCCGCCGTGGGCTACGAACGGCTCGCGGAGATCGACAGGCTCGCGCCGGCCGACTACGAACTGCAGAATGGCAAGCGGCACCAGATCATCTATGAGGCGGGCCAGCCGCCCACGCTCGCCGTCCGGATCCAGGAACTCTTTGGCGTGGCCGAAACGCCGAGAATCGCCGGCGGCCGCGTGCCGGTGCTCCTCCACCTGCTCGGGCCGAACCATCGCCCGCAGCAGGTGACGAGCGACCTCGCGAGCTTCTGGAAAAACACCTATCCGACGGTGAAGAAGGAGCTCCGCCGCCGCTATCCGAAGCACTCCTGGCCCGACGACCCGCTGGCCGTGAAAGCGACGCGCTCCGGCCTCAAACGCGACGAGTGACCGCCGGCAGACCGCTTCCGGGTGACGTTTATGCCGCCCGTGCCCGGAAATCCACGCGCACCGCTCGTGGCGGCTATTTCTCGTGCGCCATCCGCGGCGGAATCCGATCCAGCCAGCGGCTGTCGGCTGCCGATCTCGAATTCGACAGAAAAACCCGTCGCGGCGCCCAAGCCTCGCGGATCAACGCCCCCTCCCCATTTCATCACTCAGATTCAGGAGCTTTTCTCTATGATTCGGATTGCGTTCGTGGTGGCTATCGTGTCGAGCATGTTCCTCGTGGGCACCGCGAGTGCCGCCCAGAACCGTGCGTCCCGTCAGGCGGCCCAGGCCAACCGCCAGGGTCCGGTCAAGAAGCTGATCGAGCTCGAGAAGCGGAAGAACGAGTGGCTGCGGCAGCAATTCAGCCGTTAAGCGAAGACTCCCGGCATTGGCTCGCCGGCCTGCGCGAGGCTGTCGCCACAGCGCGACGCGCCGCAGGCCCGGCGGGCCGGCTCGGGATCAGCCCATCCCAGGAATCCGCCGAGCGGACGATCCTCTCGGCACACCTGGTGACCTGGCTCGAGAACGAGCTGCCCACGTTGCTGGCTGATCGCGCCGGCAGCGACGATCCCGCGATCGTGATCACGACGTCGCCCGTCGGCCTCGCCGTCGTCGAGCAGACGCTCCTTCGCGACGAGCCGCTCATGCGAAGCCTCCGCGACCGCGTCGTCGCCGTGACGGAGCGCGAGTATCGCGCGTGGACCAAGGATCATCCCGATCCCGATCACCGGCTCCACGTCAATCACTGGAGCTGGATCAAGACGCAGGTGCCGGAGGCGCGGCGGCACGAATTCGCCACCTACCCGCTCGCGCCTGGCGAGCACCACTGGCTCCACCGCACCGGCACGACCGGCTGTGGCCGCGAGCGGAGGTTCTGCCATCTCTGGAAGTGGAACGGCACGACCGCCGCGCTCTTGAAGCCGTTCTTTCCGGAAGCCGTACGACGGCTGTAAACCGCTTCGTCCCGAAGCGGATCTGCTCTCGACAGGCTGAAGCCTGTCCTACGAACGGAGGCGAGGGGGTCGGCGGAAGCTCGAGGAGCATTTGGACCGAGTCTTCGAGGGCCACCGCGACGAGACTTCTGCCGCCCCCGAGCCGGTGCGACGCCAGTTGGGATCCGCTTTCGGAACAAGCGGTCTACTTTGGCGTCGCGTTGCCGGATTCGCCGCATTCCGCTAATTTTCGCGGAATTCCATCGGCTCCGAGACGCCCCATGAAGCCCCGCATTCTGCTCACCACGACCTCGTTTCAAGACACCCCCGGCCCGCATCACGAAAAGCTCGCCGCCACCGGCTGGGAGATCGTCACGGCCCGCGGTCCGCTCTCCGAGGCCGACACGCTCGCCTTGGTCGGCGACATCGACGGCTATATCTGCGGCGATGACGCGATCACCCGCGCGGTACTCGAGAAGGCCCGGCCACGGCTGAAGGTGCTTTCAAAATACGGCATCGGCGTCGACAAGATCGACGTCAAGAGCTGCACCGAGTTTGGCATTCCGCTGCTCTTCACGCCGGGCGTCAACCACACGACGGTCGCCGAGCACACGTTCCTGCTGCTCCTGGCACTCGAGAAAAACCTCCTCTTCCATTGCGACTCCACGCGATCGGGCGGCTGGAAGCGCACGACCGGCCATGAACTGCTCGACAAGACGATCGGCATCGTCGGCATGGGGCGGATCGGCAAGGAGGTGGCGATCCGCGCGAAGGCGTTTGGGATGAAGCCGATCGGCTACGACGTCTACTGGGACGAGGCCTTCGCCAAGGAGCACGGCATCCCCCGCGCCGCCACGCTCGACGAGCTCTTCGCGCAGGCCGACTACATCTCGCTGCACACGAACCTCACCCCGGAAACCCGCGATCTCGTCAACGCGAAATCGATCGCCACGATGAAGCCGGGCGTGATCATCTTGAATTGCGCCCGCGGGGAGATCGTCAACACGGCCGACATCGCTGCGGCGCTCGCCTCCGGCCGCGTCGCCGGCTACGGCACCGACGTGCTCGACGAGGAGCCGCCGCGGGCCGACCATCCGCTCACGAAGCTGCCCAACTGCGTCGTCACGCCCCACATAGGCTCCCGCACGAGCGAGAGCGTGCAGCGGCAGGCGATGGCCGCAGTCACGAACCTGATCAACGCGATGCACGGCGAGAAGCCGCTGGCGCAGGTGAACCCCGAGGTCCCGGTGAAAAAGGTCGTCTGATGCCAGAAACGTTTCATGTCGTTCCCGTCGACGCCCACGAGGCGATCGTCCGCGCCGCCTACGTAAAGCGGGGCTTCGACGCCGCCGAGGCCGACCACGCGGCGAAGCTCGCCACGGCCGCCACCAAACACGGCATCCGCACGCATAACGCCATCAAGGCGCTCCACCTCGACGAGCTCTTCGGCTCCAAGGGGGGCGGCTGCGTGCCGAAGGCGGCGATCACGAAGCTGCCGACCCGATTCAAGGCCGCCGAGGTGTGGGACGCCCACAAGAAGCTCGGCCAGGCCGTCGCGTGGGAGGCGATCGACACCTGCATGAAGCTGGCCGACACCTACGGCACCGGCACGGTCTCGATCGACAACGCGTTTCATTACCTCTGGGGCGGCGGCTACGTGATGGAGGCGGCGAAGAAGGGCTACATCGCCTACACGAATTGCACGGCGGCGCTCGCCGAGGTGGTGCCGTTCAAGGGCGTATTTCCCACGCTCGGCACGAACCCGCATTCCTGGGGCTTCCCCACGACCGAGGCGCTCGGCTTTCCGATCGTGATCGACTGGGCGACCTCCGTGATCGCGATGGGCCGCGTGCAGCAGCTGAAGCGCGAGGGGAAGCCGCTGCCGCCGAATGCGGCCGTCGACAAAGATGGAGTGCCGACGACCGACCCCGACAAGGCCGTCTCGCTCTTGCCCTTCGGCGACCACAAGGGCTACGGCCTCTCACTCATCAACGAGATCGTGGCGGGCTTCATCGGCGGCTCGCTGCCCACGCTCCGCAACCGGCCGGCCGTGCCGGGCGAGAAGCAGACCTGTGCCTTCTTCTTCCAGGTGATCCACCCCGACGCAATATCGGGAGGCGCATTCGCCAAGGGCCGCTCGCAGGCGGAGAACGTGAAGGCCGTCCTCGCCGACATCCTCGGTCACGGCAACGAGAAGTGCATGCTGCCGGGGCAACTCGAGGCCGAAGCCGCCGCCCGCAGCGACAAGGCTGGCGGCCTCCTCTTCTCCAAGGCCGAGGTGGAAGCCCTCAACGAAATCGCCCACGAAGCGGGACTGCCATCCCTCGATCTCTCCACACTCACCACCGCATAAGTAGGACAGGCTTCAGCCTGTCACTCAGTAAATCAGGCTTCAGCCTGTCACCCCAAAACCGGAACCCCCATCATGTCTCTCCCCATCAAGCCCCAGACCGAGTGCACGTTCGACCAAGTCTCGCTCGGCGAGATCATGCTCCGCCTCGACCCGGGCGAGGGCCGCATCCGCACCGCTCGCAGCTTCGCGGCCTGGGAGGGGGGCGGCGAATACAACGTGGCCCGCGGCCTGCGGAAGTGCTTCGGCCTGAAGACAGCCGTGGTGACGGCGTTCGTTGACAACGAGGTCGGCCACCTGATCGAAGACTTCATCATGCAGGGGGGCGTCTGCACGGACTTCATCCAGTGGCGGCCGGACGACGGCATCGGCCGGAGCGTCCGCAACGGTCTCAATTTCACGGAGCGCGGCTTCGGCATTCGCGGGGCCGTGGGCGTGCCCGACCGCGGCAACACGGCGGCCAGCCAGCTGAAGCCGGGCGACGTCGACTGGGACCACCTCTTCGGGAAGCTCGGTGCCCGCTGGTTTCACACCGGCGGCATCTTCGCGGCCCTCTCGGAAACGACGGCGGCCCTGACGGTCGAGGCCGTGAAGGCGGCCAAGAAGCACGGCACGATCGTCTCCTACGACCTCAACTACCGACCGAGCCTCTGGAAGAGCATCGGCGGGCAGGCGAAAGCCCGCGAAGTCAATCGCGAGATCGCGAAGTTCGTGGACGTGATGATCGGCAACGAGGAAGACTTCACGGCGTCGCTCGGCTTCGAGGTGGAGGGGGTCGATCACGCGATCAGCGAGATCGAGACCGGCGCCTTCAAGAAGATGATCGAGAAGGCCGTGAAGGAATTCCCCAACTTCAAGGTGGCGGCCACCACGCTCCGCCGCGTGATCACGGCGACGAAGAACGACTGGAGCGCCATCTGCTGGCACGACGGGGAGTTTTACGACAGCCGCAAGTATCCCGAGCTCGAGATCCTCGACCGGGTGGGGGGGGGCGACAGCTTCGCCAGCGGCCTCGCCTTCGGGTTTCTCGAGTTCAACTGCCCGCAGAAGGCCGTCGACTACGGCGCCGCCCACGGCGCCCTGGCCAGCACCACCCCCGGCGACACCTC
>JBIIQM010000058.1:0-19597 GCA_044342075.1 Pirellulales bacterium
CGGATGGACACCGACACGATGCGTTCGCGCGGCAGCCACGAACGCACACTCGACGCCTTCCGCGCCCGCGAGATCGACATCCTGGTGGGCACGCAGATGATCGCCAAGGGGCTCGACTTTCCCAGCGTGATGCTCGTGGGTGTCGTCCACGCCGACGCCGCGCTTCATCTCGCCGACTTCCGCGCCGCCGAACGCACCTGCCAGCTCGTCACGCAGGTGGCGGGCCGCAGCGGCCGCGGCACGCTCGGCGGCCGCGTCGTCGTGCAGACGAGCACGCCGGATCACCCGGCGATCGTCGCGGCGGCCAAGCACGATTACGAGGCATTCGTGCGGAGCGAGCTGCCGATCCGGCAGGCGCTCGTTTATCCGCCGTTCGGCTGCGTGGTGCGGTTCGTCGTGCGGAGCATCGATGAGCAGGCCGCCATGAACTGGGCCGGCCACATCGCCGACCGGCTCCGCAAGGAAGTGGCGGCGTCCGGCGCCGCGGCGGCTGGCGTGCGTGTGCTCGGCCCTGCGCCGGCGCCGATCGCGCGGCTCCGCGACCGCTTCCGCTGGCACCTGCAGATGCAGGGGGGCGACGGCGACATCCTGCGCGACATCGTCCGCCGCGCCACGGCGACGCTCCAGACGCCCGACAGCGTCGCCTGGATCATCGACGTCGATCCCGTCGAAATGCTGTAGGACGGGCTTCAGCCTGTCACCAGTAATCCGCGGACGGCCATTCGGCTTTCGCCGGGGAAACCGCCGCGGGTACGATTGGAGACGGAAAGCGACTCTCCATGTCATACCGTTCGATCACCGACATCCTGGGCGAGACCAGCCTCGAGCGGAAGTGCCGCTTCCTGTTCGGGCTGTGCCTGCTCGTTTTGATCACCGGCAGCTTCTGGTGGTATGGCAGCCGCACCGAGGAGCTCGTCTACACGACGACGCGGAGCACCGGGAGGCACTTCGTCGATGCGAAGATGCTGCAGTATCACTGGGAGAAGCTCGAGCCCGACACGAAGTATGCGAGCCTCATCGAGCAGCTCGGCTCGATCCTGCGGCCCCAGCCCTACCGCGCCTGGCTCCTCGATCCGGCGGCAACGCCCGCGGAACGGGCCGACTACAACCGGCTCGACCAGGCGGTGCTCAACTACTTCGCGGAGCGGCCGGTGACGGCGGCCGCGGGCCTCGATCCCGAAGGCGGGGCCGAGTATCGCGAGTTTCGCACGGCCGACAACAAGGAATACCACTACTACCAGCCGATCCGCTGGAAGAGCAGCTGCAAGGTCTGCCACGAATACCGGGGCATCATCGGCGACGCGCCGACCGGTGGCGACGCGGCCCATGCCCGCTATGCCGAGGGCGATCTGATGGCGGTCGCGAAGGTGGTCATGCCCGACTCGGCGACGCGGAAGGCGATCAACTGGAACCGGGCGATCCTGCTGGCCACCGCGATCATGACCGTCTTTCTGGCGATGCTCGCCGCCTACGCAATCGTGCGCTACGTGATCGTGAAGCCGCTCGACCATCTGCGGGAGGTGAGCGACGAGGTGCGGCGCGGCAACGTGCAGGCGCGGGCCGAGATCCACACGGCCGACGAATTCGAGGAGCTGGGGGTGGCGTTCAACCGCATGCTCCGCGGCCTCGTCGACTCGCAGGAGGATCTCAGCAAGGCCAACCAGAGCCTCGACGACAAGGTGGACGAACTGGCCCGGGCCAACATGCACCTCTACGAGATGAACCGGCTCAAGAGCGACTTCCTCGCGACGATGAGCCACGAGCTGCGGACGCCGCTCAACAGCATCATCGGCTTCTCCGACGTGCTCGGCTCGATCCAGTCGCTCGACGACAAGCAACGCCGCTACGTGCAAAACATCCGCTCGTCGGGGCGGATGCTGCTCGAGATGATCAACGACATCCTCGACCTCGCCAAGATCGAGGCGGGCAAGATGGAGGTGCGGCCGGCCACATTCGCGGTGGAGTCGATCGTGTCGGCGCAATGCGACATGGCCCGGCCGCTAGCCGAGAAGAAGAACATCGACCTCGAATACGAGGTCGCCGCGGGGCTCGAGGCCGTGGAGCAGGATCCGGCGAAGGTTCAGCAGATCCTCGCCAACCTGCTCTCCAACGCCGTCAAATTCACCCCGGAGGGCGGCCGGGTGGAGGTGGGCGCGAGGCTCGAGCCGATAGAGGGGCAGGCGTCCGGCGCGATCGTGATCGAGGTGAGCGACACCGGCGTCGGCATCGCGCCGGAGGAGCAGCAGACGATCTTCGAAAAGTTTCGGCAGGGCCGCGTCTTCCAGACGGGAGACGACGCGATGACGCGGGAGTTTTCCGGCACTGGGCTCGGGCTCTCGATCGTGCGTGAACTCTGCCGGCTGCTCGGCGGCGACATCGCGGTGGAGAGTCAGCTCGGCCGCGGCAGCCGATTCACCGTCCGGCTGCCGGCGAAGTTTGGTGCCGACTCAACGGCGGGAACGGAGCCTGCCGGCGGCACGCAGACGAATGGCAATGGCGCGCTGGCGGCCGTGGGCGAAGCGGAGCGGGTGTGACCAAGGAGGGCTGATGGCGAAGGCGCATGCGGCGGGCGAGGTGGTGCTCTTCACGGACGGGGCTTGCAGCGGCAACCCTGGTCCTGGCGGCTGGGCCTACATCCTCCGTCACCCGGAGAGCGGCCGCGAGGCGGTGGCTTCGGGCTCCGAGGCCGAAACGACGAACAACCGCATGGAGCTCACCGCTGCCGTGCAGGGGCTCACGCAGCTCAAGCGGCCCACCCGCGTCGAGCTCGTCACCGACAGCGTCTACGTGGGCACCGGGCTTTCCGAGTGGCTGCCCAAGTGGAAGCAACAGGGCTGGAAGCGCAAGGAGAAGGGCAAGCTCGTGCCGGTGAAGAACGAGGATCTCTGGCGGGAGCTCGACCGGCTGGCCTCGGTGCACGAGGTGATCTTCACGCACGTCGCCGGCCACGCCGGCCACCCGGAGAACGAGCGCTGCGACGAACTCGCCGTCGCGGCCTACCAGCCGTACCTCAAGAAAAACAAGTCGCCCTCGTAGGACAGGCCTCCGTGCCTGTCTTCCCATCAACGCGCCCAAACCGGCTTCGGGCGACCCGTACCCCGCTCTCCGGACGCTCGCTTCGGACATCCTGTCCTTCGCTCGCTCGGAGGTGACTGCGCTCCGGCATCCTGCCTCCGCTTGTCACCTACGCCGGCGAGCGGGGTACGGGTCACCCGAAGCCTCAATCTCCAGTAGGACAGGCTTCAGCCTGTCTTGATTGATGACAGGCTGAAGCCTGTCCTACTTCCGAAAAGCGGAGACGCCCGTCCTACGAGAAGGGCGAGGCTTCGGGCTGCCGATGCCCCGGGAGCCGGCGTAGGTGACAAGCGCGGCCAGGATGGCCAAGCGGAGGCGCTCTGGCTGGCGCAGTCAGCATCCGAGCGAGCGGAGGGCAGGCGGGCACCGATCCGCGTTAGCGGATTGGTCGTACGCAGCGAGCGTCCGGCGACGGGGTGTCGGTAGCCCGAAGCCGGGTTGGGCGAGTCAGCGCGAGCAATCGCAAGTCAGCATGTGCCGCCTCGCCCGCTACACTGCTCGGCATGGAAAGGAATGAACGCAGCCTCACGACGCCGCTCGAGCGATTGCCCGGTGTCGGCACGCCGCGGGCGAAGCGGCTCGAGCCGCTCGGCCTCGTCACGGTTCGTGATGTGCTCATCCACTTTCCCCGCAACTACAAGGACTTCAGCGGGGCGCATGCCTTCGCCGACCTTCGCGAAGGGGAGCATGCGTCGGTCGCCGGCGAGGTGATCGACATCGGCTCCCGCACCACGGCGGGCGGCAGGCAGCTGCTCACCGTGCTCGTGCAGGGGCAGGGGGGGAGCGTGCGGGCGGTCTGGTTCAACATGCCGTTCATGGCGAAGAAGTTTGCCGTTGGCATGCGGGTGGTGCTGGCGGGCAATCCGCGGCGGGCGGGCGCGGCCTGGGAGATGATGCATCCCGAGGTGCGGTTCTGCACCGTCGGGGAGGACACGTCGCGCGGCGAGTTCCTGGCGATCTACGGTCTTGCCGAGGCGGCGCGGCAGTCAGACGTGCGGCTGGCCGCGCAGGCGGCGATCGACCATGCGGGCGATCTCCTGCAAGAGGCGTTTCCCGACGACTGGCTGGCGGCCAAGAAATTGCTGCCGATCCACGAGGCGATCCGGGAGATCCATTTCCCGACGAGCGAGGAGAAGCTCGAGGCGGCGCAGCGGCGGTTCATCTACCAGGAGCTCTTCATGCTGCAGCTGGCGCTGCGGCTTCACCGCGCGCAGCAGCAGAACCGGAAGGCCGCGCCGGTCATGGTGGTCGATGCCCGGATCGACGGACGGATCCAGGCCCGGCTACCGTTTGCCCTGACGCCGTCGCAGCGGAAGGTGATCGCGGAGATCGTCGCCGACATGGCGAAGACCGAGCCGATGAACCGGCTCCTGCAGGGAGACGTGGGCAGCGGCAAGACGGCGGTCGCGGTCTACGCGATGCTCGCGGCCGTCGCCTGTGGCCACCAGGCGGCGATCATGGCGCCGACGGAGCTCCTCGCGCGGCAGCACATGGCCACGCTCGAACGGCTGCTCGCCGGCGGCCGGGTGCGGCTCGAGCTGCTCGTCGGCGGCCAGACGCAGGCCCAGCGCCGCAAGGCCATCGAGCGGATCGCGGCGGGCGAATCGCAGATCATCGTCGGCACGCAGGCACTGGTGAGCGGCACGGCGCGATTCAAGAGCCTCGGGCTCGTCGTGATCGACGAGCAGCACCGCTTCGGCGTGATCCAGCGGGCCCTGCTCCAGCAGGGGGAGACCGAGCCGCACGTGCTCGTGATGACCGCGACGCCGATTCCGCGCACGATCGCGCACGCCATCTACGGCGACCTCGACCAGTCGATCATCGAGCAGGGGCCGGAGGGCCGCCAGCCGGTGCTTACCTACCGCGTCGTTCCCGGCGAGGAGGAGAAGTGGTGGGAGCACGTGCGGAAGAAGCTCCGCGAGGGGCGGCAGGGCTACGTCGTCGTGCCCGCGGTCGAGGAATCGAAGCGGGGGCTGGCGAGCATCTCGTCGACGTTCGAAGAGCTCGCCAACGGCCCGCTCGAGGCGTTTCGGCTCTCGCTCGTGCATGGGCGGCTCAAGTCGGCCGAGAAGCAGGCAGTCATGGAGGATTTTCGCGCTCGCAGGCTCGACGTGCTCGTCTGCACGAGCGTGATCGAGGTGGGCATCGACGTGCCCAACGCCACGCTGATGACGATCCTCGACGCGGAGAGCTTCGGGCTTTCACAGCTCCACCAGCTGCGGGGCCGCGTGGCCCGCGGGGCGGTCGCGGGCATCTGCGGCGCCATGACGCCCGCCGGCGGCGAGCCGCATCCGCGGGTCGATGCCTTCGTGGCCTCGACGAATGGCTTCGAGCTCGCCGAGATGGATTTGGCGCTCCGCGGCCCCGGCGAGCTCGTCGGCACGCGGCAAAGCGGCCGCCTCGACCTCTACGTGGCCGACCTACGGAAGCACCAGGAAGTCGTGGCAGAGGCCCGCCGCGACGCCCTCGATCTCTTCGAGCGCGATCCCACGCTTGCCGACCCGACGCTCGACCGGCTCAAGAAGCTCGTCGTCGACCGCTGGGGCGAGACGCTCGGCCTGGGGCAGGTGGGGTAACGGCAGGCGAGGGGATTCGCCCGTTGGAGGCATCCGGTTTCGGCGGGGCACCGGTTCGGGGACGGCAAAAGTCTCGTCGCGGTGTCCCTCGAAGACTCGGGCCAAATGCTCCTCGAGCTTTCGCCGATCCCCTCGCCTCGTCAACTCGACAGGAAGCCCTAGCCGGGACATTTACACGTGCTCGGCGGCGTGCCAGTGTGCGCCGTCGCGGATAACGCGGTGGTAGAGCGTGTCTCGCTCCACGGGCTCGCGGCCGGCCTCGCGGATCAGCCGCTGGATGTGCTCGACGGAGAGCACCTCGGGCGTCGTGGCCCCCGCATCATGATAGATGAGTTCGTGCCGCACCGTGCCGTCGATGTCGTCGGCGCCGTAGGCGAGCGCCGCCTGCGCGGTGCCGATCCCCAGCATGATCCAGTAGGCCTTCATGTGGTCGAAGTTGTCGAGCACGAGTCGGGCGACCGCCATGGTGCGGAGGTCCATCGCCGGTGTCGGCTTCTGGATATGGGAGAGCCGCGTGTTGTCGGGATGGAAGGCCAGCGGGATGAACGTCTGGAAGCCGCCCGTCTCGTCCTGCAGTTCGCGAAGACGGAGCAGGTGGTCGGTGCGATGGAAGGCGTTTTCGATGTGGCCGTAGAGCATTGTGGCGTTGCTCCGCAGACCGAGTTCGTGGGCCGTTCGATGTACGGCAAACCATTCCTTTGTGTCGGCCTTGTGCTCGCAGATCTTGTCGCGGACCTCGGGATGAAAAATCTCGGCTCCGCCGCCGGGCAGGCTGCCCAAGCCGGCGTCCTTCATCTCCACGAGGATGTCGCGGATCGACCGCTTCGTGAGGTGGCAGAACCAGTTGATCTCGACCGGCGTCCAGGCCTTGAGATGGAGCGCGGGGTAGGCGTCGTGGAGGATGCGGATGACGTTGAGATACCAGTCGTAGTCCTTCTGGTGGTGAAGGCCGCCGACGATGTGCATCTCGGTCGAGCCCGCATCGACCGCCTCGCGGCCGCGGGCGAGGATCTGATCGTCGCTCATCACGTAGCCGCGGGCCTCGCGGAGGTCGGCCCGAAACGCGCAGAACGTGCAGCGGTAGACACAGACATTCGTGGGATTGAGATGCGTGTTGATGTTGTAGTAGCCGAAGTTGCCGTTCTTCCGCTCGCGGACGAGGTTCGCCAGTTCGCCCAATTCGTGCAGGTCGATCCGCTCGTCCCAGAGCGACTCGGCCTCGGCGGCATCGAGCCGTTCGCCGGCCTCGACCTTCTCGCGGATGGCGTCCAGCGACGGCTTCACTGCACGAATCATGGGGGCACCTCGGAACGGTTTGGGAACTACCGCAACACTACATGAACCGGTGACAGTGGGTTTTCGCAACAGAAAAAAAGACGCAGCCCCAAAATGTCCGCAATTTGGCGGCGAAGCGAGCGGCGGCTGGCGCTGTTTCTCGTCACCACCAGAGGTCGGCGGCGATTGCGGCCAGGAGCACCAGGCCGATCACGGCGTTGGCCGAGAAAAACGCCTGGTTGACCCTGGAGAGGTCGTCCGGCTTCACGAGCGAGTGCTCCCAGACGAGCAGCACGGCGATCGCGGCGTAGGCGAGCCAGTAGATCCAGCCCAGTTCAGGCACCACGGAGGGCAGGGCGGCGAGCAGGAGCATCGTGGCGAAGTGGAGCCACTTGGAAACCGTGAGCGCCCGCGGCACGCCCAGCCGCGCGGGGATGCTCTGCAGGCCGTGGTCGGCGTCGAAGCGGGCGTCTTGGCAGGCGTAGATGATGTCGAACCCGCTCACCCACGCGGTGACGGCCAGGCCGAGGAGCGCGGCGGGGAGCACGTCGGCCGGATCCAGGAGCATCGTCTGGCCTCGCAGCGCGATCCACGCGGCCACAGGCGCCAGGCCGAGCGCCGCGCCGAGCCAGACATGCGCGAGCATCGTGAATCGCTTCGCATAGCTGTAGCCGAGGAGCCAGGCGAGCACCGGCACCGAGAGCACCAGCGGCAGCCAGTTCGGCAGGAAGAGCAGCGTCGAGGCGATGAAGGCTGCGGAACTCGCCACCACGAGGCCCAGCACCTCCCCCACGCCCACGTCACCGCGCGGCAGGTGCCGCGTCGCCGTCCGCGGGTTTGCCGCATCGATCGTGCGGTCGACGAGCCGGTTGAAGGCCATGGCGGCCGTCCGCGCCGACACCATGCAGAGCAGAATGCCCGCGGCGGGCTTCAGCCAGCCGAGCGGCTGCGTGAGCTCCGCTGGGCCTCCACGATGAAAGGCGATGAGCGCCGCCATGATCGCGAAGGGCAGCGCGAAGATCGTGTGGCTGAAGCGAACGAGTTCAAGGTAGGTGCGCAGCCGCGATGCGGGCATGCCGTCCGCAACCGCCGTCTGGGAGCCCGATGCCGCGGTCGCCATCAGGTCACCTCCCCCCAGCGACGCATGAGCGTGTTTGTCACTCCCAGTTGATCGCAGATTCTGGCCACGACGAAGTCGACGAGATCGGCGACGCTCGTCGCACCGTGATAGAAGCCGGGCGAGGCCGGCAGCACGACCGCGCCCGCCTCGTGGATCGCCTGCATGTTCTTCAACTGCGGAAGCGAGAGCGGCGTCTCCCGCGGCACGACGACGAGTTTCCGCCGCTCCTTCAGGTGCACCTCGGCGGCCCGGTGGATGAGGTTTTCGCCCATCGAGTGCGCCAAGGCCGCGAGCGTGCTGCCGCTGCAGGGGCAGATCACCATCGCCGAGGTGAGGAACGAGCCGCTGGCGATCGGGGCCATGAGGTTCTTGTAGTGGTGATACTGGATGCGTCCGGACGCTGGCGGTTTGCCACCGAGCAGTTCATCCAGGCTAAACCGTTCGAGATCGATGCGCCGGCCCAGTTCCTCGCCGATGACGGCCTGTCCCGAAGGACTGATCGAGAGGTGGATCTCGCGGCCCGACGCGAGCAAGACCTCGAGCAGGCGGACGCCGTACGGGGCACCCGAGGCGCCAGTGATCGCGACGACGATCGGCAGGTCTCCGTGGGCCACGCGTCACGCAGCCTTTCCGGAGGAACGCGTCGCGATCGTGAGTGTCGCAATGCCGAACGAGAGGGGGATCATCTCGACCCGCTCGAACCCGGCGGCCCGCACGAGGGCCGCGAGCCGCTCGCCCGACGGAAACTCCTCCACGCTCTGGTTCAGGTAGGTGTAGGCGTCGGACCGGTTGCGGGCCACGGTGTTGCCCAGCCAGGGCAGCACGTTGCGGAAGTACCAGAGGTAGCCGCCGCGGACGAGGGCGTTGCGTGGCAGCGAGAATTCGAGGATCGCGAGCCGCCCGCCGGGTGCGAGCACGCGGGCCATCTCACCGAGGCCCTGCGAGGTGTCGGCGATGTTGCGCAGGCCGAACGCCACGGTCACGAGGTCGAACGCCGCCGCGGGGAAGGGGAGGGCCATCGCGTCGGCCTCGACCCACTCGATCTCTGTTCCGGCCCGTGCCGATTTCTCGATCCCGCGGTCGAGCATTGGGCGGCAGAAGTCAGACGCCACGATCCTCACTTCCGGCCGGCACTTCGCGGCATAGGCGAGCGCCAAGTCGCCGGTGCCGGTGCAGACGTCGAGGATCGCGCCGCGCGTCGGCGGCGGGGCGCGGGAGACGGTCACGTGCCGCCACCAGACATCGATGCCCCCAGAGAGCATCCGGTTGACGAGGTCGTAGCGCGGGGCGATCTCGGCGAACATGCCGCGGACCTTCGCGCCGCTCTTGTCGACACCGCAGGGCGTTTGATCTATCGTGGCGGCGGAATGAGTCATTCGGGCGAGGCACATCCGGTGCGGTGGCGATGCTATGAATGCTTTCATGGTATGCGCCAGGGGGCCTGCGCGGGAGGGATCGCCGTCGTCATCGACGTTCTGCGGGCCTCCACGACGATCGTCACCGCCCTGGCCCACGGGGCTGCCCGCGTGCGGCCGGTGCTCACGATCGAGGAGGCCCGGGCGCTTGCCGCCGGGGCCGGAGTGCTGCTCGGAGGCGAGCGGGGCGGCCTGAAGATCGATGGATTCGACCTGGGCAACT
The DNA here is from genome assembly GCA_044342075.1 of Pirellulales bacterium. Classification (GTDB taxonomy): domain Bacteria; phylum Planctomycetota; class Planctomycetia; order Pirellulales; family UBA1268; genus RGVT01. Next base: position 9,685 of record JBIIQM010000058.1, read on the forward strand.
CGCCTCGTGAGTACTCCCGCGACCGCGTGGGCGGCCGGTCGATCGTGATCACGACGACCAACGGCACGGCGGCCCTTCACGCCTGCGCAGGCGCGGCCGAGGTGCTGATCGGCGCGATCGTGAATCGATCCGCCGTGGCGGCAGCCGCCCAGGCGCTCGCCATGGAGCACGGGGGCTGCGACATCCACCTCGTCTGTGCCGGCACGGAAGGCGCCGTGACAGAGGAGGACCTGCTGGCGGCCGGCGCCATCCTCGACGCGGCCGTGCAACACCATGGCTGCAGCGAAGACGCGCTCGATGCGACGGGCCGAGAGGCGCTGGCCTTCTTTCGCTCGACCGTCGCCGCGGGCCCGACGGCTGCGGACGCGATCAACCGTGCGTTTGCATCGTCGATCGGTGGCCGCAACCTGATCGACCTGGGCATGGACGCGGATCTGCCAGTGTCGGCGGCGATCGATTCGCTCCCGGTCGTGCCGCGACTCGGCGGCCCGCAGAAGAACGACCTCGAGTTGTAGAGTCGCGGGCAGCCTGCCCAACCTGCCACAGCCCCGGCAAAGATGGAAAGCGGTGCCGGTCCGGTCGGAAAATCTGCCCGTGGCAGTCGGTGAAGGCCGACCTCCGGGTGTATTTCGCATGGAAGCCGAGGATCGTCGTGCGCCTCCACCTTCGCCGCCGCTGCGCGAGTCGCATCGCTGTTTTCTCAGTGATGTTCGCGGCAGCGTTTGTCGGCAACGCGGCCGCGTTCGAGCTCGACGCTGACCGCGACGCGTTCACCCCCTCCGCTTTCTGCGTCGATGCCGGCCGCGGACTCGTGGAGGGCTCCCATGTCTACATCGACAATCCTCTAGGCCTGCCAACGAACAACTATCCGGAGCTGCTCATTCGGCATGGGGCCAACGAGTGGTGGGAGTGGCGGTTCGGCGTCAACTACGGCGTCGGCTCACAGGGCAACATCGTGACGAGCGTGGAGGTGGGCGAAGGCACGCTCGACGGCAGCACGCTCTACGAGTCGAGTATCTTGTATGGCTTCAAGATGGCCACGTCCCGGCAGGACGGCCTCTTGCCCGACAGCTGCTTCATCATGGAGGCATCGACGCCGACCTACGGCGACGTGTTCGGCACCGTGCCAGTGGCGACGATGGTCGCGGGCTGGGATCTCTGGAGCGACTGGCGGCTCGACGGCGCGATCCGCTACGCCTACTCGGAGGGCCACGAGGCATGGTTCAGCCGCTGGAGTCCGTCCGTCGTCCTGCGGGCGCCCGTGACGGAGCGGTTCGAGGTGCATGCCGAGTGGTTTGGCTCCTACACACAGGGGCTCAAGCACGACAAGCAGCAGCCGTTCTTCAGTCCCGGCTTCCACTACGGCATCACGCGCAATGTCGAGATCGGCCTTCGCGTGGGCTGGGGCCTCGCCGCCGAGGCCGCGCCGTTCTTCTCCGACGCCGGCATCGCGATCCAATATTGAAAAGGTGTCAGGACTCTTTTTTCGCAAAGTGCCCGCATGATGATGGCACGCGTCATCCCCGTCGCTACCGTGAGGGGCTTGTGGGGCGGTAAGAGAACGCTTGCCCCACCAAAAGCCCCCGGCGGAAGCCCGTGGGATGACGCGTCGTGGGTCAGGGCACGCAGGCGAGGAACAGGTAGGTCGCGAAGAGCACGAGGTGCACCGCCCCCTGCATCATCGACGTCCGCCCCGTGCCGAGCGTGACGACGCTGACGAGCAGGGCCGTGGCGAGCAGCACGATGTCCTTCGGCTCGAGCCCGAGCACGAGCGGCAGGCCGTATGCGGTGGCGCAGACCACCACCACCGGCACCGTGAGGCCGATCGTCGCGAGCGCGGAGCCGATTGCGAGATTCATGCTGCTCTGGAGCCGGTTCGCGTGCGCCGCCCGAATCGCGGCCCAGGTCTCGGGCAGGAGCACGATCATCGCGACGACGAGTCCGACCACGCCGCGCGGCAGGTGAAACGCTTCGACAAGTTCCTCGAGCGGATGCGAGAGCACCTTCGCGAGGCCCACAACGGAGACGAGGGCAATGAGCAGGAGCACGAAGCTCGTCGCCGCCTGCCGGCGCGAAGGCGGCTGGGCATGCTCGGTTGGGAGGGCGTGATCGTCGTGCGGCAGAAAATAGTCGCGGTGTCGGACGGTCTGGACGAAGACGAAGATGCCCCACAGCGCCGCCGAGACGGCGGCCGCGAAGAGCGACTGGCCGCGGCTGTAGGTGCCGACGCCGGTCGTGATCGTGAAGTCGGGCAGTACGAGCGTGACGACGGCGAGCACGATCAGGGCCGCGAGTCCCCCGCCCGCCCCCTCGACGCGAAACGACTGCTCACGATGGGCGAGGCCGCCGATCAGCGTGCAGAGGCCGACGACGCCGGTGGTGATGATCATCACGGTCGCATAGACGGTGTCGCGAGGCAGCGTCTCCATGCCGGCGCCACCGGCGACGAGCAGTGAGAGGAGCAGGGCCGCCTCGATCACGGTCACGGCCAGGGCGAGCACCAGCGTGCCGAGCGGCTCACCGACGCGGTGGGCGATCACCTCCGCATGGTGCACCGCCGCGAGCACGGCTGCGACGAGCGCCGCGCCGCAGCCGGCAAGCAGCCAGGGTTGCTCGCCGAGCGCGGCAGTGAGGGTGAGAATCGCCGCGGCAGCCAGCGGCGCGAGTGTCGTCCAGTGGTGCATGGGGCGTCCTGCGGGCAGAATTTCTGGAGGAATCGGGAATGTGTTGGCCGAGGTATAGCTTCCGGGCCGACTTCCGGCGAGAGGAGACGAGTCTCGCGAAAGGCGTGGCAGGAAATGTCGCAGCTCTCGCTTTTTGACGATGCCGACGGTGTCGATCCGGCGCCGGTTGAAGACGAGGTGCGCGCTCTCGGCGTCGCCCTGCCTGCCCGCATTCATCTGGGCACGTCGAGCTGGTCGTTTCCCGGCTGGACGGGGCTCGTCTACGCGCCGCGCAACGGCAAGCCCGCGACCGAGCAGGTGCTCGCGCGGCACGGGCTCGCCGCCTATGCCCGGCATCCACTGTTTCGCACCGTGAGCCTCGACCGCACGTTCTACGCGCCGCTGACGGCGGATGAATTCACGCGTTACGCGGCGCAGGTGCCCGACGGCTTTCGCTTCGTGGTGAAGGCGCCGGCCGCTGTCACCGACCCGGTCGTGCGGAAGCCCGGCTCCGGCGAGGCGGCCCGCGACAATCCGACGTTTCTCGACGCCACGGCGGCTGCGGCGGCATTCGTCAGGCCGGCGGTGGCGGGGCTCGGTCTGAAGGCGGGGCCGCTTGTGTTTCAGTTTCCGCCGCTCGGCCGGCGGCTCTTGGCCGACACGCCCCGGTTGCTTGCGCGGATTGCGGCGTTCATTGCCGTCTTGCCCCGCGGCCCGCTCTACGCGGTGGAAGTGCGGGATCCGGAACTCGTGACGGCCGATTTTTCCGCGGCGCTCGCCGACGCCGGCGCCGTGCCCTGCCTCGCGGTGCACGCGCGGATGCCGCCCGTGGAGAGGCAGGCCGCCGCCTTCAGGCTCGAGAGCGGCAGCCGTCCGCTCGTCGCCCGCTGGAACCTGCACGCCGGACGGGACTACGAAGGGGCCAAGGCCGACTACTTCCCGTTCAACCGGCTCGTCGAGGAGGATGTGCCGAGCCGGTCGGCTCTCGCGCACCTGGCCCGTGCGGCGGCGGCCGCCGACCGCAACGTGTTCATCACGATCAACAACAAGGCGGAGGGGTCCGCGCCGCGGTCGGTCGCCCTGCTCGCGAAAAAGGTGTCAGGACTCTTTTCCATGCTGCAGTTCGAGGACGAAAAAGAGTCAGGGGATGGAAAAGAGTCCTGACACCTTTTTTTGGCGGATTGCTACACTCTGGCCATGGAAAAACAAAACGACCAATCGCGGATGGACCGGATCGTGTCGCTCGCCAAGCGGCGCGGCTTCATTTTTCAGTCGAGCGAGATCTACGGCGGCCTGAACGGCTTCTGGGACTACGGGCCGCTGGGCGTCGCCCTCAAGCGGAATCTCAAGGATGCCTGGTGGCACGACATGGTCTCGGGCCACGACGAACTGGCCACGCCGCCGGGCGCGCCGTGCGAATACGAGATGGCCGGCCTCGACTGCACCATCATCATGCACCCGCAGGTCTGGAAGTGCTCCGGCCACTTCGACCTCTTCCACGACTGGATGATCGACTGCCGCGAGTCGAAGCGGCGCTACCGCTACGACCACCTGCACGGCCGCTGGGCGAGCCATCGTGGCAAGAAGGTCTTCGTTGTCACCGACCAGTCGGGCGACGAGGCGATCCCCCACACGCTGACGCGGGCCCAGAAGTTCTTCGGCGTGCGGGCCAACAAGCTCGCGGAGATCGAGTGGGAGGGGGACCTCCTGCCGCTCGCCGGCACCGTGGCACTCGGCGAGGCGCTCGGGCCCGACGCTTCCGAGCCGGGCACGCTGACGGAGCCGCGCGAGTTCAACCTGATGTTCGAGACGCGGATCGGGGCGCTCGCCGGCGACGACGACGACCGAGCGTTCCTGCGGCCCGAGACGGCCCAGGGCATCTTCATGAACTTCAAGAACGTGCTCGACACGTCGCGGGTGCGGGTGCCCTTCGGGATCGCGCAGATCGGCAAGAGCTTCCGCAACGAGATCACGCCGCGAAACTTCACGTTTCGCTCCCGCGAGTTCGAGCAGATGGAGATCGAGTTTTTCTGCAAGCCGGCCGACTCGGCGGCCTGGTATCGCTACTGGCGCGACCGCCGCTGGAAGTGGTACCTCGACCTCGGGCTCACCGAGGGCAAACTGCAGCTGCGGGAGCACGGCAAGGACGAGCTCTCGCACTACTCGGTAGGCACGGCCGACATCGAGTATGCGTTTCCGTTCCTCAATCCGGGCGAGTTCGGCGAGTTGGAGGGGATCGCGCACCGCGGCGATTTCGACCTCCGCAGCCACATGGAGGGCAAGCTTGTCCGCAAGGACGGCGAGCTCGTGCTCGAGACCGGGCCCGATGGCAAGCCGCGGCACAAGGGGAGCGGCAAGGATCTCTCGTATTTCGACGACGTCACGCGGGAGCGTTACGTGCCCCACGTGATCGAGCCGTCGGCCGGCGCCGACCGGGCCGTGCTCGCCTTCCTCTGCGACGCCTACCACGAGGACGAAGTGCCCGACGAAGACGGCAAGCCGCGGAGCCGCACCGTGCTCAAGCTCCATCCGCGGCTGGCGCCGCTCAAGGCGGCGATCCTGCCGCTCGTAAAGAAGGACGGCATGCCGGAGGTGGCGATCGACCTCTATCGCAAACTCAAGCCGCACATGGCCTGCATGTACGACGAGAAGGGCTCCGTCGGCCGCCGCTACGCCCGGCAGGACGAGGCGGGAACGCCGTGGTGCCTCACGATCGACGGCCAGACGCTCACCGACCAGACCGTCACGCTCCGCGATCGCGACTCGCTCACGCAGACACGCGTCCCGGTGGACGAGGTCGTCGATATGTTGAGAGACCGCCTCAAGTAGGACGGGCTTCAGCCTGTCACCAAGCAGCCTTCAGCCTGCCGTGCCCCGCCATGCGTCCTGCCATCGCCACAGTCTGTTCGCTCGACGCGCCGCTTGAGACGGTCCTCGAGGACTACGCCGCCGGCCACTGCGGGGCGGTCGAGCTCTGGCTCGGCCATGCCGAGGGCTTTCTGGAAAAGCACGGGACGGCTGCCTTGAAGGAGCGGTTCGCCCGGCACGGCATCGCGCCCGTCGCCGCCAGCTTTCAGGGCGGCCTTCTCACGAGCCAGGGGGAGGCCCGCCTCGAGCACTGGAAGCATTTTGAAACGCGGCTGCCGATCCTCGCGGAACTGGGCATTCCTGTGCTCGTGATCGCCGGCGACGCCTTCGGGCCGCTCTCGCCCCAGGATCTCGGCCGGCTGTCGATGAGCCTCTCCGAGGCGGCGAAGCGGGCAGCCGACGTGGGCGTTCGGCTCGCACTCGAATTTGACGCCCGCGCGAGCTTTCCCAACAACCTGCAATCGGCGGTGGCCCTGGTCGACGACGTCGGCCATCCGGCCCTTGGACTCTGCCTCGACTGGTTTCACTTCACCGTCGGGCCGAGCAAGCCGCTCGATCTCTATCTCCTGTCGAATGAGAACCTCGCCCACGTGCAGCTCTCCGACATCGCCGACGTACCCCGCGAGATGGCGACCGACGCCGATCGCATCCTGCCCGGCGAGGGCTCGTCGCCCCCCGACGACCTGATCCGCCGCCTCGGCGAGATCGGCTACTCGGGCGCCGTCAGCGTCGAGACGCACAACCCGCGGCTGTGGCGGGTGCCGCCGCGCCAGTTCGGCGAGATCGCGATCACGTCGCTGCGCAAGCTCTTGGGCCAGGCGTCGTAGGGTAGGCAGGCTTCGTAGGACAGGCTTCAGCCTGTCAGAGGCAGTGGCAGGCTGAAGCCTACCCTACGGGTAGTCCTTGAGCAGGTTGCTCCGCGCCTCAATCTCGTCGATCGGCCGCAGATGCTGCGCGGCGCCCGGTGGCAGGATCGAGAAGTGGCGGGCGCCGGTGAGCGTGTCGACCATCTCGTGGCAGAAGCCCGGGTGCGTGACCCAGAGGGCCGGATCGTAGCGACGCAGGTCGACCGGCACGGAATAGGTGCGGAGCGTCTTGCGACGAAGCTTCACGTACTGCGGGAAGTATGAGAGCGCTAGCTCGCGCAGCGATCGGTAGATCGGGTCGCGATACCGGAGGAAGGGGCTGTTGCTCTTGGAGATGCCTCCCCAGAAGCGTCCGCGCCGGAAGAGGGCGACGATGTGGTCGACGTCGCCGCGGGCGGCGCCCATGTCCATCAGGAGCGGCGGCTCGCCCGCGAGCCACAGGGCACAAGCCCCTACGAACGCCCCCTCGATGCAATGCGCCTCGCCGTGCGCGAGCGCCCGCGCCACGGACCGGGCGGTGCCGCCGTTGCGCTCGTGGTTCCAGCGCAGGTCGTTGACGAAATCCTGGATCCGCTCTGGCGTGCGAAGCCGGGCAAGCTCGGCGGCCGCCTCCGCGGAGAGCCCCAGGCCGATGCCGCGGCGCACGGCCGCGGCAGCGGGCGGGGCCGATCTCTTTTTGGGCCGCTTTTTCATGGGAACGATCTGCCTGGATTCGCGCGCCGAAAACTCGCCACGGTGGCAGCCTTGCTGGTAGATTGCATGGACGCTTGGAATGCGTGCTCCACGCGAGTGGTTCGCGGGGTGACTCGCTCTCTCAGGCGGCTTTTTGAGGGGTTGGCCGACATGACTTTGATCCCGTCGTCGCCCGCACGCAAGCGGGTTGGATTTCGGTGGTTTCAGGTGGCGGTGCTCTTCGTGTGTGCGGTCGCGGCGGCCGGTCATCCGCAGCCTGCCTCGGCCTGGTTTGGCGGCTGGCGGGGAGGCTCCTGTGGCTGGTATCGCCCGGCCTGCTTCCGGCCTTTCGCGTATCGCCCCTTTTGCTACCGGCCGTTCTGCCCGCCGGTGTATGGCTACGGGCTCACGAGCTATCGGACCTTTTCCTATTGCTCGCCAGGCTTCTTCTCAGGCTGGTCCTATCCATACGGATATGGGTGCAACTGGTATGCCTATCCGTCCTCGTTCGCGCCGGTGTATGGACCGGCCGGCGTGCTGCCCTTCATGGGCTTCGGCGCCACGGCCAGCCCGGCCGCGAGCGTGCAATCGATCGCGGCCCGGCAGCCCATCGCTCGCCCTGCGATCGTTGCGGTAGCGCCGCGGGCAACGGCCCTTGCCAAAAGCCTGCGTGCGAGCAACGCCGATGCGCGGCTGCGGGCGGGGCGGCTGATGGCCGTCGGTGATCGCCACCTGCGGGCGGCCGTTGACGATCCGGCCCGGCTCGCGCGGGCGCTCGACTCCTACCGGCGCGCGGCGACGATCGCTCCCGACCTGCCCGACAACCATCTGCGGCAGGCGATCGTGCTCACGGCGCTCGAGCGGCGCGACGACGCCGAAGCTGCGATCCAGCGGGCGATCGCGATCGATGGCAGGCTTGGCGAAGATGCCGACGCGGCTGCGGTCGCCGCCGGGCGGCTTCCCCCCGTGCCGGCCCTGGCTGCCGGTCCTGCATCGACCGCCCTGTCCGCCCGCAGCGAGAGTCTGATCGCCCGCAGCGAGAGCCTGATCGGCCGGATCTTTCGGGATGAGCCGGCGGGCGACGGGCCGGCGGCAAACTGGATCGCCGACCGCTGGTCGCGGCAATGGCAGGCAGAGATCGCGCGGGTGGCCCGAAAGTGAGCCGCCAGCGGCTCGGCTCGCCAGCCGCGCAAACCGGGGTATCCTTGGGGCATCATGGTGAATGCCCCGACGAATATCTGTGAACGAATCGATCTGGCCTTGGCCGACGGCCGCGGCCGTCTCGAAGCCCTGCGAAACAAACTCGTCTCGCAGGGAGAGATGGTGAGCCCCGCGGGCCGGCAACGCACGATCGACGTCTTCGGCGAGCCGCTCACGCCCCGCCAGGTGGTCGAGCGGATCTGCGGCGACGTGCGGTCGAAGGGGATCGATGCCCTGCTCGACTACACGCGGCGGATCGACGGCGCGACCATTCTCCGCGATCGACTCTTTGTGGAGCCGGAGGCGCTCGCGGCAGCCCACGCCGCGGTTGGCGAAGAATTTCTCGAGGCCGTCAGGCGGATCAGGGAGCGAGTCGAGCGATTCCAACAGGCGATCCTCTCCCGCGATGTCGAGGTGCCGCTCCCCGGCGGCGGCGCCCTGCGGCAACGCTATCTGCCGCTCGACCGGATCGGCGTCTGCGTGCCCGGGGGCGCGGCGGCCTATCCATCGACGCTGCTCATGACGGTCGTGCCGGCACAGGTGGCCGGCGTGCAGGAGATCGTGGTCGTCGCGCCACCGACGAAGTTCGGCTCGGAAAACGCCCACGTGCTGGCGACCTGCCACGAACTCGGCGTCACGACGGTCGTCCGCGCCGGCGGCGCGCAGGCCGTAGCCGCCATGGCCTATGGCGTCGAAGGCCTGCGGCGGGTCGACAAGATCGTGGGGCCGGGCAATCTCTTCGTCGCCCTGGCGAAGGAACACGTCTACGGTGACGTCTCGATCGACTCGATCGCGGGGCCGAGCGAGATCGTGATCGTGGCCGACGCCGCGGGCCATCCCGAATACATCGCCGCCGACATGCTCGCGCAGGCCGAGCACTCCCCCGGCTCGGCGATTCTGCTCACTGCCGACGCTGGGCTCGCCGACCGCGTGGCCGCGGCGCTCGAGACCCGCGTGGCCGTGCTCGAGCGGAGCGACCTCACACGCGACAGCCTCGAGCGCTTCGGCGCGATCGTGGTAACGCGAAGCGACGAGGAATCGGCGCGGCTTGCCGACGAACTCGCGGCGGAGCACCTCTCGATCGACACGGCCGACCCAGAGGCCACGCTCCAAAAGATCCGCCACGCCGGCGCCGCCTTCCTCGGCCCCTGGAGCCCCGTGGCCGCCGGCGACTACGCCGCCGGCCCGTCGCACGTGCTTCCCACGGGCGGCACCGCCCGGTTCGCGGCCGGCCTCTCGGCCAACGAATTCCTGCGAGGCGGCAGCGTGATCAATCTCGCGCGGGAAGATCTCGCCGCCATCGCCGCCGACATCAAAACGCTCGCCGACACCGAAGGCCTCACGGCCCATCGCCGCAGCGTCGAAGCCCGCATCTAAACCGCTTGGTAGTAGACCGCTTCGTCCCGAAGCGGATCCGCTCTCTGAGTCAGTCGTCAACACGCCCAACCCGGCACACGGCTACCGGTACCCCATCGCCGGACGCTCGCTTCGGGCATCCTGCCCTTCGCTCGCTCGGAGCTGACTGCGCTCCCGGCATCCATGCCTCCGCTTGTCAGCTACGCCGGCTCCTGGGGTACCGGTAGCCGTGTGCCTCCCCGCTTTTCCCGTAGGACAGGCTTCAGCCTGTCGTCAATCAAGACAGGC
>JBIIQM010000013.1:0-54228 GCA_044342075.1 Pirellulales bacterium
GCCCTGCTCGCAGACCGTCAGGAGCGTCGCCTCGGGATCGGCGACGACCATGCCGACGAGGCGGTCGCCGGAGCCCAACTTGATTCCCCGCACGCCGCTCGTGTCGCGGCCCATCGGACGCACGTCCGACTCGGGGAACCGGATCGCCATGCCCTTGCCGGTCGCCAGCACCAGCTCGTCGCCCGGCTTGGTGACGACCGCGTCGATAAGCTCGTCTCCTTCGCGGAGCTTGACGGCAATCAGGCCCTTCGTGCGGCGGCGGCGGTATTGCTCGAGCGCCGTCTTCTTCACCATGCCGCTGCGGGTGGCGAGCATGAGGAACTGGTTCGGATCCTCGAATCCGCCCACGGCCCGGCAGTCGGCCACCTTCTCGCCCGCCTCGAACTCGAGGAGATTCACGAGCGCCCGTCCCTTTGCATCGCGGGCCAATTCGGGCAGCTCGAAGACGCGCATCGAGAAGACCTTGCCGAGCGTCGTGAAGACGAGCAGCCAGTCGTGGGTGCTGGCGACGAAGAGATGTTCGATCGGATCTTCTTCGTCCGCCGTCGCCCCCTTGAGTCCTTTGCCCCCACGGCGCTGCGCGCGATACGTGTCGGCCGGGGTCCGCTTCACGTAGCCGGCGCGGCTGATCGTGACCACCATGGTCGCTTCGGTGATCAATTCCGCCATGTCGCGGATGTCGGCGGCCTCGCCGCTGATCTCCGTCCGCCGTTCGTCGGCGTGCTTGGCGTCGAGCTCGAGCAATTCCTCGCGGATGAGGGCGCGGATATTGGCCTCGCTCGAGAGAATCCGGCGAAACTCGCCGATCTTCGCGAGCAGCTCGCGATGCTCGCCCGTCAGCTTCTCCTGCTCGAGGTTCACGAGCTGACCGAGCGTGAGCCGCAGGATCGCATCGGCCTGCACCGGCGAGAGGCCGTAGGTCTCGGCGGCACCGCGTTCCTCCTGGAGAATCGCGAAGCCCTCGGCGCCGAGCGCCCGCTCCAGGAGCGCGGCGGGGGTCTGGATCTCGCACAGCCGCTCCTTCGCCTCCGCCTGCGACTTGGAGCTGCGGATGATCTTGATCACCTCGTCGATGTTGGCCAGCGCCACCAGCAGGCCTTCGAGCGTGTGCTTGCGGTTGCGGGCCTTCTGCAGGAGGTGCTGCGTCCGCCGGCGGAGCACCGCCGTGCGGTGCCGGAGGAATTCCTCCAGCATGTTCTTGAAGGAGAGGATTCGGGGCTTGCCGTCGACGAGCGCCAGGAAGATCAGCGAGAAGGTCGTCTGCAGAGGCGAGAACTGATAGAGCTGGTTGAGCACGACGTCCGGATCGGCGTCTCGCTTGAGCTCGAGGATCAGGCGGACCGGCTCCTTCAGGTCGCTCTCGTTGCGAATGGCGGAGATACCCTTGATGCGGTCCTCGTTGACGAGGTCGGCGATCTTCTCCTCGATCGAGTCGCGGGACTGCTGGTAGGGCACCTCGGTGACGACGATCCGCTGCCGGTTCTTGCCGAATTCCTCGACGTGGGCCCGCGCCCGAAGTGTGATCGTGCTGCGGCCGGTGAGGTAGCCGCGCATCAGGGCCTCGCGGCCCATCACGATGCCGCCGGTGGGGAAGTCGGGGCCGGGCACGATCTCGAGCAGTTCGGCCATCGAGATTGACGGGTTGTCGATCAGGGCCACGAGCGCCCGGCAGACCTCGCCCAGGTTGTGCGGCGGGATGCTCGTCGCCATGCCGACGGCGATACCCCCCGCGCCGTTGACGACGAGGTTGGGAAATCGGCTCGGCAGCACCACCGGCTCGGTGTTGCGCTCGTCATAGGTCGGCACGTAATCGACGGTGTCGAGCTCGAGATCGTCGAGCATCATCGATGCGATCGGCGAGAGCCTCGCCTCGGTGTATCGCATCGCGGCGGCGGGCAGGCCGGCGATCGAGCCGAAGTTGCCCTGCTTGTCGACCAGCACGTGCCGCATGTTCCATTCCTGGGCCATGCGGACGAGCGTCGGGTAGATCACGCTCTCGCCGTGCGGATGGTAGTTGCCGCTGGTGTCGCCGGAGATCTTGGCACACTTCACCCGGGCCGCGCCGGGGGAGAGGTTCAGGTCGTTCATCGCGACCAAGATGCGCCGCTGCGAGGGCTTGAGCCCGTCGCGGACGTCCGGCAGCGCTCGGCTGACGATCACGCTCATCGCGTATGTCAGGTAGCTGTCTTTGAGTTCCTGCTCGATGGGCAGTTCGATGAGCCGCCCGCCGGAGATGTCCCTCAGCCCACCGTCGCCCTCGGGGGTCGCGGCTTCTCCTCCTTGAATATCGTCGTCTGCCAAAGGGCACTCTCCCGGCTCAAAGACCAGATTTTCGACCGCAGGAACCGATTGAACATACCCGTCCAGCGGTGGCGGTCAACCGGGCTGAACCCCGTGAAAAACAACGACTTGGACGGCTTGACCCCCGACACCGCGCCCCCTACCCTCCCGCCCCGTTTCCCTGCCGGGATCGCCGGGCCCTCCGTGGCCGGTGGCCGGCTCCCTCGGAAGGCCTCCGCCCGTGGTCCATTCCCGCCTCCACGCCCTCCTCGTCGCCGCCGTTGCCGCGATCGTGCTCGGCGTGAATTTGGGAGGCCCGGCGCTGTGGGATGACGACGAGCCGAAGAACGCCGCCTGCTCGTTGGCGATGCTCGACGCGAACGACTGGGTGGTGCCGACCTTCAATGGCCGGCTGCGGGTCGAGAAGCCGCCGCTGGTCAACTGGCTGCAGATCGCCGGCTACACGCTCTGCGGACGCAACGAGACCGGGGCGCGGATCGGTTCGGCGGTGGCGACGGTCGGAGCCTGCCTTTGCACCTGGCACATCGGCTGCCTGCTCCTCGGTCCGGCGGCCGGCCTGCTCGGCGGCCTGGCGATGGCGAGCTGTGTTTGGACCGCCGTGGGAGGACGCGCCGCCACGCCCGACGCACCGCTCCTTTTCTGCACGACGCTCGCGCTGCTCTTCTTCGTGCGGGCGTGGCACCGCGATCGGCAGGCTGGCGGCGGCGTGCGATTGCAACGGCTCGACGCCGCCGCGATCGGCGTTGCCTGCGGCGCTGCGGTGCTCGCCAAGGGCCCCGTCGGCATTGTGCTGCCCCTCGCCGCATTCATGGGCTTTGCCTGCTGGCAGGCCGGTGGCTTGCATCCGCGCCGCTGGGCCGCCCCCCTCGCGGGCCTCCGGCTGCCGCTCGTCGTGATCGTGGCCGCGGCCGTCGCCTGCCCGTGGTACGCGTGGGTCACCTGGCGAACCGATGGTGAATGGCTGCGGGGATTTTTTCTCGTCCACAACCTCGGCCGATTCGCCGCGCCGATGGAGGGGCACTCCGGCTCGCTGCTTTATTACCCGTTCGTGATCGCCGTGGGGCTCTTTCCCTGGTCGATCGTGCTGCTCGCGATGGTCGCACACGCCTGCGCGATTCTCACGGCACCCGGCGATGACGACCGCCGCGACTCCGTGAAGTTGCTCGCCTGCTGGGCGGGCGCTTGGGTCGGTTGCTTCTCCTGCTCGGGCACGAAACTGCCGGGCTATGTCTGGCCGGCCTATCCAGCGCTCGCCCTGCTCGCCGGGCTCTTTCTCCACGACTGGCTCCACGGCCGCGCCGATTGCGTCCGCTGGTGCCGCGATCCCGCTCGCGCCATCGGCCGCGTGATGCGAGTGGCCTGGGGTTCGCTCGCGGTCGCGGGCCTCGCGCTCGCCGTGGGCTTGGCCGTAGCCGCGTCGCTTTTCGCTCCGGGCAACGAATGGCTGGGGCTGATCGGCCTGGTGCCGATCGCTGCCGCCGCGGTGGCATGGCGGCACGACGCCGCGGGCCAATCCGGCCACGCCATCCGCGCAATCGCCGTCGCATCGTGCCTGCTCGTGAGCCTGCTCGGAGGCGTGGCCGCCGAACGCTTCAGCGCCGCCCAAGGGATGCGCGAACGCATCACGGCCATCGCCGCCGATGCTCCCGCCGCGTGGGCCTGCTTCTGGAACGTGCCGCCGAGCGTCGTGTTCTACGCCCGGACCACCGTCGCCAAGCTCGACACGCCCGACGACGTGGCCAGCCATCTCGTCGGCCGCCCGCAGGCCCGCGTCGTGATCGACAGCCGCCACCTCGAGCGGGTGATCGACGCCATTCCTTCGCACTGCGGCATCATCGCCCGCATCCCCACGCTCGCCGAACACCATTACGTCGTCATCGGTGCGACGCAGACGGAACTGCCCCTCGCGCTCAACCGCTGACCCATGTCCCATTACGCCCCCCAGGGAACAACCCCCATGTCCTTCCGCCATCCACTCGCCACCGTGCTCGTCGCCTCGGTCGTCTGCCTCGCGGTGGGCTTTTCGGCGACGCCGTTCTGGGATGAGGACGAGCCTCGGTTCGCGGCCATCGCCCAGGCGATGCTCGACACCGGCGACTGGGTCGTGCCGATGTACAACGGCACGCTCGCGGTCGACAAGCCGGTGCTCATGCACTGGTGCATGGCGGTCTGCTTCGCCCTCTTCGGCACGTCGGAGATCGCCGCCCGGCTTCCGGCAGCACTGGCGACCGTGGCGACGGCGCTCGCCCTCTTGCGGGCCGGCACTCGCTGGTTCAGCGTGACGACCGGCGTGGTCGCCGCGCTCGCCTACGTGGGCTGCCTGCTCGTCGCGATCGAATCGCACGCCGCCACCCCCGACTCGATCCTCACGGCCCTCACCGCATGGGCCACGCTGCTCGTCGCCGAAGCCTTCCTGCCCGACCGTTCCACCGGCGCCGCGCCGGCAGGCCGGCTCTCGATCGCGCGGGCCGCGATCGTCGGCTCGCTTCTGGGCCTGGCCGTCCTCTGCAAGGGGCCGATCGGTTTCGTCGGCCCACTCGCCGTGGCGCTGCCGTGGGTCTGGTGGCTCGCCGTCGGACAGCGGCTCGAGGGCACCGGCCCGGTGACCGCCGGTCGACTGGCCGCCGCGGCGGTGCCTGCCACGTTTGCCGCGCTCCGCGACACCCGCCTCTTCACGATCACGGCGGCGATGCTCGCCGTCGCGGCCCCCTGGTATGTGACGGTCGGCATGCGAACCGCCGGCGCGTGGCCGGCCGGCTTCTTCTTCGTGCACAACGTGGGCCGATTCGCCGCTCCGATGGAAAAGCATGGCGGCAGCGTGCTCTACCATCCGCTCGGCCTGCTCGTCGGCTTTTTCCCCTGGTCATGCTTCCTGCCGCTGGCGATCGTCGTCGCCTGCTGGCGGCTCTGGAAGCGGGTCGATCTGCCTGGCGTCACGCGGCCGCTGGCGCTGGCGCTCTTCTGGATGGCGGTCTGGATCGGCGGATTTTCCGCCGCCGCCACGAAGCTGCCCAACTACATCATGCCCGCCTACCCGGCGGCCGCGTTGCTCGTGGCGGCGCTCGGCGTCGAGGCGGCCAGCGCCGGCCGCTGGCCGCATCCGCGCTGGATGGCTTCCGGCCTCGGCTGGCTGGCCTTCGGTGGCATCGCCACCGCGGCGGTCGTGATCATCGCCTCGTTCTATGGGCTCACCGGCGCCGAGCCGGCCGCCATCGTGGGCCTCGTGCCGGTCGCGGGCGCGATCGCCTGCCTCTGGCTGGCGCGCCGCGGGCCGCTCGAGTCGCTGCGGGCATTTACGATCACGGGCCTCGCCTACACGGCGCTGGCCGTCGGTCCCGCCGGAGCCTGGATGGCGCGGGCCAACGCGCTGCCGTACCTCGTGCGCGAGGCGCATGAGCATGCGGGCGGCCAGGCGCGGCTCGGCACGTTCACGCAGAACACGCCGAACATCGTCTTCTACGCCCACGGCCTGGTCGCCGAGTGGCGGCCGGGGCAGGCCGAGGCGGCCGCCGAGTTCCTCGCCTCCGGCGACGACGCCGTGGTGATCGTTCCCGAGCATCGCTTCGACGAAATCGCGGCCCGACTGCCGGAAGGCTGCGGCATCGTGGGCCGCGGCCGGCCGCTCTTTCAGAAGCACGACTTCCTGCTCGTCGGCACGAAAAAGTCAGGCGAGGCTCGCACCGCCGCCGCCGGGAGGACCACGCGATGAGCCATCCGCCCCGCCACCACCATGAGCCAGCCGCGCCGCGGGCCGCCCGCGGGCTGCTCTCGATCGTCGTCCCCTGCCACAACGAAGAGGCCGTGATCGAGTCCACCCACACCCGGCTCGTCGCGGCGCTGCCCGCCACCGGGATGGACTTCGAGATCGTCTACATCGACGACGGCAGCCGCGACGGCACACTCCATCGGCTCGAGGCGATCGCGGCCCGCGACCCGCGGGCCCAGGTGCTCGAGCTCTCCCGCAACTTCGGCCAGCAGGCGGCGATGTCGGCCGGCCTCGTGCACGCCCGCGGCGACGCGGTCGTGATCATCGATGCCGACCTGCAGGATCCGCCCGAAGTGATCCCCGACATGGTCAGCCGCTGGCGCGAGGGCGTCGATGTCGCCTATGGCCGCCGACGTTCCCGAGAGGGAGAGACCGCTTTCAAGCTCGTCACGGCGAGCCTCTTCCACCGATTCTTCGCGAGCCTGATGCCCTACAAGGTGCCCGTCGACACCGGCGACTTCAAGCTCCTCGATCGCGCCGTCGTCGATGCCGTCTGCCGGCTGCCCGAAAAGCGCCGCTACCTCAGAAGCCTCGTGCCGTGGGCCGGCTTCCGCCACGAGCCGGTGTGGTATGACCGCCAGGCCCGGCTCGCCGGCGAGACGAAATATTCCGCCCGGCGGCTTCTGAAGCTGGCCGTCGATGCGGTGATGATCTCGTCGGACGTGCCGGTGCGGCTCACGTGGCTCTGCACTCTCGCGCTCGCCGCGATCGGCGTGCTGGCGTCGCTCGTCGCGGCCTGGCCGAATGCGCAGGCCGATCGGGGCGTGTCGCTCGCGGCGATCATCGCCGTGGCGACGCTCGTCGGCGCCGCCCAGACGATGGCGGTGGCCATCGTGGGCGAATACGTCGTCCGCACCTACCGCGAGGCGCAGGGCCGGCCCACGTGGGTCATCCGGCGCACGATCAACGGCCCTGAGGCCGCGTCGCGATCGGCGACCACAAGCCGCCACACGTTCACGGGCGATTCCCGCGCGGCCTGACCGCCGTCTCAGCCGGCCTTGCCGAGCTCCGCCTCGATCGCGCCGGTGAGTTTGCCGTCGTCGGGCGCCACGGCCGACTTGTAGCGGCCGACGATCTTGCCGTCGCGGCCGATGAGAAACTTCTCGAAGTTCCACGACACCTCGCCGGCGGGCGTCGCGCCCTCGGTGAGCGTCTTGTAGAGCGGCGCCTTGTTCGGGCCCTTGACGACGATCTTCGAGAACATGTCGAACGTCACGCCATACTTCGACGAGCAGAAGGAGGCGATCTCAGCGTCGCTGCCCGGCTCCTGGGCGCCGAACTCGTTGGCCGGAAAGCCGAGCACGACGAGCCCCTTGTCCTTGTAGGTGTCATAGAGCTTCTGCAGCCCGGCGTACTGCGGCGTGTAGCCACAGCGGCTGGCGACGTTCACGATCAAGACGACCTTGCCCTTGTACTTCGAGAGATCGACCGCCGAACCGTCGATCTTCTTCACCTCACCGGAGAGCGGCGAAGCCTGCTCCGCCCGGGCGGCACGCATGCCGAAAACACCAGCCACCAAACACAGGGCACAAACAGAAAGCAGCTTCACGATGGTCATCTGCGTGGACTCCATGCAGGCTTTGGGGTGATCAAGTCTTGTGATCGTAGAGTGCAGCGGGGCAGCCGTCAAAATACTGCGCGCCTCGAGGTAAAATACCGCCGGGGGGGCGGTAGAAATCTCGGCTTCGGAGACGAGGATACGTCAACTCGCCTCGATTCCCACCGACCCCCCCGGCTCGTCTATCGGAAAGGGCCTTCGTATCACCCTCAGTGACGGGGTAGGCTCGCGGGTCGGCGGAAGCTCGAGGAGCATTTGGACCGAGTCTTCGAGGGCCACCGCGACTCGACTTCTGCCGCCCGCGAGCCGGCGCGCTACCCAACCGGGCCAGCGGCGAGGATGTCAGGGCCGGCCTCGTCGGCGTAGGTGCGAAAATTCTCGCGAAACTTCGATGCCAGTCCGCGGGCCGCCTCCTTCCAGGCAGACTCGTTCGGCCAGGCCGCCTGCGGCACGAGCACCCGCTGGTCGACGCCCGGCACGCGGGTCACAGCGTCGAGCCCGAAGATGGCGTCGCGTTCGACGGGGGCCGCGTCGAGGCTCCCTGAATGGATGGCGTCGATGATCCGCCGCGTGACGGCCAGATCGATCCGCCGCCCGTGGCCGTAGGCGCCGCCGATCCAGCCGGTATTCACGAGCCACGCCCGCGCCGCATGGCGATCGAGCCGCTCGGCGAGCATCCGCGCGTAGACGGTGGGATGGCGCACGAGGAAGGCGGCGCTGAAGCAGGCGGAGAAGGCCACCTGCGGCTCGGCGATGCCCACCTCGGTGCCGGCGACGCGGGCGGTGTAGCCCGAGAGAAAGTGATACATCGCCTGCTCCCGTGAGAGGCGGCTCACCGGGGGCAACACGCCCGAGGCATCGCAGGTGAGGAAGATCACATTGCGCGGATGGCCGCCGGTGCAGGGCACCTTCGCGTTGTCGATGTATTCGATCGGGTAGGCGGCACGGGTGTTTTCCGTGATCGCGCTCGACTGAAAATCCACCGCCCGCGTGGCCTCGTCGTAGACGACGTTTTCGAGCACCGTGCCGAAGCGGATCGCCTTGTAGATCTCCGGCTCCTTCTCGGCCGAGAGGTGGATGCACTTCGCGTAGCAGCCCCCCTCGATGTTGAAGACGCCGTGGTCGCTCCAGCCGTGCTCGTCGTCGCCGATCAGCCGGCGGGCCGGGTCGGCGGAGAGCGTCGTCTTGCCGGTGCCGGAGAGCCCGAAGAAGAGTGCGACGTCCCCGGCCGGCCCCTCGTTGGCCGAGCAGTGCATCGAGAGCACGCCGCGGGCCGGCAGGAGCCAGTGCATGATGGTGAATACGCCCTTCTTCATCTCGCCGGCGTATTCGGTGCCGAGGATCACCTGTTCGCGCCGCTCGAACGAGAGGTCGATGCTCGTGCGGCTGGTCATGTGCGACGTGAGCGGATTCGCCGGAAACTGCCCGGCGTTGTAGATCACGTAATCAGGAGCCCCGAAGCGCTCGAGCTCGTCGAGCGTCGGCCGCATCAGCATGTTTTGCATGTAGAGCGCGTGATAGGCGCGGGCGCAGAGCACCCGCACCTTGATCCGGCAGCTCGGATCCCAGCCCGCGTAGCCGTCGCACACGTAGATGCGATCGCGGGTGTTGAGATAGTCGATCGCCCGTTGGCGGTTGAGCAGAAACGTGTGCTCGTCGATCGGGTGATTGACCGAGCCCCACCAGATCTCGCGCTCGCTGTCGGGATGGTGGACGACGTGCTTGTCTTTGGGGCTGCGGCCCGTCTTCGCCCCCGAGCGGATCGCGATCGCCCCGCTCGACACGATCCCCGCGGCCTCGCGGGTGACGGCGTCTTCGTAGAGCCGCGCGGGCGGGGCGTTGCGGATCACGACCGGAACGACGATCTCATGCGCCGACAAATCGACGTGCACCGGCATCGCTGGCCTCCTCGAAAGTTGCGGAACGAATGGCGGCGGCGGCCCAGGCGGCCACGGCGACGAGGATCAGGATGCCGCCTACCGTGGCGAAGACGCCACCCCAGGGGCTGGGCCGCACCCGCAGCCGCGCGACGCCCTGCCGCAGGCGACGGCCAAACTCCCCCCAGGCTTCGAGCGAGGGTCGCTCCCCCGCGGCCACGAGGCTCACCGTGCGCATCGCGTTGTTGCCGTCGATATGCACCTGCAGTCCGCGGCCGGGCAGAGCCACGGCCTCGCCGGCCCAACGGGCCGCCGGGTCGAGCGCCGCGACGATCTCGGCCACGAGCGGCCGCAGTTGCTCGACGGTGATGTTGTAGACGACGAGCCGCGGCCGCGAGACGAGCACGCAGAGCGCCACGAGCAGGCCGAAGAGCAACAGCACGATCAGCCAGCCCCACAGCGGCGTGCCCGCCGCGGGCCGCACGAGCGCGAGCGGCCCGACCGCCGCGAGCCCCGCAAGGCTGCCGCCCAGCAGGATGCCATCCCACACCCCCGACATCACGAGCGGCCGGCGACGCAGATGCACGACGCCTAGCCCGGCCAGATAGACCCCGAGCGGCGCGAGGGCGAGCCACAACGGCAGCGTGTCGAGCAGCGTGTTCATGCTCGAAAGTCTAACGCACGCCCGTTCGACCCGGCGATTGCGTTAGTAGGGTAGCCTTCAGGCTGCCAGCCAAACGAGAAACCCGAGCCAGGCCGCCTCGAGCACGAGCACCGCGACGAAGAAGATCCGTTCAACGCGGGCGGTCATGCGTCAGGTGTTGTCGGGCACGACGAACGAGAGGTCGCGGGTGAACGCGTCGTCGAAGTCGTAGACGCCGTGGAAGTCTTCCCGCTTGTCCTTGCGGGTCTTCCGCATCTGCCCGCTCTCGATCATGTTGAAGACGATCTCGCCGAGGTCGGCGGTGCTGCGGACGCCCCAGGTGCCGAGCACCGTGCGTGCCAGGTAGCCGTATTGCTGGAGGGCATACTGCCGGGCCGCCTCGCAGAGCTGCTGGCCGGTGAGATGCCGCTCAGCCTGTCGCCGCCGCGGTCGGCCCGGGCGTGCCCGCGGCTTCGGGGCCGGATCGACGGCCGCCGTCGCCTCCAGATCCTCCATCGGCGGCTCCTCCCCCATGCCGAGCGTGTCCTGCGCGAACTGCAGGGCCTCGAGCACGAAGAGGTAGGCGTCGAGCTTGTACCGGCTGTCGCGATCGAGCAGTTGGGCGAGGGGATGGTTCGGGTCGGCGAGCGGCATGCGTTCCTCGGTCTCGAGCCTGGAAAGCAGCCGAGTATAGCGGGCGCGGCATCCGCGTGCCGCTTTCAGCCGGCACGCGGCAGTGCGGCCGGGGCTGCTGGCTGCCGGGGCTGCGGCTGGGCCTGCCCCCCCTGCCCATCCTCGAGGATGAACGTGTAGCCGAGCGGCGTCACCGGCTTCGAGAAATCGCGGATCATGTCGAGCCCCTTGTCGATGAGGCTCGTGCGCGGGTCGAACTGGTAGACGTCACGATCCTGGCCGCCCGGCTTGTAGATCTGCATCGCGAAGGGCATGAGGTCCCTGGCCTGCAGGATGAGCTCGACCTTCGAGAAATTGGCCGCGTCGGCCTGCATGCGGGGAGCGGACTCGAGCCAGATCTGGTCGGTCACCCCCGGCGGCGTGACGATCCGCATCGAGTAGCGCTTCTTGAGCGTGTCGGCCTTCGCGCCGAAGACGAAGGGGAGCGGGCCGTCGCTGATCGCCTTGCCGCGCATCTCGGGGGGGAGCCGGGTCTCGCGGAGCTGCCGTTCGGCATGGCGGAATTCGTAGATGCTCGCGCCGTTGCACACCCAGTGCTCGCCGGCTTCGCCCACCCGCGGCTCGTAGCGCCTGGTCTCGCCGTTCCACTGCTTCGATTCCTTGACGCGAAACATGCCTTTGTCGGGGGCGGCGTATTTGATCTCGCCGGAGCTCTCGGAGAATGCCAGCCGTTCACCCCCCGCATCGGCCGGGCTCCAGGCGTTGTATTCCCACTTGTAGAAACTGCACGACCAAGTGGTGACGGCCGCATTCCGGGCCTCCCAGGCGACGAGCAACCGGTCGAGCGCGGCCTGCTGCTCCGGGGTGAGCGGCTGCGGCTGTGGCGGCGCCACCTGCTGAACTGGCTGCTGATTTGGCACCTGCTGCTGCGCGAAGACAGGCTCCGCCATCGCGGCCATGGCGACGGCGACACAGAGAGCGATCACGGTGCTCTGGCAGCGGCTGAGGGATGGCACGGCTGGTACTCTTGGGGGCTCCGGGAGGGTGGGGCGGGACTGTAGCACTCCGGGGCCACCCGGGCGAGGCCGATTTACCGCGGCAAACCGGCGGCGCGGAGGGCGGCGAGTTCGCGGGCGAAGCCGCCGGAGAGGATCGGAAACCGGCACCAGGTCTTCGGATCGAGATTCTCGTCGTCGAGATGAAACGACGGCGCGTAGCGTTCCCGCTTCCATTGGTTGCGGCTCCACAGCGTGAAGAACCGCTCCGTCCAGAGGGCGAGCTGGCGGGGCGCATGCTGCGGAAAGTCGACCGTGAGCCGCTGCCAGGCCTCGAGCGGCGTCTGCTTGTCGCGGATCGCGAATCGTTCGATGCGGTCGAGCACGTCGTAGGGCATGAGGTCGCCCTCGTCGGTCTGGCCGGCGGCGCCGGGCCGCAGTTCGGCCGTCGGCGCCTGCACGTTCACGGCGGAGAGCGCGGGAATCGGCCCCAGCCCCTCGGGCCCCGTCCGCTCGAGCCAGACGAGCCAGCGGCGGAGGTAGGCCTTGTCGATGCCGGCGATCGGCGCGATGCCGCCGGAGGTGTCGCCGTCCATCGTCGCATAGCCCACCGCCGCCTCGGAGCGGTTGCTCGTCGAGACGAGCAGGGCTCCCTTGATGTTGGCGAGCATCCACACGCCGGGGGCGCGGACGCGGGCCTGGATGTTTTGCAGCGCCACGTCGTCGCGATCCCAATCGAGCGGCCGCCCCACCGCCGCCGACACGATCTCGGTGTAGCGGCGGACGATCGAATCGACGTCGAACTCGTGAAACTCGGCGCCGAGGGCTTCGGCAAGCCCGCGGGCCGCGGCACGCGTCACGGGGCCGGAGTTGGCCGTCGATTGATATACGCACGCCAGCACGCGGCCAACGAGACCGCGATCGTCCCCCTCGCGCAGGCCATCCGCCGGCAGGCCGAGCCGCCGCGCCACGTCGGCGACGGGCATCTCGCGGGCGGCGAGCCGCACCGCGATCGCCACAAGGCAGGCCACGGCCGACGAATCGGCACCGCCGCTGGCCGAGACGACGAACCCGCGCGAGCGGCTCTTCCGCTGGTAGTCGAAGAGCCCGAGCGCCACGGCCCGCGCAAACTCCTCCTCCTTCACGTGCGATCCGCGCTCCCAAGCGTCGCGGCCGCCCGCGGCCGGCTTCGCGCCGCCAAACGCGATCGACGGCGGGGCGAAGCCGACGGCCACGCACTCGTCATCCGCCTGCGCCGCCGGCTCGAGCGCGAGCCGCCCCTGCGCCAGCCGGGTCGCGTCGAGATCGACGATCACCGACGTGTAGACGGCGTCGCCAAAAGCGAATCGCCTCCCCTCGGCCACCATCGCCCCCGCGGAGGCGATCAGCGTGCCGCCATCGTAGATCGCCCGCCCCGCCTCGTTGCCGAGCAGGTTGGCATAGACGTAGGTCGCCCCGAAGGCCCGCGAGCCCTCGAGCACGAACCGCCGCCGCACCTCGTCCTTCGCAAACGCAAAGTGGCTCGCCGACGGATTGAGCAGGATATCGATACCCCGGGCGGCGAGGGCCGCGCCGGGGCGATCGGCCACCCAGGCGTCTTCGCAGATTTCGAAACCGATCCGCACGCCGCCGCAATCGAACCGCAGGTCGCCGATCGGAATGCTGCGGCCGCCGAGGGCGAGCGTCGCGCGGCGGCCGCGCGGCCAGGCGCGAAACCAGCGCGGCTCGTAGTGGATCCCCTCGCCGGCGAGGTGCTGCTTGCAGACGACGCCCGCGATGCGGCCGTCGACGAGCAGCGCCGCGGCGTCGTAGAGGCCGCTCTCGAACCGCACCGGCAGCCCGACCGCCGCGATCATCCCGTGCGTGTGCGGCTCGATCTCCTCGAGCATCTGCCAGGCCAGCTTCTGGACGCCCGGCGCGAGAAAGGCGTCTTCGCAGCCATAGCCGGTGATGCAGAGCTCCGGCAGGCAGAGGATCGACACGCCCTCCGCCCGCGCCGCGGCGATCGCGGCCACGATCCGGTCGCGGTTGCCATCCCAGTCGAGCGGCGTCTGATTGAGCGCCGCGGCGCCGATTCGGATCAGGTGCATGAGGTCACGCGAAGGCGTCTGCCGCCCTTTCGTTCATAGACTCTACCGTGCCCGCGCCTCACCCTCTCCAGTTGAGGAGGCTTCGGGGTCCCCGTATCCCGGAGCCGGCGTATGCCGCCAAGCGCAGCCAGGATGGCGAAGCGTAGGCGGCATCCGAGTGAGCGAAGGGCAGGATGCCCGCAGCGAACGTCCGGCGACGGGATACGGGGAGCCCGAAGCCGGCGCGTTTGAGGAAGGGCATGACAGGCTGAAGCCCGTCCCACATGCGGCACGGCCTCACCGTTGCGAAGGTTCCTCCAAATACGTGTAGCCACCGAGGCCCTCCTCGTAGAAGCGGAGGAACTGGCCGGCCTGTTGGTCGCAGATCCGGCCCTCGCGGACGGCCTGCTCGATCGATTCGCGGAGCTTCTGCACGAGCTGGTTCGGGTCGAACTCGACGTAGTCGAGCACCTCGCGGACGGTGTCGCCCTTGATGACCGCATCGAGCACCACCTCCCCCTTGGCGTCGGTGCTCACGTGCACGGCATTCGTGTCGCCGAAGAGGTTGTGGAGGTCGCCGAGGATCTCCTGGTAGGCGCCGATCAGGAAGGCGCCGAGGTAGTAGGGCTCGTGCTGCCAGCAGTGGAGCGGCAGCGTGCGCTTCACGTCGCGGCGGTCGATGAACTGGTCGATCTTGCCGTCAGAATCGCAGGTGACATCGCCGAGCACCGCGGCCCGCGTCGGCCGCTCGTTGAGCCGGTGGATCGGCATCACGGGAAAGAGCTGCTTGATCGCCCAGCTGTCGGGGATCGACTGGAAGAGCGAGAAGTTGCAGAAGTAGGTGTCGGAGAGCGACGCTTCGAGCCCCTCGAGCTCCTCGGGCATGTAGTCCATCTGCTTGGCGAATTTGTAGATCTTGCGGCAGATCGACCAGTAGAGATTCTCCACGGCCGACCGCTGGTCGAGCGGCAGGTAGCCGCTGGCAAACAGGCTCATGGCAGTGTCGAGCGACTGCTGGGCGTCGTGGTAGCTCTCGAGCAGGTTGCGCACGTTGATGTTTTGGTACGACTCATACAGGTCGTGCAGCGGCTGCTCGGCCTCCGGCGCGGGCTCCCGCAATTCGCCGTTGCCCCCCTGCTCCGACACGCCCAGCACGCCGAAGATCAGCATGCTGTGGTAGGCCACCACCGCCCGGCCGCTCTCGGAGATGATCGTGGGATGCGGCACGCCGGCCTCGTCGCAGGCATTCTGCACGTGGTAGACGACGTCGTTGGCATATTCCTGCAGGCTGTAGTTGACGCTCGATTCGAAGTTGGTCTGCGAGCCGTCGTAATCGACTCCGAGGCCGCCGCCGACGTCGAGATACCGCAGGCCCGCCCCCCGCTTCACGAGCTCCGTATACATCCGCGAGGCTTCGTTGAGCGCCGCCTTGATGTGGCGGATGTTGGTGATCTGGCTGCCCTGGTGGAAGTGGAGCAGCTGCAGACAGTCTTCCATCCCCTTCGACGCCAGCAGGTCGAGCCCCTTGATCAGTTCGCTGGCCGTGAGGCCGAACTTGCTGCGGAAGCCACCCGACGCCTGCCAGCGGCCGCTGCCGCGGGTGGCGAGCTTCACCCGCATGCCGATCCGCGGCCGCACGCCAAGCTTCTCGGCATATTCGAGGATCATGTGCAGCTCGGAAAACCGCTCGACCACCGGGATCACGTGCCGGCCGACCTTCTGGGCGAGCATCGCCGTCTCGATGAACTCGGCGTCCTTGAAGCCGTTGCAGATGATCGGCGTGTCGTTGTCGGCCAGCGCGATCACGGCAAGGAGTTCGGGCTTGCTGCCGGCCTCGAGGCCGAAGCGGTAGGGCTTGCCGAACTGCAGCACCTCCTCGACCACCTGCCGCTGCTGGTTGACCTTCACGGGATAGACGCAGCAGTAGTCGCCGCGGTAGCCGTTTTCCTTCATCGCCGTCGCGAAGACGCCGTGGATCTCGCCGAGCCTGTGCTGCAGGATCTCGCCGAACCGCAGCAGGATCGGCAGGTCGATGCCGCGCACCTGCAGCCGATCGACGAGCGACTTGAGGTCGATGCTCTTCGTCGGGCTCTTGTCCGGATGGACGAGCAGGTTGCCGTTGGGGCCGACCGAGAAATACCCGTTGCCCCAGCGGGCCACCTCGTAGAGTTCGGCGGCATCCGCCGGGCTCCAATGATCGACGTCGAGATCGACTGCCATCCATCGTCCTCGTGAAGGTCCGGCCGGCCGGGAAACCGCTCCGCCGCAGCGGGGCGGATGTTTTTGAGTGTAGCGTGAACCGGCGTCAAGGCCATGCCGGGCAAGGCGAATCACACCCGCTCGCGCGACCATTGGGGAGTTGAGAAAAAGATGAGCATCGCGACGCCGCGCACGCTCAGATCGGCCGCCATGGCATACCACGCCCCGACGGCGCCGAGCCCCATGCCCGGCAGCGTGCCCAGCCCGGCGGGAAGGGAGACGGCCGGCCAGGCGAGTCCCACCGCGAGCGGCAGCCGCACGAGCAAAAGGCCCAGAAAATTGACCAGAAGCGGCACCCGTGTGGCTCCGGCCCCGCGCAGCCCGCCCGAGAGCACCATCAAGAGGGCCAGGGGCGGCTGCGCGAAGGCGACGATCCGGACGAGCCGGGCCGTGAGGTCGGCCACCTCCGGCTGGCGTTCGGCGCCGCCCACGAACCAGCCGGCGAGCGGCCCGGAGAGCCAGAGGAAGACCGCCCCGGCCGCCGACATGAAGGCGAGGCAGGCGAGGGCGGCGAGCCAGACACTTTTTCGGGCCCGCCGCTCGTCGCGGGCGCCGAGAAACTGCCCCGCGAGCGTGGCGGCCGCCACCTGGAAGGCGCTTCCCGGCAGATAGGCGAGCGACTCGATCGTGATGGCCACCGAATGCGCCGCGGCATCGACGTTGCCCAGCCGGTTGACGATCGAGAGAAAACCGAGATGGCAGACCGCGTTGGCCGCGGCATCGATCCCGGCGGGAACTCCCACCTGCAGGATCCGCCGCAGCCAGGCCGCGTCGGGCAGCCAGTCCGCCGCCCCGGGCGAGAGTCGCCGCGATCGCCGGGCCAGAAACGCCGCGACACACGCCGCTCCCAGGCAGTAGCCGAGGAGCGTCCCCCAGGCGAGCCCTTCCCAGCCAAGGGCCGGCAGGCCGCCCCAGCCGGTGGCGAGCGCATAACTCGACGCCGCATTGACGAGGTTCACGACCGACATCGACACGAGCCCGGCCACCATGTCGCCGGCGCCGCGGAGGATTGCCACGCCGACGTGAATGACCATGATCGCGGGCAGGGCCGGCATCACGATGGCGAGATACCGTCCCGCGTGCCGCGAACTTTCCGCCGGCAGCCCGAGCGCCGCGAGGAACGTGCCGCCGGCGACGAACGCCAGGGCCATCAGGACGGCCGTCAGCCCGCCGCCGATGAGCAGCGATTGGGCCGCCGCCCGCCGCGCGGCCGGGAGATCGGCCGCACCGATGCTGCGGGCCACGAGCGCGGTGGCCGCGACCGCCGGAATGGCGAAGAGCGCCGGCAGAAACGCCAGGCAGTAGGCCACCAGGCCGACGGCGGCCAGGTATTCGGCGCCGGCGAGCAGATTGCCCGCCAGCCATTTGTCGGTGAACCCGACGGAGAGGGCGAGCAATTGTTCCACGAGCACGGGCAGCACGAGCCACGCCACCGGACGAACCGTGCCGGAGAGCCGCGTGATCCCGCCCGCGCCGCGATCGGCCGTGATCGATCCGCTCAGGCGAAGAGTTCCTTGATGACCTTGCCGGAGTTGGCGATCCTCATCGGCCGCCCGTTCTTGGCGGTGAACGTCGTCTCGAGTGAGATGCCGAGCGACTTCAGCACGCTCGCCATCACGTCCTGCGAGGAATAGGGCTCGGTGACGACCTCGCGGCCGTCGGAGCTCGTCTCGCCCACCACGACGCCGCGCTTGAAGCCGGCGCCCCCCACGACCACGCTCCAGCTCCGCGCCCAATGGTCGCGGCCGGCGTCGCCGTTGATGTTCGGCGTGCGGCTGAATTCACCCATCCAGATGATCGCCGTGTCGTCGAGCAGCCCCCGGTCGGCGAGGTCGCTCACGAGGCCGCTCATCGCCTTGTCGAGTTCCGGCAACTTCCGGTCGGCGAGCGTCGGGAAGATGCCCTGGTGCATGTCCCAGCCGCCGAGATCGACCTCGACGAAAGGCACGCCCGCCTCCACGAGCCGCCGCGCGAGCAGGCAGCCGCGGCCGAAGCCGGTGGTGCCGTACTTTTCCTGCACCTCCTTCGGCTCCTCCATCACCTTGAAGGCCTTCATCTGCTGGCTCGTCATCAGGCGGACCGTCTTTTCGACCACCTTCTGGTGGTCCTCTGCGGAGCCGCCCCGCTTCTCACCGATGAACTTCTTCTCGATCGTGGCGAGCATCTCGAGCCGCTGGGTCACCCGCGTCGGGTCGATGCCCATGTCGAGGTTGCGCACGTTGCCGTTGGAATCGACGACGAAGGGGGCCCAGGACATGCCGAGGAAGCCCGGCCCGACGCTGCCCCCGCCCACCGACACGAATGGCGGAATCTCCAGTTCGGGCACCAGTTCGGCGAGTTCATGGGCGATCACGGAGCCGTAGCTTGGGTGCTCGACATTCGGATTCGGGACATAGCCCGTATGCATGTAGTAGCGGCCGCGCATGTGGTCGGCCTCGCGAGTGCTCATCGACCGCACGATCGACATCTGGTGCATCTGCTTGGCCATCAGCGGCATGTGTTCGCAGATGGCGATGCCGTCGGCGCTGGTCGAAATCTGCTTGAAGGGGCCGCCGGTCGCCGCGCCGGGCTTCAGGTCCCAGATATCCATGGTGCTGGGCCCGCCCCCCATCCAGAGCAGGATCGCCGACTTGTGCCGCTTCTTCAGGTCGGCGGCGTTGGCGAGGATCGAGTTCGTGAATGCCGTCGCGGGCGCCGCCAGCGCCGCGGCGCCGGCCAGATGGCTCATGAAGTGCCGCCGGGTCATGTCGGCAGGGGTGCGAAACAGTTGCGACATGGAATCCTCCCGTAGCCTAGTGATTGATGATGAATTCGTTCGAGTTCAAGACGGCCCACCAGATGTCTTGCAGGGCTCCGACGGCATCTCCCCGGCGATCCTTCATCAATTGATTGGCCATCGCGACCTCCTGCTTGGAGGGCTTTCGCGCCAGGGCGGCCAGGTAGAGCGTTTCAATCTTGGCGGCATTCTTGGCGTTGCCAGAGGCCACCCGGTCGAGGAAGCCGCCCTTGCCGACGCCCGTGGCGACCTTCATCAACTCGCTGTTGAACATCGTCAGCACCTGCGTGATCGAGCCGTTGAACGTCGTGGTGTCGTCTCCCTCGTCGGTGCCGAAGGCGATGACGAATTGGCCGAGCCACTCGTCCTTCTTCCTGGCCGCCCGTTCGCCGATGGCCCGGCTCTCGTCCGCAGCCGTCGCGGTCAGGAGCGACTCATACAGTTCCTCGGCCCGCATCTGCCGCAGATAAAACCGCGAAAACCGCGGCGGCTCCCCGAGGGCGGGGTCGTCTCGCGCATTGTCGGTGCCGGCTCGGCTCGAGAGCGAGTAGGGCTTCGAGAGCACGATCCACCGGATCAACTCCTTGAGGTCGTAGCTCTGCTCGCGGAATTTCGCGGCCAGGCCGTCGAGCAGCTCCGGGTGGGACGGCGCGTTGTGCTCGCCAAGGTCGTCGATCGGCTTGGTGAAGCCATAGCCCAGAAAGTGGGCCCAGATTCGGTTGACGATCACCTTCGACATGAGCGGACTCGCCTTGATGAGTTGGGCGAGCTCGCGGCGGCGATGGGCGCCATAGGGCGTGCCGTCGTCCATCTTGGCCGGGAGGTAGCCGCTCTTGGAGATCGCCGTGCCGTCGATGAACACCGGAAACGCGACCTGCTTCAGGCCGTTGCGAAGCTCGTAGTAGATCTCGGCCGCCTGTGGATCGCCCCCCTCCCCGCGGAAGTCCTCGTCGACCAGTTCGATCGACTGGATCTCCATGGTCTGCTCGAACCGCCGCAGCCCCCGGGCCTGCCGGAAAAACGCGTTGAACTCCCAAAACTGGTTCTGCTTGCCGTCGTTGAACGGATGATCGTGGCACTGCGTGCACTGCACATGCAGACCGAGGAAAATCTGGGCGGTCTTCGCGGCCGCCTGCACCCCGCCCTCCTCCAGCTTCCCGGTCAGGAAGTTGGTGGCGCCATTGAAGTTCGCGATGCTCTCCTTATTGGTATTCGAGCCCTCCGCCGCGACGAGCTCCTCCACGAAGCGGTCATACGGCTTGTTTTTCTGAAAGGCCCGTCGCAGCCACTGCCGCATGCCCGACCGGTTGACGAATCGATTCTCGGTGTCGCGGCCGATGAGGATCGTGGTCCAGACATCGGTCCAGTTCCGGGCATACTCGTCGGCGTATTCGTCGCCGAGAAGCCGCGCCGCGAGGTCCGCCTTCTTGGCCGGCGAAGACTCGGTGAGAAAACGCTTCAGCTCGTCGATGGTCGGGATGCGGCCGATCGTGTCGAGAAAGACCCGCCGGCACCATTCCCCGTCGGTCGCATCGTCAGAAGGCTCGAGTTCGGCATCGGCCCATCCGATCGCCACCTGCTCGTTGATGAACCTGACTTGCGGGATGCCGAACGATTCGTCGGCCGCGGCCGCGAACGCAGCCCCTGCCATAAGCCCGATGGCCGAGAGACAGGCGACAGCCCAGGAGCGAGACACCGGCATGATGATCCCTCGCTGGCAATCCCGACGCGGCTTGCCCACCGCGGCGGAAGGGACATCTTTATTCTAACGGACGGCGTCCGCCCATCCAAAACTGGAGCGATCGCGGCGTAGATCGTTACTTATCAAGCGCCGGCGGGCGACCTCCGCGGCGGCCGGGAGGCCTGCACCTGCGGGGCCGGGGCCTGCCCGGAACGCCCTTCGCTGCCCACGAATTCGAGCACCGCGCGGGGACCGGCATCGCCGAGCCGCGGGGTGGAGAGCTTGAGAATGCGGGTGTAACCACCGGGGCGGTCAACAAAGCGGGGCGCGATCTTCTCAAACACCACCCGCGCCGCCTGCTTGTCGCCAAGGAGCGTGATCACACGGCGTCGGGCGGTGACGGCCGGCGCCGAGGCGGCGGCCCACTTCTGCCACTGCTCGCTGGCACGCCACTTCTTCCACTCGGCGGAATCCCGCTCGGCGGAGACGGCAAATTGCTTCGCCTTGTCGGCGGCAGCCAGTCCGCGCTTGGCGATCGTGATGCAACGCTCGACGAGCGGCCGCACTTCCTTGGCCTTCGCGACAGTGGTGATGATCCGACCGGCCACCTGCGGCTTGCCGACCTCGTCCACCTCCACCTCCCGCTCGGTGAGCATGAGAGCGGAGGCGAGATTGCGGAGGAGCGCCCGCTGATGAGAGGGGCTGCGTCCGAGCACACGGCCTTTGCGACGATGGCGCATGGGTCAATTCCTTGCGAAGGGGTCTGCGATACGGGTGGTGAGTGATGAGTGGCGAGTGGCTTCGTTCAGGCGTCGGCGGCCGACGGCACCTGCATGCCGATCCGGAGACCGATCTCCGCGAGCTTCTCCTCGATCTCCTGGAGCGTCGTCTCGCCGAAGTTCCGCACCTCGAGCAGCTCCTCGCGCGACCGCGCAACGAGCTCGCGAATCGTGGCGATGCCCTCGGCTTCCAGGCAGTTGGCAGCCCGCAGCGAAAGCTTCAGATCGGAGACCAGCATGCCGAGCCGGCTCTCCAGCGGCGCCTCCACCGAGAAGACGTTGCCGAAGGCCGGAGCGCTGACGGCCGCACCAGGCTTGCCATAGGAGACGAACGGATTGAGGTGCTTCCGCAGGATCTTGGCCGCCTCGACGAGCGCCATCTCGGGCGTCACCGTACCGTCGGTCCAGATCTCCATGGTCAGCTTGTCGTAGTTGGTCTTCTGACCGACGCGGGTCTCCTCGACCTCGTAACGCACACGGGTCACCGGGCTGAAGACGGCGTCGACCGGGATGATGCCGATCTCTTGGGCTTCCGGGCTGTGCTCGCTGGCGGGCACGTAGCCGCGGCCGTTTTCGACCACCATCTCCAGCTCGAACGGCACGTCATCGGTGAGCGTGGCGAGGAGGAGGTCCTTGTTCACGACCTCGACGGCCTCGTCGGTCTGGATGTCGGCGGCCGTGATCGGGCCCCGGGTGCTCTTCTCGACCCGGATGACCCGCGTCGAATCGCTGTGGTTCTTCACGACGAGGCTCTTCACCGCGAGCACGATGTCGGTGATGTCTTCGAGCACGCCCTTGATCGTGGTGAATTCGTGCAGCGCGCCACCGACCTTGATCTGGGTCACGGCGCTGCCCTCGAGGCTGGAGAGGAGCACACGCCGCAGGCTGTTGCCCACCGTGGTGCCGAAGCCGCGCTCGAAGGGCTCGGCCGTGAACTTGCCGTACGTGCCGGTGAGCGTCTTCGGATCGGCCGTGACCGAACCGGGCAACTCGAGACCGCGCCAACGGATGTGCATGTGGAACTCCTTGTTTTCTGCCGGTGTACGTGGAAGCCAGATTGTTTCGGAAATGCCGCGGCGTCAACGCGCGGTTACTTCGAGCACAACTCGATGATCAGGTTCGCCTGCACGGGAATCGAGACATCCTCCGCGCCGGGCAGCCTGTCGACCCGCCCCTCGGGGATCGGGCCTTCCATCCGCGACAGGAAGTCGGGCACCTCGCGACGCGAGTCGGCGAGCGCTGCGTGAACGAGCTGCAGGCTCTTCGCACGATTCTTGACGCGGATCAGGTCGCCGGCCTTGACGAGATAACTCGGAACGTCGAGCCGACGACCATTGACCGTGATGTGGCCGTGCATCACCGCCTGGCGGGCAGCGGCACGCGAAGACGCGAAGCCCATGCGATGCACCACGTTGTCGAGGCGGCGCTCGAGCAGCGA
The DNA here is from genome assembly GCA_044342075.1 of Pirellulales bacterium. Taxonomy (GTDB): domain Bacteria; phylum Planctomycetota; class Planctomycetia; order Pirellulales; family UBA1268; genus RGVT01. Next base: position 22,776 of record JBIIQM010000013.1, read on the forward strand.
CATGAGCGTCTCGCCCGTGTTGCCCGTGCCCCGCTCCGCCCGCGCGAAGTAGGTGCGAAACTGCCGCTCGAGCACGCCGTAGTAGTGCTTCAGCTTCTGCTTCTCGCGGAGCCGCAGCCCGTAGTCGGTCGGCTTGCTGCGGCGCTTCTGCACCACACCCGGCGGCGTGGCCCGGCGCTCAAACGCGCACTTCGGCGTATCGCAGCGACTGCCCTTCAGAAACAACTTGAGTCCGTCGCGGCGGCAGAGGCGGCAGACAGGTCCGGTAATGCGTCCCATGTTCGTTCGTGGTCTCGGCGGTGAAAACTGATGGTTGGTTGATGGAGAGGACTAGACGCGACGCTTCTTCGGCGGGCGGCAGCCGTTGTGCGGCAGCGGCGTGATGTCTTCGATGCTCTTGACGTTCATGCCCGCGGCCTGCAGCGCGGTGATGGCGCTCTCGCGGCCGCTCCCGGGCCCGCGCACCTTCACCTCGAGCTCCTTGACGCCATACTTGGCAGCCTTTTCAGCGGCCTGCTGAGCCGCACACTGACCGGCGAAGGGAGTGCCCTTGCGGCTCCCCTTGAAGCCGCACGTTCCACCGCTCGCCCAACAGAGCGTGTCGCCCCGGGTGTCGGTGATCGTGACCGTGGTGTTGTTGAAGCTCGCCGTGATGTAGGCGATGCCGGCCGTCACGCTCTTCTTCTTTGTCTTTGCAACCTTTGACATGAACTCGCTCTTTGGTGTTCTAACGATCGTGATTGAGTCGGTGGGCTCGTGGTCTGCGGGTGACCGAAGCCGTTACTTGAGATCCTTGACGCCCTTCTTGCCGGCGACGGTCTTCTTCGGGCCCTTGCGGGTGCGGGCATTCGTGCGGGTGCGCTGGCCGCGCACCGGAAGACCGCGGCGATGCCGAAGGCCGCGATAGCTGCCGATATCCTTGAGTCGCGAAACATTCTGCGACACCTGGCGGCGAAGCTGCCCCTCGACGACGTAGTCCTTGTCCATGAGGGACGCCAAGCGGGCGAGCTCATCCTCGTGGAGATTGCGGGCGATGCCTTCGGGATCGACGCCGGCCTTGTGGCACAGCTCTCGCGCCACGCGCGGACCGACTCCATACAGATACTGCAGGGAGTAGATCGTCTTCTTTTCAGAGGGGATATCGACACCGAGGAGACGGGGCATGGCGGGAATCCGGGAAAGGAACGGGAGTCAGGTGGTGAGGTGGATGGACTGAAGCGACAAACCGACGGGCATCGTGCAGGCGTTCAACGACGGGGAGCAGCAGCGACAACCACCGCCGGCACCATCGGACGTCACCCCTGCCGCTGCTTGTGGCGGGGATCGGCGCACACGACGAATACGACGCCGCGGCGCCGGACAATTTTGCACTTTTCACACATGCGACGGACGCTGGCGCGAACCTTCATACTGGAGCTCGTGGCGGCGGCCGACCACGCCTTCAAACGGAAAACGGGAGAACTGGCGGAAAGTCACGGAGTATAGGCAGCGAAAAAGGGCGTTCACAAGGGGGTGGCGTGCGGCCGCGATTTTTTCGCATTCCGCCGTCAGCTCGGCTCCCTGGAGCCGGCTCGATGCTCGAGCCGGCGGTGCCTAGGCGACGCGGCCGATCGACTCGCCGGCGGCGGGGGCTGCCGTCAGCACCACGGGGCCGTTTTCGGTGATCGCGACGGTGTGTTCGAAGTGGGCGCTGGCACGGCCGTCCACCGTCGATTGCGTCCAGTGATCCGGCAGCACGCGGACCTTCTTCGACCCCATGTTCACCATCGGCTCGACGGCAATCACGAGCCCGGGCTCGAGGTCGAAATCGTGGTTGCGGCGGAAGGCGGGCGTGCAGAAGTTGGGCACCTGCGGGTCTTCGTGCATCTTGCGGCCAATGCCGTGCCCGACGAAGTTTTCGACCACCGAGAAGCCGTGGTCGCGGACATACTTGGCCATCTCCGTGGCGACGTCGCTCCAGCGGCTCCGCACGGCCATCAGCTGGATGGCGAGCGCCAGCACGCCGGACGTGCAGTCGAGCAATCGTTGCACGTCCGGATCGATCGTCCCGACGGGATAGGTGACGGCCGAGTCGCCGCACCAGCCGTCGACGCTGCAGCCCGTGTCGATGCTCACAATGTCGCCGGCGACGAGCACCCGATTGCCCGGGATGCCGTGCACGACTTCGTCGTTCACCGACATGCAGCAGACCGCAGGAAAGGGAACCTTCCCCGGCACGCCCTTGAAGAGCGGCACGGCCCCGTGCTCCGCGAAATATTTTTCAACCGCACGATCGATCTCGCCGGTGGTGATGCCGGGCCGCACGAGCGATGAAGCGAGTTGATGGGCGCCCCACACCACCAGCCCGGCCCGGCGCATGGCCGCGATCTCGCGAGCGGAACGAAGATTCACCACGACAAAAGCACCCAATCCCGGAAGGAAAAACTCGATGGAGGAAAAGCTCGACACCGCAGGCGAGTATACCGCCCCCGGGAACCCCGCTCTACAACCTGCGGCGGCCGGCCGCGCGGCCAAACTCGTCGAGCGCCGCCCGCACGCGCTCGAAAATCTCCTCGGCCGTTCCCAGGCCGTCGATGCTCGCGAGCTTTCCCTGGCGGGCGTAGTAATCGAGCAGCGGCGCCGTCTGCAGTTCGAAGCTCGCGATCCGCTTCGAGAAGATCTCGGGATTGTCGTCGGCCCGCTTCCGCGCGAGCATGCGCCGGATGAGCTCGTCTCGAGGGACGGCCAACTCGATGACGCCGTCCACGCTCATGGCCCGCCGCTCGAGTAATTCGTCGAGCGTCGCCGCCTGGGGCAGCGTCCGCGGAAAGCCGTCGAGGAGGCAGCCGTCACGGCAGTCGGGAGCCTCGAGCCGCTTGGTCACCATCCCCACGATGATCTCGTCGGGCACGAGCTGGCCGTCCGCCATGTACCGCGCCGCCTGAACCCCCTCCGGCGTGCCGGCCCGCACCGCGGTGCGGAGCATCTCGCCGGTGGACAGATGCGGCACCCGCAGGTGCTCGACGAGCCGCTGGCACTGCGTGCCTTTCCCAGCGCCGGGCGGTCCGATCAGGATGATCCGCATTGACGAGTCCGCAGGACGTGACCGAAGGAGCGGACCGGCGGTTTGTCGCGAGCCCAGGACGAACCGGCCACGGTAAAAGAATCAGGACTTTTCCAGAAGCCCCGTGTAATTCCTCATCACGAGATGGCTGTCGATCTTCTGGACCAGGTCGAAGGCTACGCTGACCGCGATGAGCAGTCCCGTGCCGCCGTAAAAACTCGCGATCTGGGCGGGGATGCCAAGCGCGCCGCCGACGATCGTCGGGATGATCGCCACGAGCGAGAGGAAGGCCGCCCCCACGTAGGTGATCCGCTCCATCACCCGCTCGAGATAGTCGGCCGTCCGCTTCCCGGGACGGTAGCCCGGGATGAAGGCGCCGAAATTCTTCAGGTTGTCGGCCATCTCCTTCGGGTTGAAGGTGATCGCCGTCCAGAAGTAGCAGAAGAAATAGATCAGCACCACGTAGAGCAGGTTGTAGAGAAACGATTGCCCGCGGGTGAATGAATCGTGCAGCGCCCCGAGCAGGGAGCTTCCCGGGTTGGCATTGTGGAGATACTGGAAGAGCATCTGCGGGAAGAGCAACAGCGAGCTGGCGAAGATGATCGGCATCACGCCGGCCTGATTCACCCGCAGGGGCAGATACTGCCGGGTGCCGCCGTAGACCCGGCGACCACGGACGTGCTTGGCGCTCTGCGTCGGAATCCGCCGCTGCCCCTGGGTCATGAACACCACGCCCGCGACGACGCCCACGAAAAGCGCCGCCAATACGAGCAGCGTTTCGATGCCCATCTTGCCGCCGCCGCCGCCGAGCTCCCAGCTGGTGTCGCCGGCAAGTTCCACCAGGGCGCTTGGCATCGCGGCCAGGATACCCGCCATGATGAGCAGGCTGATGCCGTTGCCGATGCCGAATTCGTCGATCTGCTCGCCGAGCCACATCAGAAACACCGTGCCGGCCGTCATCGTCATCACGGCGACGAATTGCCAGATGAAGGGCAGCTTGCCATCGACGAGAAAGCCAGGCTGGATGAGCGACGATTCACCGATTCGCGTGTTCGAGAGGAAGGCCACGTAGGCCCAACTCTGGATGATGCAGATGAGCACCGTGGCATAACGGGTGTATTCGTTGATCTTCTTGCGGCCTGCCTCGCCCTCCTTCTGAAGTCGCTCGAGCGGCGGCCAGACGGTGCCGAGCAGCTGGAAGATGATCGATGCGGAGATGTATGGCATGATCCCCAGGCCGAAGATCGTGGCCTGCGAAAGCTGGCTGGCCGAGAACACGGCCACAGTCTTCAGGAGGTCACCGATGCCGCCTGCTTCCTCGGCGAAGGCGGTCATCGCCTTCGGATCGACGATCGGCAGCGGCACCTGCCAGCCCACGCGATAGATGGCCAGCAGCCCCAGCGTCAGCAGGATCTTCTGCCGCAGTTCGGGAATCGTGAAAATGATGCGAAGTTTCTCGAGCACGTGACCAACTCCTCTGGTGCCCCGTGAACCGGCGCGACCGCCCGGCAATCGGGCGTCGGGCAGCCATCCATCCGTTGACAACCGCCACGGGGGGCCGACAGCCTACCCCAACGGCCGGCCTGCTACCCAGTCGTCTTCTTCCGGGCGGCCTTCGGCTTGGCCCGCTTCACGCCCTTCTCGACGGCCGCCGGGCCCGAAAGCTCGGTCACGGTGCCGCCGGCCGCGAGGATCTTCTCGCGGGCCTGGGCGCTGAAGTGATGGGCGGAAACCTTCAGCGACTTGCCGAGCTTCCCGTCACCCAGAATCTTCAACTCGTGCCAGATCCCCTTGGCGAGCCCCGCCTCTTTGATCGTCTTCGGGTTCACGTCGGCGCCGGCGGCGAAGCAGGCCTCGAGGTCATCGACGTTGACGCCGGCCACGATGCTGCCGTGGCGGTTGTGAAACCCGCGCTTCGGGATCTGCCGGATGATCGGCATGCGACCGCCTTCGAAGATGGCGGGCGACGACCAGCCGGCGAGCTGGCCCTGTCCCTTGTTGCCGCGGCCGGCGGTGCGGCCCTTGCCGGAGCCCGGGCCACGTCCCACCCGCATCCGCTTGCGGTTCTTCTGGATGCCTCGGTTGACGTCGTTGATCTTCATGTTTTGTTCCTGTTCGCGAGCACTGACCGGCGGCTGATTTTCACGAGAGCGAGACGCCGCGGAGGCGCTCGACATCCTCTCGCGTCCGCAGCTGTTTGAGGGCCTCGAGGGCCGCCTTCACCAGGTTGACGGGGTTGGTCGAGCCATGGGCCTTGGTCAGCACGTCGTGGATGCCGGCCGATTCGCAGACCGCACGCACGGCGGCTCCGGCGATGATGCCGGTACCGGGGCTGGCGGGCAGCAGGATCACCTTGGCGGTGCCGCTGGTTCCCTCGACACGGTGCGGAATCGTGCCCGACTGCACAGGCACCTCGACCAGATTCTTCATGCCGTCCTTGATCGCCTTCTCGACGGCCGGCGGCACTTCGTTTGCCTTGGCGTAGCCGATGCCAACCTTGCCACGGCCGTTGCCGACCACGACGAGCCCGGCGAAGCTGAATCGGCGACCGCCCTTCACGACGGTCGCACACCGACGGACCTTCACGACCTTCTCGGCAAACTCGCCCGTCTGCCCGGCGCCACGGTCGCCGCCGCGCGGACCTCCGCGATCGCCGCCACGGCCTCCGCCACCGCCACGTGAATCTCTGTTCGTTCCGGTCGACACGTCTGAAAGTCTCCGCTTGAGGGCTTGGCTTGGGGGATCAGAACTCGAGGCCGGCCGCACGGGCGGCGTCGGCGAGGGCGGCCACACGGCCGTGGTAACGGAATTCACCGCGGTCGAAGCAGACCTTCGTCACGCCGGCGGCCTTGGCCCGCTCGGCCACGGCCCGGCCGATCGCCTCGGCAGCCTGCTTGTTGCCGCCGAAGCTGACGGAGCCGCGAAGCTGCTTGTCCATCGAACTCGCCGAGGCCACCGTGCGGCCGGCGGCGTCGTCGATGATTTGGGCGTAGATGTGCTTGTGCGTGCGGAAGACCGCCAGCCGCGGCCGCTCGGCGGTGCCGCGGATATGGCGGCGAACACGGAAGCGGCGACGCAAGCGCTGTCGGAGGATCGTGCGGGCGTGGTCCATGGAAACGACTGCTGGTAGGAAAGGAAAGGTCGGGGATGAATGATGCGTTGGGGCGGATTACTTGGTGACAGCCTTGCCGGCCTTGCGGCGGACCTGCTCGTTCTCGTAACGGATGCCCTTGCCCTTGTAGGGCTCCGGCTTCCGCAGCGACCGCACCTCGGCGGCGAACTGGCCGACGAGCTGCTTGTCGATGCCCTTGACGACGATGTGCGTCTGATCGGGGCAGGTCACGTTGAGTCCGGCGGGGATCGGCACCTGCAGCTCGTTGGCGAAGCCCACCCGCAGCTGGAGCGTGTTCTTCTGGATCGCGGCGATGTAGCCCACGCCCACGATCTCGAGCTTCTTCTCGTAGCCCTTCGTGACGCCCTCGACCATGTTGGCGGCGAGCGCCCGCGTGAGGCCGTGAACAGCCCGCGACGTGCGGTCGTCATCGGCCCGCGTGACCTTCAGCACACCGCCGGCCTGGTCGATGTCGATGGCCACGGCGGGATGCAGGCGCTGCTCGAGCTTGCCGAGCGGTCCTTCCACCTTCAGGTTGCCGGCCTCGACGGCCGCCTTCACACCCTTGGGGAGCGGAACGGGGGATTTGCCAATACGCGACATGTTTCGATGCCTTTCTGATTTACCACAGCTCGCAGAGCACTTCGCCGCCGAGCTTTCGCTGCCGGGCCTCGCGGTCGCTCACCACGCCGCTGGAGGTCGACAGGATCGAGATGCCCAGGCCGCCGAGGATGGGGCGCAGACGCACGGAACGGCTGTAGACACGCTTGCCGGGAGAGCTCACCCGCTTGATGTGGCGGATCAGCCGCTCGCCGTTGGGGCCGTACTTGAGCTCGAGCTGGAGTTTGGCGACCGGCTCCGATTCAACCTCGCGCCAATCCCAAATAAAGCCCTCCCGCTTCAGCACGTCCGCCACACCACGCTTCACCTTCGAACTCGGTACCTCCACGGTGGCGCGTTCAACGCGCACCGCGTTGCGGATGCGGGTGAGCATGTCGGCGATGGGGTCGGTCATCATGTGAAAAGAACCCTTGCTAAAAAACGGTGAACCCTACCAACTGGCCTTGCGAACGCCCGGGATCAAGCCCTGATCAGCGAGCTTGCGAAAACAGATGCGACAGATACCAAACTTGCGGTAGACCGCGCGCGGCCGGCCGCACAGCATGCAGCGATGCACCTTCCGTGTGGAAAACTTCGGCGGTCGCTTGGCGGCCGCGATCTTGGACTTACTTGCCATGGAGAGTTTCCAGTGCCGGCAGCCCCGACGCCATTGGGCGAGGGGCCGCGAATCATTCAATCGTCAACATGCCGCTACGCCGCGGCACCACCATCTTCATCATCCTTCTTGAGCGGAACGCCCATCGCCCGCAGAAACTCCCGCGCCTCGTCGTCGGTGCGGGCCGACGTGACGAGCGTGATGTTCATGCCTTGAGGACGGGTGAACTTGTCGGGGTTGATCTCCGGAAACACCATCTGCTCCGAGAGGCCCAGGCTGTAGTTGCCGTGGCCGTCGAAGGCGGTGCTGGAGAGACCGCGGAAGTCTCGCACCCGCGGCAAGGCGAGCGAGACGAGCCGGTCGAGAAACTCATACATCCGCCGGCCGCGGAGCGTCACCTTGCAGCCGATCGGCAGGTTCTCGCGAAGCTTGAAGCCGGAGACGGCAGCCTTCGAGAGGGTCGCGATCGGCTTCTGTCCGGTCACCTGCGAGAGGGCGTTGATCGCCTCTTCGAGATACTTTTTCTCGGTGACGGCCACGCCGACGCCCATGTTCACGACGATCTTTTCGAGCTTCGGGATCGCGTGGGGATTCGTGCGGCTGAGCGCCTTGCCGAGCGCCGGCCGAACCGTCTTCGTGTAGTGCTCGAGCATGCGCGGCGTGCCGGCGCTGGATTCCGGAGCGGCGGCGGCCTTCGTCTTCTTTGCCATCGTAACGATTTCCTGACTGTGTTTCGCTTGTTTCCGTTATTTCTTCGCCGTGGCCCGAGCCGCCTTGGCCCGCTTCAGCACGCCCAGGTCGGCGTTGCACTTGCGGCAAAACCTCGTGCGGGTGCCGTCGGCTCCCACCTTCACGCCGAGCCGCGTGGCCTTGCCGCAGGACGTGCAGACGACGAGCACATTGGATGCGTCGATCGGCATCTCGCGGCTCAGACGCCCACCCTGCGGATTCTTCTGGCTCCGCTTCACGTGGCGATAGACGCGGTTGACGCCCTCCACCACCAGGCGGCCCTTGTCGGGCTGCACGGAGAGCACCTTCGCCCGCGTACCACGGGCGTTGCCTGTCTTCACCTCGACCGTATCACCTGATCGGATCAGCATCAAACCACCTCGCTCGCCAGACTGACGATCTTCATGAAGTTACGGTCGCGGAGCTCACGGGCCACCGCCCCGAAGATGCGGGTGCCCTTCGGATTCTTGTCGTTGTCGATGATCACGCAGGCATTGGTGTCAAACTGCACGTAGCTGCCGTCGTCGCGGCGCGTGGGCCGCTTGCAGCGGACGATCACCGCCTTGACCACGGCCTTCTTTTTGACGTCGCTGCCCGGGATCACGGTCTTCACGCTGCAGACGATGATGTCGCCCAGGCCGGCGGTCCGCTTCTTGCTTCCGCCGAGCACCTTGAAGCACATCACTTCCTTGGCACCGGTGTTGTCGGCCACGACGAGCCGGGTTTGCATCTGGATCATTTTGCGGCCCCTTCCTGCTCAGCCCGCCCGGAAGCGGCAGCCTCTTCGGCCCGTGCGGCCGATTCCTTGAGCTCAGTGGCCCGGGCGCCGCTGCGAAGCGAGGCCACGTCGACGGCCGTGCTCTTCGCGACGACCCGCACGAGCTCCCACCGCTTCAGGCGGCTGCGCGGACGGCACTCGATGATCTCGACGGTGTCGCCGAGCCCCGACTCCTCCTTCTCGTCATGCACGTGGCAGACGGTGCGGCGGTGCTGGATGCGGCTGTACTTCGAGTGACGGACGACGCGCGGGATTTCCACGCGGCGTGTCTTGCTCGAGGCGGCGCTGGTCACCGTTCCGGTTTCGATTCGCTTGGGCATTGGGGAATTTCCTGTTTACTTGCCACTCTGTGTGCGCTTCTTGGCCCGACGCTTGGCCGGCTTGCCGGGCTGGGCGGCGTCGGCGGCGATCGATCCATCGGGCCCCGCCGCCGGGGCCACCACGCTGCCGCGCTGGCCGAGGATCGTCTGGCAGCGGGCGATCATGCGGCGGTTCTTCCGAACCTCCGTCGGCGCTGCCAGCTTCTCGGTCTGCGATTGCAGCTTCAGCCGGAAGAGCGATTCGGCGGCGTCCTTCCAGAGGAGCCGAATCTGCTCGTCGCTCATTTCCCGGATTTCTCGTGCCTTTGTGGAGCTCATGGAGTTCTTTCCTTACATCGCCCGCCGCTTCACGAACCGAACCCGCAGCGGCATCTTGTGAGCCAGACGCGCGAGACACACCCGCGCCGCATCCTCCGAAACGCCAGCGATTTCGTAGAGGATCGTTCCCGGCTTGATGACGGCAGCCCAATACTCCGGCTCTCCCTTGCCCTTGCCCATTCGGGTCTCGAGCGGGATCGACGTGATCGACTTGTGGGGAAACACGCGCACATACAGCCTGCCCTCCGTGCGGAGGTACTGCTGGGCTGCAATACGGCCAGCTTCGATCGTCGCGGCAGGCAGCCACCCCGGCTGCTCGGCCTGGAGGCCGAAGTCGCCGAAGACGACGCGATTGCCGCGCGAGGCGTCACCTCTTATACGACCTCTTTGGCTTTTTCGGTGCTTGACCCTCTTGGGCATCAGCGCCATCGCCATCCTCCTCGTACATGCCTTGGTTCACCCACACCTGAATTCCGATGTTGCCCTGCGCCGTGGGAGCCTCGCAGAACCCGTAATCGATTTTGGCCCGCAGCGTGGAGAGCGGCATCGAGCCGGCGATCGCCTTCTCGCACCGCGACATCTCCGCCCCGCCGAGCCGACCGGCCAGCTGGATCTTCACACCCTTGGCGCCGGCATCCATCGTCGTGTCGATCGCTCGCTTGAGCGTCCGCCGAAACGCGGCCCGCTTCACGAGCTGGTCGGCGATGTCTTCCGCGATGAGCTGCGCCTGGATCTCCGGGCGGGAGACCTCTTCCACCTTGAGATTCACACGACGGCCGAGCAGCTCCTGGAGCTCTTCCTGCAGCCGATCGACCTCCTGGCCCTTGCGGCCGATGATCACGCCGGGACGCGCCGAGTGGAGGATCACCTTCACTTCGTCGCGGGTCCGCTCGATCTCCACCTTCGGGATCGCGGCGGCGCGATACTTCGTCTTCAGGAACTTCCGGACCTTGAAATCCTCCATGAGGAGGTCGCGGAAATCCTTCTTGGCGGCGTACCAGCGGCTCTTCCAAGGCTCGGTGATGCCCGTGCGAAACCCGGTGGGATGAACTTTCTGGCCCATGGTGAATTGCCTTCTGCTTCCTCGGTGTCTTTTTCGGCTATTCGGCGCTGTCGAGCGCGACCTTGATGTGCGACATCCGCCGCTTGATCCCAAACGCCATGCCGCGGGCCCGGGGGCGGATCCGCTTGAACATCGGCCCCTGATCCACGCGGGCATCGACGACGACGAGGTCGTCCACGCCGGTGGCCTGCTGGTGCTCGGCGTTGCCCAGGGCGCTCTTGATCACCTTCTCCAGCATTCGGGCGCCGCGATGCGGCTGAAAGCGGAGGATGTCGAGCGCCTCGTCGGCAAACTTGCCGCGGACGAGGTCGGCCAGCGCCCGCACCTTGCGGGCACTGATCCGGGCATATTTATGGGTGGCTGTGTATGGCATGGTTCACCTGTCCCTTGCTGGGCCTTACTTGGCGGCCGGGGCCGCCTCCTTCACCTTGCCGCCATGGCCTCGGAAGGTCCGCGTGGGGGCGAACTCACCGAGCTTGTGGCCGACCATGTCTTCCGTGACGAAAACCTTCATGTGCTGCTTGCCGTTGTGGACCATGAACGTGAGCCCAATGAACTCCGGCACGATCGTGCAGGCGCGGGCCCACGTCTTGATCGGGTCGCGCTTGCCCGAACTGAGCTGGGCATCCACCTTCTCGAAAAGGCGGGGGTCGACGAATGGTCCTTTTTTGGCGCTGCGTCCCATGTGTTTTGCGACAGGCTGAAGCCTGCCCTACGTGTTGCGGTTGATTTAGCGGAGTTTCAATTGACCGTAGCGACGACTCTTGCGGCGGCGAATGATCGCGGCGCCCGAGGGCTTCCGAGGCTTGCGGGTGCCGCCGCCCTTGGCGCTCTTGCCGGTCGGGCTGACGGGATGGCGACCACCCTTCGTGCGACCCTCACCACCACCATGCGGGTGATCGATCGGGTTCATCGCGGTGCCGCGAACGTGGGGGCGAATGCCCATCCAACGCTTGCGGCCCGCCTTGCCAAGAACGACGTTCATGTGCTCGGAATTGCCGATCGCGCCGATCGTGGCCCGACAGGCGGCCGAAACGCGGCGAATTTCACCGCTCGGCAGCGTGAGCTGCGCCCACTGCGACTCACGGGCCACCAGCACGGCCGACGAGCCGGCCGACCGGCAGAGCCGTCCGCCGCGGCCCTGCTGCAGCTCGATGTTGTGGATCTGCATGCCCAGCGGAATCGCCGACATCGGCAGGCAGTTGCCCACCTCGGGCGGAGCCGCTTCGCCGCTCTGCACCGTGGCGCCAACCTTGAGCCCCTCGGGAGCGAGGATGAACCGCTTTTCGCCGTCGGCGTAGTGGACGAGCGCGACGCGGCAGGTGCGATTGGGGTCGTACTGGATCGAGTCGACCGTGCCCGGCACGCCATCCTTATTGCGCCGGAAGTCGATCAGACGGTAATGCTGCTTGTGGCCGCCACCGCGATGCCGCGAGGTGATCTTGCCCTGGTTGTTACGGCCGCCGGTCTTCCGCTTGCGAAAGCGGAGGCCCTTCGGAACTTCAGCGCCCGGCGTCAGCTCGGCGAAGTCGGAAACGCTCGCATTGCGGCGGCCGGGGCTGGTCGGGTTGTAGGTGCGAATGCCCATCGAAGTAATCCAGTGCGTGTGATTCGGCGTGCTGAAACTAGAACAGGTTGATCTTGAAGTCGGGCTTGAGCGTCACGACAGCCTTCTTCCAAGCCTTGGCGGTCGTGCGACGCATGCGGCTGCGACGGGTCTTCCCGAGGCGATTTTGAATGGCGATCTTCTCGACCTTCACATTGAAGAGCTCTTCAACGGCCCGACGCACGTCGGCCTTGGTGGCCTCCGTCGCGATCTCGAAGGAATAGGCGTTGTGCCGCGTGGCGCGGTGCATCCCCTTCTCCGTGAGGAGCGGGCGAACGATCACCTGATGCGGCGAGAGCCGCGGCGAAAAACTCGGTGCCGGAGGGACGGGAACGGCCATTGCTTACTCCCCCTTCTTCGTACGAGTGGCGGCCGACGCCCGCGGCTTTGCCGCAGCCTTGGCCGGACGCTTCGATGCCACCGGCTCCTTGCGCCGAGCAGCCGTCCGCTTGACCGTCTTCTTCGCCGCGCCGGCGGGCTTGCGAGCCGCGGCGCTGGAGCGAAATGCGTCGATCGCCGCGGTCGTCATCACGATCGCCCGCGGACGCAGGATCGACCAGGCGTTGAGATCGCCCACGGGCGACACCGAAACGCCGTCGATATTCCGGAAGCTCTTCCAGAGGTTGTCGTCGTGCTTCTCCGGCGACACGAGCACGGTGTGCTCGCCGAGGCCGAGGGCACCGAGCAGCTTCGAGGCCGTGGCCGTTTTCGGAGCGGCGATCGGGAGCTTGTCGATGAGCTTGACCTCGTCATCGGCAAGACGGGCCGCGAGCGCCATCCGCGTCGCAGCCTGCAGCGCCTTGCGGGGCATCCGCCAGCCAAAATCGCGAGGACGCTTGGCGAAGATGTGACCGCCGCCACGACGCGTGCCGCTCCGCCGACCGCCGGCACGAGCATTGCCCGTGCCCTTCTGGCGATAGAGCTTCTTGGTCGACCCGGCAACCTCGCCGCGAGTCTTCGTGCGCATCGTGCCCTGCCGCTGATTGGCCTGGTACATCACAACGGCATCGTGCAGCAACTGCTTGCTGACGGACGGGGCCAGTTCGGCCGGGTCGATCTCGTAGGAGCCGACCTTCTTTCCAGAGATGTCGTAGACGGCAAGATTCACTTGGCACCAGCCTTCTTCTTGGTGGTCGGAGCCGCAGGCCCGCCGACCTTCTTGATCATGTTGGTCTGCCGGACGACGACGTATGAGCCATTCGGCCCGGGGATGGCGCCGCGAACCAGCAGCAGGTTGTGCTCCTTGTCGATCCGCACCAGCTTCAGGTTGCGCATCGTCGACCGCTCGTTGCCGTAGCGACCGGCCATCCGCTTGCCCTTGAAGACGCGGGCAGGAGACGTGTTCATGCTCGTGCCGCCCTGATGGCGATGCACCTTCTTGACACCGTGGCTCGCACGCTGCCCCTTGAAGCCGTGCCGCTTCATGACGCCCGCCGTACCACGGCCCTTGGTCGTGCCGGTGATGTCGACCTGCGCCACGCCGTCGAAGAGCTCGACGGTGAGCACCTGGCCGACCTCGGCGCCCTCGTAGACGCCGCGGAATTCACGGACAAACCGCTTCGGCTCGCAGTCGGCCTTGGGCAGCAGGGCGACGCCGGCCTCGGCAAGCCGCTTGCTCCGCTTGCTATCGAGCTTGGCGACCTGGCCACGCAGAGAGCGACTGGCCAGACGGCGAGGCTTGTCGAGAAAGCCCAGCTGAACGGCGGCATAGCCGTCACGGTCGGGCGAACGCACCATCGTCACGCTGCAAGGACCAGCCTCGATTACGGTGACCGGCACCGCGGTGCCATCGGCGTCGAATACCTGCGTCATCCCGACCTTGCGGCCCAGCAGTCCCTTGCGTCCGGCCACTTCTTTGACACCCATATTCATCGCCGCCGGGACAAACCCACTTCGCCGATGCCCGTAAAGACACCGGTTCGCTTTGTTATCCCTCGATCACGCTCGAAGCCGTTGGCTGCAGGAGCACCCGAGCAGAGCCCGAGCCTTACCCGCAACGCCTTCCAAGCATGCCGTGTCGTGCGCTCCTGAAAGTGTTGAAAACCTGAACCGAAACCTTGTTTTTACCGCGAAGAAGCCTTGATCTTGATATCCACGCCCGCCGGGAGGCTCAGCTTGTTGAGCGCCTCGATCGTCTTGGCGGTCGCCTGGACAATGTCGATCACCCGCTTGTGCGTGCGAATTTCGTACTGCTGACGGGCCTTCTTGTCGATGTGCGGGCTCGAGAGGACCGTGTACCGCTCGACTCGCGTGGGGAGCGGAATCGGGCCGTGAACTTCGGAGTTAGTCCGCTTGGCGGTATCGACGATCTCGGCCGCGCTCTGGTCGAGCACGGCGTGGTCGTAGGCCTCCATGCGGATGCGGATGATTTCCTGAGTCGGACCAGCCACGATGAAACTCCAGTAAAACGTCACCAGCCGGCCTTGATCCGCATGGATCGAGCCGTTCAATCGATCGCAGGATCGCCGGGGCAACGGTGCCTCGCGACCCGGTGGAAAGGCCTCGAAAGGCCTTTTTTCACGACACCTCACGTGGCAAGAGCCACGGGCATCGCTGCGGGACTGAGCTCCGGAATCTAAAACCCCGCCCGGAACGTGTCAACACACTGGATTTTCAGGGCCGAACGGCGCGAACGCCTGCGTTCCGCTACCGGTTCAGGAGCCGGATGTTGCGGTATTCAGCCCACATCGGCGCGCCGCCGTGCAGTTGCAGGGCCAGCGAGCCCTCGCGGAGCGCCATCGCCGGGGCATTATCGGTGAAATCGAGGGTCAGCCGGCCGTTGAGGTAGTGCCGGATGCGATTCCCCTCGGCGATGATCACCACGTCGTTCCAGTCGTCGAGCTTCATGAGCTTCTTGAATTCGTCCTGGTCGATGATCGCCTTCACCACCTTCTTGCCCCCCTCCGCTTCCCAGGTGGCCTGCTCGCCCACGGCGCAGATCCGCTGCCGCCCCCCCGCCCCGTTCCCCTCGTCGTAAATGAACCCGGAGACGTTGGGAAACGTGTTTTCGTTACGGATCTCGTGCTGGTAGCCGCGGACCACCCACTGATTCGTGGCGGTCGTGTCGGTGATCCGCTTCGAGCGATACTGAATGCCGGAATTGTTGGTGGCGTTGCAGCGGAACGAGAGCCGCAGCTCGAAATCGCGCACCAGCCCTCCCTGCCAGATCAGGAACGTGTTGCCCTTGGCGACGTTCTCGGGCGTCGTCTCGCCGTGAATCACGCCGTTGCGCACGCTCCAGAGCCGCGGATCGCCGTCCCAGCCGGCGAGGTCGCGGCCGTTGAAGAGCACCTGCATGACATTGGGCTCCGGCGGCACCAAGACGCCGACCTCTTCGGCATGGATGGAAAAACAGCCGCAGAAAACGGCCAGACCGAAGGCGATGCCACGAATGCGCATGAGGGGCTCCTTGTTTGCGACCAGAATACTCGACACTGCTCAGACAAAGGAATCGGCCGTTTCGGCCGGAGCCGGGCCGTATTTCAGCGGGGCCATCGTGAAGCTCGCCCGCCCCTGGCTCACGCTCCGCACGGCGGCCGAATAGCCGAACATGCTGGCCAAGGGGGCCTCCGCCGTGAGCACGTTCACGCCGCCGCGAATCTCGGTGGCCGTGATGATCGCCCGCCGCTGCTGGAGGTCGTTGATCACGTCGCCGAGGTGCTCCTCGGGCACGCTCACCTCCACCCGCATCACGGGCTCCAAGAGCACCGTTCCGGCCGCTTCCAGCATCCGGTCGATCGCCTCGGCGGCCGCCATGCGAATCGCCACGTCACCGGGAAACGGCTCAGGAATCGGGCTTTCGAGCACCGTGATCCGCACGCCCCAGAGCGGGCAGCCCTTGAGACCGCCCCGCTCGGCGCTCTCGCGGACCGACTCGGTCATCAGGCCCGCCAGCGCGGCCAATGAATCGCTCTCCGGAAACCAGCCCTGCTCCACGACCGGGCCACTCTGGTCGTCGATCGGCTCAGCCCGCAGAGTGACGGTGGCCACGAGGTTTTGCCCGCCCACGAGGCGATTGACGTCCCCCTTCACCGTGACCGGCTTGGCGAGCGTTTCCTTGTAGCTCACCCGCGGCTTGTGGACGCGGCATTTGAGGTTGAAATCCCGCTCAAGGCGATGGCGAATCACCTCCAGGTGCAGCTCTCCCATGCCCGAGATCAGCGTCTGCCCCGTCTCCTCGCTCTCGATGGCGCGGAAGGTCGGATCCTGCCGCTTCATCATCTCGAGCGTCTCGGCGAGCTTCTTCCGCTCGAGGCTCGTGTCGGGCTCGATCGCCATCGAGATCACGGTCTCGGGGAACTGGATGCTCTCGAGCAGGATCGGTTCGTTCGCATCGCAGAGCGTGTCGCCCGTGACGCTCGCCCGTGGCCCGATCACGCCCACGATGTCGCCGGCAAACGCCTCGTCGACCTGTTCGCGACGGTCGGCCTGCACATGCCAGAGCTGGGCGATGTTTTCCTTTTTCTGGCGGAGCGGGTTCCAGGCCCGGCTGCCCGCCTTGAGCGTGCCCGAATAGACCCGCACGAAATAGAGATCGCCGTGCTTTTCGGCGATGATCTTGAAGACAAGTCCGGAAAACGGGGCCTTGGGATCGGGCTTCCGCACCGCGGGCGACGGGGGCTTCTTCGAGGGATCGAGGCCTTCCACCGGCGGCACGTCGGCCGGGCTCGGCAGATACCAGGCGATCGCGTCGAGCACCGGCTGCACACCGATGCAGTCGAGGGCCGAGCCGCAAAGCACGGGCACCACCTTCCGCTGCACCGTCGCCTGCCGGATCGCCTTCCGCATGAGGTCGGTCGGGATCGGCGCATCTTGCATCGCCAGTTCGGCGATCTCGTCGGAAAAGTCAAAGAGCGTGGAGACGAGATGCTCGCGGTATTCGGCGGCGACGTCGGCCAGTTCCTCGGGGATCGGCGACTTCGTGATCGCTGCGAGCGCGGCCCCGCCGGCGAGCGCCTCGTCCTTCGGCGGAAACGTGAGCAGCTGCATCTCGACGAGATCGACAATCCCGCGGAAGGGATCCTTCACGTGCGGCGGCCCCATCCCCAGCGGCACGTGTAGCACGAGCGGCTTCGCTTTGAGCCGCTTCTCGATCTGGTCGACCGTGCCGAAGAAATCGGCCCCCTCGCGGTCGAGCTTATTCACGAGCGCCAGCCTCGGCACGCCGTATTTGTCGGCCTGCCGCCAGACCGTCTCGCTCTGGGCTTCGACGCCCTCGCGGGCCGAGAAGACGACCACCGCGCCGTCGAGCACCCGCAGGCTGCGCTCCACCTCGGCCGTGAAATCGACGTGGCCGGGCGTGTCGATGAGGTTCACCGTCACGTCCTGCCACTTGAACGACACGGCCGCCGAGTAAATTGTGATCCCGCGCTCCTGCTCCTCGGGGTCGAAGTCGGTGATCGTGGTGCCGCGATCGACCTCGCCGAGCCGGTGGCTCGTCTTCGTGTAAAAGAGCAGCCGCTCGGTGAGCGTGGTCTTGCCGGCATCGATGTGGGCGACGATGCCGATGTTGCGGATTTTTTCGAGTTGGCGTGCCATGGGGCGTCCCGGGGGTTCGTCAAAAGCCCCCGAGATCATTCCCGCCGCGCGGCTGGTTGTCCACCCGGCGGATTCAGCCGGCGAACACCCGCAGCCGGCCGCCCGCCAGGCCGAGCGACGCTGCGCGGGCCGAGAGCTCGTCGAGCGCGCGGGCCCCCGTGGGCCCGAGGTCGAGCGTCCAATCGTTGACGTAGAGATCGACGTGCTGCATGAGCACGCGGTCGTCGAACTCCTGCGCATGGGCCCGCATCGTCGGCAGGGCCGCTTCGCGATCGCGAAGCGCAAGCGTCAGCGAGTCGTGGATCACCTCCTGCACGGTGGCGATCGTCGCGACGGGAAGCCGCCGGCTGGCCACGATGCCGCCAAGCGGCAGCGGGCAGCCGGTCTCGGTCTCCCAGCGGGTGCCGAGATCTTCGACGAGCGCGAGGCCGTGCGATTCCCACGTGAACCGCCCCTCGTGGATGCAGACGCCGAAGTCGGCCGTGCGGGCCATGAGCCGGGGCATGATCTCGGAGAAGACGACCTGCTCGACGCGGGTGGTTCGCGGATGGAAGAGGTCGAAGAGGAGCGCCGCCGTGGTATGCCGGCCGGGGCAGAGCGTGAGCTGGCCGGAGTGGGTCGGCCGCGTGCCTGGCTCGGCTGCGAGCAAGAGCGGGCCAACGCCGAAGCCGAGGGCCGAGCCGCTCGGCAGCACGACCACGTCGTCGGCGGCCAGGAGGGCGGCATGAAAGCTCGCCTTACAGACGTCGAAGCTGCCGGCGAGCAGCCGCTCGTTCAGCGTTTCCACGTCGAGCAACTCAAACTCAAAATCGAGCCCCCGCCAGTCCACCGCCCGCGTGAGCAGGCCGTGGAAGGCGAACGTGTCGTTGGGGCAGGTGGAGATGCCCAGGCGGATGGCGTGCGTCATGTCCGCTCTCCAAGGAGCATCACAGCCAGTGCGGCGGCCGCGCGGCAGGCGGCTTCGATCTGCCAGCCCGACGTGTCGCGGTCGCCGGCCGTGTTGGAGATGCCGCGAACGATATCGAGCGGCACGCCCGCAAGCCGGCAGGCCGCGGCGACTGCGAAGCCTTCCATGTCTTCGGCCGCCGCATCGGGATGAAGCCGCAGCCGCGATCGCACGTCGGCCTCATCCGCCGATGCGGCGCAGGCGGAGAGCAAGAGGCCGGCCCGCGCGGTGGCGGGAAGCCGGCCGCTCGTGCAAGGGAGCGAGCCACCGATCCGCGTCGCGGGATCGGATCCGTCGCCGGGCCATTGCGGCCAGCCCATCGACTCCGCCGGCACGAACGCGTCGCCTGAGCCCGCGCCGATGCCGTGGCAGGCGACCCGCTCGAACGCATATGCCTCGCCGATCGCGAGCCGGTCTGCAAATCGGCCGGCAATGCCGACGAGCAAAACACGGTCCGGCCGATGCTCGGCGATCAGCTGTGCAGCGCGGGCGGCCGCCACCACTGGACCGAATCCGCAGAGTTCAACCCGGATCGCGGAGCCACATGCGGCGGCCACCACAGGCGCGACGAGGCCTCGCTCCAGTTCGGTGGGGACGAGAAAAAGGTATGGCCGCATGCCGATGGAAACGACTCGGTGTGGTCGCTGCTGGGGGAGTTTCGTCTCCCAGCATCATAGGCAGTTGCGACGACGTGACCTCGTCTTTGCTTATCTGCGGCGCCGGCGACGCATCACGAGAAAACTTCCGGCGAGGCCGGCGAGGGCCATGGCCCAGGTGGAGGGCTCCGGCACGGCGGTGATCGCGACGAAGCTTCCACCCGTGAGATAGTCGCCGGTGAAGTTGGCGAGGCCCGTGGACAACATGCGGTTGTAGTCGATCTGCCATTCCTGGCTGCCCACGAGGAACCAATCGCCATCGGCAAGCTCGTTGCCGTCGTATGTGAAGAGCCCGTTGTTCCACGCCCCCGAGTAGCTGATGAGAGCGAACGTCGTCGTGTAGTTCACGAACGGGTTCGGCGAGCCGGCGAGATCGGTGAGCGTGAGGATCGCCCCCGCATTGATCGTCAGGTTGCCGTTCACAACGAGCAGGTCGGCGGCGGCAGCCAGCGACGCCGGGTCCGTCGAGTCATACTCGTATTCGAACGTCGAGGAGCCGGAGAACGTGGTCGCGCCCACGGCCAGTGACTGGATGCTGTTTCCGGGGGAAAGCGTGCCGCCCGCGAGGACGTTTACGACACCACCAATCGACCCCGAGCCGCCGACTTCGGCGCCGCTCTGCACCGTGACGGCCGTATTGCCGAGCGACCCGTTCACGGAGAGCCGGCCGGCCGACACCGTGGTGGCGCCGGCGTAGGTGCTCGAGCCGGAGAGAATCAGGCTCCCTCCGCCCATCTTCGTGAGCGAGCCCGAGCCGGCCATGCTCCCGGCATACGTGCCGCTTGTGGCCTGGGCGAACTCGACGGCGGCGTTATTTGTGATCGCGCCCTGGAGGCTCGTGGTCGTGCCGATCAGGCGGCCAGCGGAGACCACCGTGCCGCCGCCATAGGAGTTGTTGCCCGAGAGCGTCATGGTCCCGGCGCCCGTCTTCGTGAGCGAGCCCGAGCCGGTCATGCTGCCGGCATACGTGCCGCTTGTGGCCTGGGCGAACTCGACCGCCGCGTTGTTCGTGATCGCGCCCTGGAGGCTCGCCGTCGTGCCGATCAGGCGACCGGCCGAGACGACCGTGCCGCCGCCGTACGAGTTGTTGCCCGAGAGCGTCACGTCGCCGGCGCCGAGCTTCACGAACGAGCCGCCGCTGCTCGTGAGGTTCGAGCCGAGCGTCACGTTCTGGCCGTTGGTGTCGATCGAGTACTGCTGGCTGGCCGCGTTCGAGAACCGGCCCGAGTAGTCGGTCGTGTTGGAGGCCGAGAACTGCAGCGTGCCGCCGCCGAACGAGATCGTGCCCGAGGAGCCGAGGGCGTTGGCCGAGCCGACGCCCAGCGTGCCCCCGTTGAGCGCCGCCCCGCCCGTAAACCCATTCGCCCCGGTGAGCGTGAGCGTGCCGTTGCCGCTCTTCGTCAGGCCGACAACCCCCGAGCCGTTGCTGATCACGCCGCTGAAGGTGGTGCTGGCGCTGCCCCCGACGACCAAGCTGTATGTGCCCGCAACGACCGAGCTGACTGTGCCCGAGCCGGAGAGGGATCCGATCGTCTCCGTCCCCCCGCCGGACGCAAAATTCAGCAAACCGTTCACCGTCACCGCAGCCGAGTTGGGGATGACTTCATTGGTGTTAGTGGCGACATCCAACTGAAGCGTCGCGCCGCTGTCGACAACCACGGGGCCGGTGAAGTCGTTGTTGGTGTTTTGGAGCGTCACACGCCCACGGCCCTGAGTGACGGTGATGCCTCCGGAGCCGGTGATCTGGCCGATGAAGGAGGTGCGACCGCCGGAGTGAGGCGTATCGTTGAATACCTGGACATTCCTGTTGAGCGTCAGCGTCCCGGTCCAGGCGTTGGCACTGCTTACTCCGGTGTTGGTCCCGCCGATGCTGACAAGCCCGGTTCCAAGATTGGCCACGGTGATGTTGTTGGCGATCGTCGTGCTCGCGGTGGTGTCCGCCATCAGGACGATGTTGTTGGTGCCGGTGTTGCCGTCACCCAAGACGATGGCCCCGTTCCCGAAGGAGGTGGATACGCTTCCGATGAGGGCCCCCTGACTGACCAACGTGCCGCCGGTGTAGGAGTTCGCCTGCGAGAGGGTCACCGTGCCAGGGCCGGCCTTGGTGAGTGTGCCGCTTCCGGAGATGGCGCCGCTCAGGGTTTGGCTGGCGGAGTTACTGAAGATAAGCGAGCCGTTGTTGGTGATCCCGGCACCATAGTTGCCTCCCCCCAGGAGACCGGCGACCTGAAGCGTGCCGTTGTTGATCGTCGTAGTCCCGGCGTAGGTGTTGGTGCCTGTGAGCGTGGTCGTGCCCGGACCGCTGAAAACGACAGGCGTGCCAGGCAAAGTCGTGTAGTCGGCGATGCCACCGGAAACCACCAGTGCGTTGGAGGTTCCCGTGTTGAAGGTCATGGTGGTGCCTCCACCGTTGTTCACCAGAACGATGTTGGCTCCGAAGGTATTCGTGGTCGTGCCGTAGCTGTTCACGGTCCCGTTTCGACCGTTATTCCCGAAGCGGATTCCGGATCCATCGGGTGAGTTGGCCACGGCGGCAGAGCCACCGGTGTTCGAGAGAGTCACGGTCCCGAGATAGGCCATTTCATCTTGGTTGGCTCCCGCCCCGGTGAAAGCCAGCGTGCCGCCGCCATTCACCGTGACGCTGGTCGTGTTGGTGGTGGGCACTATCGCGCTCTGCGCCTGGGCAAAAATCTGGAGGGTGCCTCCGTTGTTCACCACGGCATTGCCGGGAAGGATGCCAGTGCCAAAAGACCCGGCTCTCAGAATGAGCGTGCCGGCATCCACGGTGGTGAGGCCGGTGTACGTGTTGATTCCAGTGAGAGTCGTGGTGCCAGTGCCGGCCATCGTGAGCGAGCCCGAGCCGCTCATGATGCCGGCATACGTGCCGCTCGTGGCCTGGGCGAACTCGACGGCCGCGTTGTTCGTGATCGCGCCCCGCAGGCTCGCGGTCGTGCCCACGAGCCGGCCCCCGGAAACCGTCGTGCCGCCGCTGTAGGAGTTGTTGCCGGAGAGCGTGAGCGTGCCGGAGCCGGATTTCGTGAGGCCGCCCGAGCCGGAGATGCCTCCGGAGTAGGTCGTGCTCTGGCCGTTGCCGCCGACCGTCAGCCTGCTCGAGCTGAGCACCACGTCCAACGAGCCGGCGAGCGAGCCGATCGTCTCGTCGCCGCCGAGCGCGAACACGGCGCCAGCGGCGCCGGTGACTGCCGACGAGTCGGAGAGCAGGTTGGCCGACGCGAGCGAGAGCCGGCCGGCGCTCACCGTCGTCGTTCCCGTATAGCTGCTCGCGGCCGAGAGTGTGAACGTGCCGCTGCCGACCTTCGTGAAGCCGCCGCTGCCGGTGATCGAGCCGGCATAGGAGGTCGAGCCGGCATTACCCGCCGTGAGCGTGGCGCCGGAGGCGATATCGACCGTGCCGCCGGAGCCCGCGAGCGAGGCCACGGTGTCGCTGCCGCCGATCGAGAGCCTGCCGCTGTTGACCGTAAGCGTCGCGGTGTCGGCGAACGTATTGGCCGAGGTCGAGGCGACCGTGCCGCCGCCGACGACGAGCGCCGACGAGGCGAGCGTGACACCGTTGGCCGTCGTGAACGCACCCGATTTCACGGTCGTGGTGCCTGACCACAACTGGCTGGCGTTGACCTGGATCGCGGAGTTGCGGCCGCCCTCGACAGTGAAATCGACGTTGGCCTGAGTCGCGTTTGGGCCGAGCGCCGTATTGAGCGTGAGATTCGTGGTGACGCTCGAGGTGCCACCCCAGACCACGTAGTCGAGGCTGTTGTCGTTGTAGATCGTGCCGCTGAGGATGAGGTTTCCGCCGGCGGGGTTGAGCTGGATCTCGTTGGCGCCGAACTTTCCGCCCGACGTGTTGAGGGTGACGGTCTGGGTGTTCGAGCTACGGTTCTCCAGCCGCACCCTGAAATCGATGCCTCTGTCGGTGCCGCTTGCCGAGAGCGTGCGGGCCACGTTGAACGTCGTGTCCCAGATGATGTCGTTTACCGGCTGCCACCCATTCAGGTCGTAAACCAGCCCGGTCACGTTCGAATTTTGGTTTTGGCTGAACACAAGGCTGTTGGAGGAACTCCACGTGGGAAGCGTGTTGTTCTGCCAGTTGCCGGATGCGCTGAAGAAACTGTTGTTGTAGAAATCGTTTCCGATCCACACCGGTCCTTGCGCCGATGCGGGCAACGCTCCCATCGACAGCGCGGCCGAGACGAACAGGGCAACGGCGATGAAGCGAAGCATCGCGGGGGGAGAGAACGAGTGACTTTTCCGGATCGTTCCCACGCACCGCCCTGCCGAAAGCCTGCCCGCGCGCAGGCTTTCCTTCTTTCGCAAGACGTGGGATGCAATCCGGCTCATGAGCAACTCAACTTGCTCGCGTTTGCGGAGGCAATGCCAGCAATCATAGGACGGATTCTGAGCGGGGGCGGCCGTGGCGATTCGACCCGTTTTCCGGACCGAATATAGATATCAAGCCCCGTGGCCCTGAGCAAGGATTTGGTTCGGAAAAAGTGGCAAAACCGTATCGAGCAGGGCCGAATTCGGGCACGCGGGCGGGATTACATCCGCTCGGGCACGCGGATGCCCAAAAGCTCGAGGCCCCGGCGGAGCACTTTCCCGGTGAGGTCGCAGAGTGCGAGCCGGGTGGTACGTTCGGCCCCCGTCGCCTTGAGCACGGGGAGCGCGTCGTAGAACGTCGAGTAGGCCCCCGCGACGTCGTAGAGATACGCCGTGAGCACGTTCGGCCGATAGTCGGCCTCCACGTCTTCGAGCGCCTCGGCAAACCGCAAGAGCTTCATCGCGAGCGCCCGCTCGCGGGGGTCTGATAACAGCACGCCGTCGCCGGCCTCTCGCGCTGCACTGCGGTCGATGCCCCCCTTCGCGAAGATCCCCTCCACGCGGGCAACGGCATACTGCATGTAGGCCGCGGTGTTGCCGGTGAGCTGCAGCATCTTGTCGAAGCTGAAGACGTAGTCGGTCGTGCGGTTTTGCGAGAGGTCGGCGTATTTGATCGCGCCGATCCCAACAGCCTCGGCGATCCGTTCCCGCTCGTCCGCCGGCATCCCGGTGCCGCGGTCGGCGTCGGCCGCCGTCACCACGCCGAGCGCCCGCGACACGCCCTCGTCGAGCAGCGCCTCGAGGCCGACGGTGTCGCCCGCGCGGGTCTTGAACGGCTTGCCGTCGTCGCCGAGCACCGTGCCGAAGGCCACGTGCACGAAGTCGACGCCGCCGACGCCCCAGCGGCTGGCCGTCTCGAACACCTGCTCGAAGTGCTGGCTCTGCCTGTGGTCTACGACGTAGAGAATCCGATCGGGCTTCCAGTGCTCCAGTCGCCAGCGGATCGTGGCCAGGTCGGTCGTCGCATAGAGAAACGCGCCGTCGGCCTTGCGGATCAAGAGCGGCGGCTCGTCGTCGCCATTCAGGAAGACGCCGATCGCCCCGCGGCTCTCGCGGGCCAGCCCCTTCTTGACGAGATCGTCCACCACGCCGCCGAGCAGCGGCTGATAGAAGCTCTCGCCGAGCGTGTGGTCGAACGAGACGTGCAGCCGCGAATAGATCCGATCGATCTCGCGGCGGCAGACCGGCATGAACTGCTCCCAGAGCGCCCGGTTCTCGGTGTCGCCCTCGTGGAGTTTCGCGGTCTCTAGGAGCACCTCGCGGCCGGCATCGGGGTATTTTGTGGCGAGGGCCGCGGCCTCGGGATCGGCGGCGAGTTCCTCGGGCTTCTTGTCGGCCACCTTTCGCACGAGCCGGTAGAGCCGGCCGAGTTCGGCCGTCGGGTCGGCGGCGAAGGCCGCATCGTCGCGGCAGTGCTTCCAGCCCCAGAGGATCATGCCGAACTGCGTGCCCCAGTCGCCGAGATGGTTGTCGGTGATCACGCGGTGGCCGCGAAACGACAGGATCTTCGCCAGCGCGTCGCCGATCACGGTCGAGCGGATGTGGCCGACGTGCATTGGCTTGGCGACGTTGGGCGACGAATAGTCGAGCACGATCGTCTCGGGGGCGGCCACGCGGGGCACTCCCATCCGCTCGTCGGCGCAGGCCTCCGTGACCGTGCGGGCCAGCGCCTCGTCGCGCACTCGCAGATTGATGAATCCCGGGCCCACGGGATCGCCGGGCTTCTCGCAGAGCTCACCGACGTCGAGCCGATTGATGATCTCGATGGCGAGGTCGCGCGGCTTTCGGCCGGCCTTTTTGGCGAGCGCCATCGCCATCGTGCCGGAGTAGTCGCCGAACTTCGGGTCGGCCGTCTCGCGGACCTGGTCGACGAGGGCCGGCATCTCTTCCGGCGCGATCGCCACGATGCCATCGGCGGAAAGCCGCTCGAGCGCCGCGCGAAACATGCCTCGCACTGCGCCCCGGAAATTCGCCTCAGCCATGCTGGGCCGCTCCGACCGCGGGCGGGGCGACGCTCTTGGCATCCTCCCAGAGATGCTCAAGATCCCAATACTCGCGCGACTCGGCATCGAAGAGGTGCACCACGACATCGCCGTAATCGAGCACGATCCAGCGGCCCTCCTCGTAGCCCTCGGCGCCGCGACGCTTGTCGTGCAATTCGGCCTTCACGACCTTCTCGATCTCGTCGGCCATCGCATGAATCTGGCGGCGGCTCGTGCCCGTTGCGATGACGAAGTAGTCGAAGACCGGCGTGATCGCGCGGAGGTCGAGGATCTTTACGTCGGTGCCGCGGGCCTCGGCGGCCACGCGGGCGGCGGTGAGCGCGAGAAGCTTCGAGCGGCTGGCGGAGGTGTCGGCGGCGGGCACGGGGCGGAGCGTTCCTGGGGAGAGCGGAAAACGACGACAAGTGAGTCTACCGCGAAACCGCCGGCCCGGTAGGACGGGCTTCAGCCTGTCTCCAAGAAGGCTTCAGCCTGTTGGTATTCAAGACAGGCTGAAGCCTCAAGAGGGTGACAGGCTGAAGCCTATCCTACTAGCGGGCGCAGGCGCGTTCGGCGGCCATGGCAATGCCGCAGAGCACGAGGTCGGGTACGTCAATCGCGCCAGGCAATGCCGCGCTGACGGCGTTGCGCCAGCCGCCCGTGAGGATCACCTCCGCATCGGGGCCGAGCGACGCCCTTGCCTCGTCGACGATTCTTCCGATCGCTCCCTGGATGCCCCAGCCGATGCCGGCGGCGATCGCCTCGTGCGTGGAGCGGCCGGGCATCGGCGGCGGCGCCGAACGTTCGAGCGCCGCCACGGCGGGCAATTTGCTCGTGCCATCGGCGAGCGCCTTCGCCATGAGCGCGGGGCCGGGCAGGATCGCGCCGCCGAGAAATGTGCCGTCCGCGGCGAGCATGTCGACCGTGGCCGCCGTGCCGCAATCGACGATGATCGCGGCGCGGCCGGGCGTCTTCACGAGGCCGGCCGCGGTCGCGGCGGCCAGCCGGTCGATGCCGGTCTTGTGCGGCTCGTCCAAGCGAATCGCCAGCGGCAAATCGGCGTGGACGATTCGCCGCTGCCGCAGCGGCCGATGGCTCGTGGCCGACACCGCGGCGAGAACCGCCTCGAGCCGCGCGGCGGCCGCGTCGTGGACGCTTGCGACGAGCACCACCGCCGGCCCGGGCGCGGCCGAGAGCAGCCAGCGCTCGAGGTTGTCGGGATGGAAGGCGTGGCTGTCGAGATCCTGCCGACGGCCCACGACGGGCAGTCGCCTCGCGGCGCCTTCGACGAAGCCGTGGTCGGTGACGACGGCCAGCTTGATCCGCGTGTTGCCCACGTCGGCGAGGAGCACCGTGTCGCCCGGGCAGATCACGGAAGGCGTCATGCGGGCTGCTCCCGCCGGCGACGATCCATCTCGGCGGCCACGGCGGCGAGCAGCCGGTCGAGCCCCTGCCCCGTCACGGCGCTCACGGCGATGACATCGCGGCCGGTCTCGGCAGCCAGCCGCGTCCGCACGTCCTCCGCCTCGGGCAGTTCGCACTTGCTGACGACGATGATCTCGGGACGCGCGCCGAGCGAGGCGTCGTAAAGCGTGAGCTCTTCGCGGATCGCCCGGTAATTCGCGAGCGGATCGCTGCCGTCGATCGGCTGCGGCTCGACCACGTGCAGGATGATGCCGGCCCGCTCCACGTGCCGCAGAAACTCGTGGCCCAGGCCGACGCCGGCATGGGCCCCTTCGATGAGCCCCGGCAGGTCGGCGAGGACGAAGCTGCGGTCGCGATCGACGGCCACGATCCCGAGCATCGGAGTCTTCGTGGTGAAGGCGTAGTCGGCGATCTGCGGCCGCGCCCGGGAGAGCCGCGAGAGCAGCGTGCTCTTCCCCGCGTTGGGCTTGCCGACGAGCCCCACGTCGGCGATCACCTTCAGCTCGAGCTGCAGCCGGCGAACCTGCCCCCTTTCGCCGGGGCCGAATTCGCGAGGCGCGCGGTTGGTGGACGTCTTGAAGTGGAGGTTGCCCTTCCCCCCTGCTCCGCCCTGCGCGGCGACGATCCATTCGCCCGGCTTCGCGAGATCCTTGAGCACGAGCCCGGTGGCATCGTCCACCACGATCGTGCCCGGAGGCACGAGCAACACGAGATCCTCGGCCGAGCGGCCGTGGCAATTGCAGGGGCCGCCAGACTGCCCCGACTCGGCCCGCCACTGCATGCGATGGGAAAGGGCCGCGAGCGAATCGACACCGGCCTGCGCCTTGAGGATCACGCTGCCGCCATCGCCGCCGTCGCCACCGTCGGGACCGCCGAGGGGGACATATTTCTCGCGACGAAAACTGGAGCTGCCACGACCGCCGTCGCCCGCCGCCACTTCGATATGCACGCGGTCGACGAACACGGTCTACGCCCGGCTTTCAGATCGGCGAGCAGCTAGGCAACGACGTTGACGCGGCGACCTTCCTGGTCGAAGCCGACGACACCATCGACGAGGGCGAAGAGCGTGTAGTCGGTTCCCATGCCGACGTTCTTGCCGGGGCGAAACTTGGTGCCGCACTGACGCACGAGGATGTTGCCGGCACGCACCGCCTGGCCGCCGAACTTCTTCACGCCGCGACTCTGGGGATTTGAGTCACGACCGTTGCGGCTGGATCCCTGACCTTTTTTATGTGCCATGGCGGCGGCTCCCGAGCAGAAATGATGAATCCTGACGCGGATTCCTACATGTTTTCAGCATCAATTTCGTACCTGAAGACCCAGGCGTGGTCAATGCCCTCGTGCACGGCCGTGGCTGCGGCGTAAAGCACCGGCCCCTCGGGCCCCAAAAGCCCGCGGAGAAGCCGGGCCCGCTTGGCGGCGTCGGGCTCCGATTCGACCACGTCGCGGATGGCGTCGCAGGCCCCCCGCGGACCTCCTGCCAAGAGCCGGGGCCGATCGATGGAAAGTTCGTCGAGCAGGGCGATCGCCCGCGCGGTCGCCAGTTCGCGCTCGAGCGCCTCGAGCCGCGGGGCGGCCGGCCCGAAGAGCGCAGTGGCCTCGGCGCGGCGGGCGGCCAGGCCGCCGATCTTGTCGAGCGCGGCGAGCACCTTGACGAGGCTCTCGAGCGGCTTGGAGGCGAGCGCCTCCGGCGCAACACCCGCGCGAGCCAGCGCCGCATTCCGCACCGCCAGCCGCGCCGGATCGACCGGCTCCGCGAGGCCGCGGGAGAGAGCCTCGATCCACTCGATGCCCATGTCGCCAAAAATGTTGCGCACGATCGGCCCGCGGGCCGTCGGCTCCTTGATCGCCGCCAGACGCGTGATCACCTTCCCAAGCGGCACGAGGCTCGGCGCCAGCGTGCGATCCATCGCGTTTGGCACCGCCACGGCGGGGTCGAGCAAATCGCGCCACGAGAGGCCGAGCTGGTCGAGGCCGATCGTCGGCTGCGCCTTCGTGAGCCGCGGCCGGGAGAGCGCCTCGATCACACGCACGCCGATCGCCATCCGTTCCAGCAGGCCGGCGTGGCCGATCCGCACCTCGTGCTCGACGGCGTCGTGTTCGTCGCCGGCCCGCCAGAAGTCGAGCCGCAGGCTTTCGAGCGCATGATCGGTGCCGACGCCCGGCGGGTCTTCCTGTGCGAAGGCGGCGTTTTCGTTGAGCCGCCAGCGGATCGAATTGGTGAGGCCGCGAACGTAGATCGAGAAGAAATCGATCCGCGGGTCGATGTCCTCCCAGACGGCCACGCCCCAACGTTCCTCGCCGGGAGCGATCGCCGTCTCCACCATGCTCGCGCTGTCGTGGAGCCGGCCGGGAATCGCCTCGCGGCGCTTGATCGGTTCGATCGCCGCGGGCACGACGCGGTCGAGATAGCCGCGGTAGGAGAGCGCGCCCTCGGCCCGCGAGAGACCCTCGATGCTCTCGAGCACGAAGTGGGGCAGAAAGCGGATCGGGGCCTCGAATGCCTCGCGGCTGAAGGACGTGTCGTCGTCCTGCGCGGTGACGGTGCGCCGTCCGCCGACGTTCTTCACGCGATAGAGCAGATACCAGAGCCGCTTCCGCCGCATCTTGAGCTCGGGGCCGGGCACGTCGACATCGATCAAGCGCGGCGGCTTGTAGGCAAACTCGAGGCACCAGACATCGCGCGGATAGGTGCGGTTCTTCGCCTGCTCGATGAGCGTTGCCACGGGGGAGTCGCGCTTCGGCGACCACTCCCGATCGGTGCGGCCGCGGGTGATCTCGAGAATGTCGCCCCGCTGCATTGTGTCGTCGGCCGACGTGTCGGGCGGGATGACGATGAGCGTGCCGGGGGCCAGCGGTCGAAACCCATCGGGGGCCGCGGCGAGGGCTGACGCCGAAAAGCCCAGCGTGATGGCCACCATGGTGTTGGCCACGATGCGAACCGCTCTCTCAGACCACTCTGCCATGCACCCAACCCAAGGAAGGAACCGCGGCACGTTGTTTCTCGGCCACAACATACGGGAAACATGGTTTTTCGGCGAAATACACCACAACCAGCAAGGTCGCCCCAGACTTCCTTGATTTCCCATCTTTCCCAATCAACAATTTCATCTTCGGACTGCGAATTCCAAGGAAATTGGTCTACGCGGCTGCGGGCGTCCGAAAGACACTCCGCATCGCCATCGGATCCACTGGCCAGAGAAGGCTGTCATTGATGACGTTCGACGAAAGCCGCCCATTCGTTTCGGCTGAAGACTTCGATGCCACGGGCATCCTGGCCGGCGTCGATCCCTGCGCGTCGAACTACTGGTGGATGCCGGAACTCTATGGACCTGATTGGGGCCCCGATTTGGGCCCCGACCTCGGCTCCGCCCAGATCCAGGTGCGGCTGGCCGAAAACTGCGCTGGGCTGCAGGACCGCGATCAGGCCACGCGGCGAACCGCTTCCCGCACCACGGCCGCTGCCTGATCGACCTCCGTCGCGAGCGCGGCGTAGTCTTCGGCACCGTTCGACTCCGGCGCATAGTCGAAGATCGACTGCCCGAAACTCGGCGCCTCAGCCAGCCGGATGTTGCGACGGATCTTCGCCTCGAACACCCGCGCACCGGCCCAGGCCGGATGGTGCTCCGCCGACGCCGTGAAGAAGCCCTGCACGTCGCGGCCCACTTCGTTCGCCAGCCGCGTGCCCGCCTCGTACATGCAGAGCACCACGCCCAGCAGTTTGAGCCTGTGATTCACGTGTTCGGCGACCAGCTCGATCGTTTCGAGGAGTTTGCTCAGACCGTGCAACGCGAGGAAGTGCGGCTGGAGCGGCAGGAGCACCTCGTCCACGGCGGCCATCGCGTTGAGCGACAAAAGGCCCAGCGATGGCGGGCAATCGATCACCATGTAGTCGAAGTTTTCGCCCGCCGCAGCGGCGCCGGTGCACCGCGGATCGGCATCGATGCGGGATTTCAGAATCGCCTCGCGGCCCGCCTTCGCGGTGAGCGAAACTTCCACGGCCGAGAGATCGATGTGCGAAGGCACCACGCAGAGGTTTTCGCCCGCTGAAACGCAGGCCGCCGCGAGCGGCTGCCCGCCAACGAGCACATCATACGCCGAGAGCGGATGCGAGCCCGGCGCCACGCCGACATGGAGCGTCGCATGCGCCTGCGGATCGAGATCGACAAGGCAGACACGCCTGCCGGCGCGGGCCAGTCCCACGGCCAGGTTGACTGACGTCGTCGTCTTGCCGACGCCACCTTTTTGATTCGCCACGGCGATCGATCGCATGGAAGGGCCTCGTGCTCGCGGGATGGGGGAACTTCCGCGGGGCGGAGAGAATAG
>JBIIQM010000059.1:0-19556 GCA_044342075.1 Pirellulales bacterium
ATGGGTGGTATGGGCGGCATGCCCGGCATGATGTGACCCCGAACAGATTCATCAATTGCAACTTTTTCTACCTTTTTGGAGAGCATTTCTCATGGCTGCGAAGAACCTGAAGATCCGTCCGCTCGATGACCGCGTGGTGGTCGAGCCCGTCGAGGCCGAAGAGCGGACCGCCGGCGGCATCGTGCTGCCCGATTCCGCCAAGGAGAAGCCGCAGCGCGGCCATGTCGTCGCGCTCGGCCCGGGCAAGCTGCTCGAGAGCGGCCAGCGGGCCTCGCTCTCGCTCTCGATCGGCGACGAGGTCATCTACGGCAAGTATTCGGGCAGCGACATCGAGGTCGATGGCCACGAGGTGAAAATCCTCCGCGAGAGCGACATTCTCGCGAAAGTGCTGTCTTGATCCCCGGCTTTTCCATTTTCATTTCCTGACTCACCAACGCCTCATCGAGGAGATCGATCCGTGCCCAAGCAACTGATGTTCGACGACAACGCCCGTGCCAAGCTGCTCAAGGGGGTTGAGAAACTCGCCGGGGCCGTCGCCGTGACGATGGGCCCGACCGGCCGCAACGTCATCATCGACAAGTCGTTCGGCGGCCCGACCGTCACCAAGGACGGCGTGACGGTGAGCAAGGAAGTCGATCTCGAAGACGCCTTCGAGAACATGGGCGCGAAGCTCGTCAACGAGGTCGCCTCGAAGACGTCGGACCTGGCCGGCGACGGCACGACCACGGCCACGGTGCTCGCCCGGGCGATCTTCCGCGAGGGCACGCGGATGGTGGCCGCCGGAAGCAACCCGATGGCCGTTCGCCGCGGCATCGAGAAGGGCGTGGCGGCCGCGGTGGGCCGGCTGATGGAGATGGCCAAGAAGGTCGATCGCCCCGAGGAGGTGGCCCAGGTCGGCGCCATCAGCGCCAACAACGACCGGGCGATCGGCGACCTGCTCGCCGAGGCCCTGCAGAAGGTGGGCAAGGACGGCGTGATCACGGTTGAAGAGGGCAAGACCACGGAGACGACCGTCCGCTTCGTGGACGGCATGCAGTTCGACAAGGGCTACATCTCCCCCTACTTCATCAACCGCACTGCCGAGATGGACTGCCAGCTCGACGACGCGCTGATCCTGATCCACGAGAAGAAGATCTCGAACCTCCGCGACCTGCTGCCCTTGCTCGAGAAGGTGGCCCAGTCGGGCAAGCCCTTCCTGATCATCGCCGAAGACATCGACGGCGACGCGCTCACGGCGCTCGTCGTCAACAAGCTCCGCGGCGTGCTCAACATCTGCGCCTCGAAGGCCCCCGGCTTCGGCGATCGCCGCAAGGCGATGCTCGGCGACATCGCCACGCTCACCGGCGGCACGCTGATCAGCGAGGATCTCGGCCTCAAGCTCGAGAACCTCGACCTCTCGCACCTTGGCCGTGCGAAGACCGTCACGGTCGACAAGAACGAGACCACGATCGTGCAGGGCGCCGGCAAGCAGGCCGACGTGCAGGCCCGCGTGCAGCAGATCCGCAACCAGATCGAGGCCACGGAGAGCGAATATGACCGCGAGAAGCTCCAGGAGCGGCTCGCGAAGCTCACCGGTGGCGTGGCGATCGTGTCGGTCGGCGCCGGCACCGAGGCCGAGATGAAGCAGAAGAAGGCCCGCGTCGAAGACGCGCTGCATGCGACTCGTGCGGCGGTCGAAGAGGGCATCGTCCCGGGCGGCGGCGTGGCCCTGCTCCGCTGCCGCGAGGCGGTCGAGAAGGCCCGCTCGCAGGCCAAGGGCGACGAGAAGATCGGCATCGACATCGTGCTCAACGCCCTCGAGGCCCCCATCCGCCAGATCGCGGAGAATGGCGGCATCGACGGCTCGGTGGTGGCCGACGAGGTGGCCGGCAAGGACATCCACATCGGCTACGACGCCAACAAGGGCGAGTATGTCGACATGCTGAAGGCCGGCATCATCGACCCGGTGAAGGTCGTCCGCGTGGCGCTGACGAATGCCGCGAGCATCGCTGGCCTGCTCCTCACCACCGAGGCGCTCGTCACGAATCTCGATAAGGACGACAAGAAGCGGAAGGCCGAGGGAGCGGTGCGGTAACGCTGCCGCGCCTCATGTCTCAACCACGCGACTTCTACGAGGTGCTCGGCGTCGACCGACGGGCGACGACCGCGCAGATCACGGAGTCGTATCGCAAGCTGGCGATCCGTTTTCACCCGGACAAAAACCCGGGCAACCAGGAGGCTGCCGATCGCTTCAAGGAGGCGGCCCGGGCCTTCGAGGTGCTTTCCGACGACAACCTGCGGGCCCGCTACGACCGCTACGGCCACGCCGGCCTGCAGGGCGGCCCGCAGCACGAGTTCAACGACATCTCCGATATCTTCGAGGCCTTCGGCGACCTCTTCGGTGGCGGCGTGTTTGGCGACGCCTTCGGCGGCGGTGGCCGCCGGCGGGGCAACCGGCCGCGAAAGGGCCGCGACGTCTTCTGCACCGTCTCGCTCTCGCTCGTGGAGGCGGCCCGCGGTGCGACGAAGACGGTGGAGTTTTCGCGGCACGAGGCCTGCGCGACCTGCGATGGCAGCGGCGCGAAGCAGGGCACGAAGCCCGTCCAGTGCGATTATTGCGGCGGCCGCGGCCAGGTGATCCAGCAGGCGGGCGTGTTTCGGCTGCAGACGACCTGCCCGGCCTGCCAGGGGGCCGGCAGCGTGATCCGCGAGAAGTGCCCGGATTGCGGCGGCGACGGCCTCACCGAGGAGCACGTCGAGCGGCGGGTGACGATTCCCGCCGGCGTCGATCGCGACGTGCGGGTGCGGCTCGCCGGCGAGGGGGAGCCGGGCGGAAGCGGCGGCCCGCCGGGCGATTGCTACTGCGTGATCGAGATCGAGGATCATCCCTTCCTCACTCGCGACGGCCGCGATCTGCACTGCGAGGTGCCGATCACGTTCAGCCAGGCGGCGCTCGGCGCCACCGTGGAGGTGCCCACGCTCGACGGCCCGAAGCCGCTCGAGATCAAGCGGGGCACCCAGGCGGGCGACGTGATTCGCGTGCGCGGCTTCGGCATGCCGGAGGTTCGCGGCCGCGGCATCGGCGACCTGCATGTGCATGTGCACGTGGAGGTGCCGAAGACGCTCTCCGCGAAGGCGGAGCAATTGCTCCGTGAGCTCGCCGCCGAGGAGCAGAAGGCCGTGAGCCCGAAGCGCTCGAATTTTTTCAGCCGTCTGGCGGAGTATTTCCAGCCGCACGATGATGCCGGGGCGGCCAGCGTTAAGCAGGAGGAAGCATGACGATGAATTCTGAGAATCACGAGGGGCAGGAGCCGAGCGAGGAGCAGGCGGAGCCGCAGGCAGCGGCCGCGTCGGCCGGCCCGGAGCAATTGCCCCGTTTGCTGCAGGATGCCGAAGACCGGCTGCTCCGCACGCAGGCGGAATTGGAAAACTTCCGCAAGCGCTCGCGGCGCGAGTATGAGGATGCCCAAAGGTATCGAGAGATCGACCTGCTGCGCGACCTGCTCCCGGTGCTCGACAACGTGCTGCGGGCGATCGAGGCGAGCGAAAAGACGGCCGACGTGGAGAGCCTCAAGTCGGGCTTCCGCATGACGGCCCAGCAGATCGAGAAGGTGTTCGAGTCGCACGGCTGCAAGACGATCGAGACCGACGGGCAGCCCTTCGACCCGGCCGTGCACGAGGCGATCCTGCAGCAGTCGGTGCCGGACGCGAAACCGGGTACGATTGTGGGGACGGCGAGCCGCGGCTACCGGCTGCATGACCGCGTGGTCCGGCCGGCCCAGGTGATCGTGGCGAAGGAGGAGTGACCGATGCCGACCTATGACTACGTCTGCGACGGCTGCGGCCATGCGTTCGAGCTGTTTCAGTCGATGACCGACAGCGTTAAGAAGACCTGCCCGAAGTGCAAGAAGCCGAAGCTGCGGCGGCTGATCGGCGCCGGCGGCGCGATCGTGTTCAAGGGGTCGGGCTTCTACAAGACCGACTACCGCAGCGATTCCTACAAGAAGGGCGCCGCGGCCGACAGCGGCTCCGGGAAATCGGACGGCGCGAAATCCGACGGCGGCAAGAAGTCGGACTGACCACGCGAGAGCCACATGCCACGCTGCCCCGTCTGCGATGCCAACGTCGACCTCGAGAAGACCCCGACGGTCCCCTTCTGCAGCGACCGCTGCCGGCTGATCGACCTCGGCCGCTGGCTCGACGAGGCCTACAGCGTGCCCGACGTGAAGAAGCCCTCCGACGACGAAGCCGAAGAGTAGGACAGGCTTCAGCCTGTCTCGCGTAGGACAGGCCTCCGAGCCTGTCTCGAGTAGGACAGCCCTCCGAGCCTGTCTCGAGCCGACGCTGACAGGCACGGAGGCCTGTCCTACTGAGCCATTTAGCAGCGTCCCAGCCGGCGCGTATACTCTCCCCCACGAATTCAGGACCTCCCGAGGACGCCCCCATGGCAACCGCCGACAGCCCCTCCCCCGACCACGGCCGCATCGTCCACGAGATCCAGTGGAGCGAAGCCCTCCCCTGGTGGATCCTCTTCCGGGCGGCCGGCACGGCCTTCGCCCCGACGGTGATCCTGCTCGCCCTGCTCGGGTCGCTGGCCACGTGGGCCGGCTGGTCGATCGCCGACAGCCTCAAACTCGCCGGCGGCGATGCCGCGGCCGATGCGATCCTCGATGCCGAATTGGCCGGCGGCGGCGGTGGCGGGCTCGTGCTCCCGGCGCCGGGCGGCGCTGCCCTGTCGCCGACGCCCACGCCGAGCCGGCAGGTCTTTCCCGCGCTCCTGGGCTTCGTCGAGCGGCTGCCCGCGCCGGTCTCCGATCTCGTGCGGCTCCTGGGCATTCCGTTTCGGCCGTCGGCCTCGCTCCAGCAGATGGGCGGGGCGCTTGCCCGGCTCGGCTGGTTCGTGCTCGTCTGGTCGATCTTCGGCACCGCGATCGCGCGGCATGTCGCGCTCAAGCTCATCGGGGAAGAGGCGCCCGGGCTCGTCGGCTCGGCGCTCTATGGCGCCCGCAAGTGGCTCGCGGCGTTCAACTCCGTCGCCTTCGTCCTGCTCGGGATCCTGGCCCTCTCGATTCCGGGCGCGCTGCTCGGGCTCCTCATGCGGACGGAATGGGGCCTCGCCCTGGCCGGCGCCGTTTGGCCGCTCGTGCTCGCCGGCGCCGTGGTGCTCGCGATCCTCGCGATCGGCCTCGTGGCCGGCTGGCCGCTGATGGTGGGCTCCGTCGGCGTGGAGCGGGGCGACAGCTTCCAGGCGATCTCGACCGCGTTTTCGTATCTCTACCAGCGGCCGCTGCACTATGCGTTTTACGCCTTGGTCGCGCTTGCCGTGGCGATTCCGGCGCTCGCGGCTGCCGGGCTCTTCGCCGACGCGACGAGCGCGCTTGCCCTCTGGGCGGCGAGTTTCGGCATGGGGCATGATCGCACCGCCGCGGTGCTCGAGGGCATGCAGTCGGCGGCGGCCGACGCTCCCTGGGGCCTTAAGGCCCTCGGGTTTTGGAGCCGCGGGCTCGAGTCGCTCCTGGGCTCGTTTGGCTGGGGCTATTTCTGGTCGATCGCCACGGCGGCCTACATGCTGCTGCGGCACGACGTGGATGGCACCGAGCTCGACGAGGTCGTGATCGACGAGCCGGGCGAGTAGGCAGGCGTAGGACAGGCTTTAGCCTGTCATCAAGCAGGCGTAGGACAGGCTTTAGCCTGTCATCAAGCAGGCTTTGGCAGGCTGAAGCCTACCCTACTGAGTGAGCCAGCGGTTCACGAGCGTCGCGAAGCCGCCGAGGAGTTCGCCGCGGCTCACCACGGCATCGGCGCCGGCTGCCTGCGCTTGGGCGAGCCGCTCCTTCGCCACGTGCGGCCCGAACGCGATGAGCCGGGCGTCTTTGCTCGTCGCCGCCCGCTGGGCCTCGATGAGCCCGCGCACGCGGGTGACGACGACGGCCGGATCGCCCGGCACCGTCTGCAGGTCGAGGAGCATGAGGTCATAGGGGCCGCCCGGGACGGCGTCGTCGAGGCTGCGGAGCGTCTCCACGTGCGCCGGCAGCGGCCGCGCGAGCCCCGCGATCCGGCTCGTCGAGAGCAGGTCGGGCGATACGAGCAGGATGCGAATCGGTTCGGTCATGAGCGGATTGTAGGACAGGCACGGAGGCCTGTCATACGTTTACACGGCTTCGGGGCCGCGGACTTCGCGGTAGAGCTGCACGGCCTCCGCGATCGGGAGGACCAGGATCCGCGCTTCCGGGGCGTCGGTCGGCCCGATCGCGGCCGTGATCGCGTCGACCGCGCGGTCGACGAAGTCTTCGTTCACGGCGACCTCGATCACCGTCTGCTGCACGATCGGCCCGGGGCCGCGCGGGGCGACGTAGCCCTGCGCGTCGCAGACCGTGAGCCGCGTGACATGCACGGCGGCGAGCGCTTCGCGCACCACCTCCAATTGCGAGGGTTTCAGGACCGCGATCACCAGCCGCATGCTGCCGCCTCCGTTTCGGCTCGACGCGGGATCATGGTCGCGGCAGCTCGAGGCTCGCGTCGAGCACCTTCCTGATCCGCGCCTGGAGTTCGGTCAGGTGGGCCCGCGAGTAGTCGTCGAGCTTGACGTCGTTTTTCGCGAGGAGTGTGCCGATCCGGGCGTCGAGGCCTCGCAGCTGCGAAGCCGCCACGGCCTGCGCGTCGGGGGAGGCGAAGCTCGAGCCCATCGCCAGGCCGCCGAGCCGCGAGACATACGCCCGCTGCAGCGAGCGGCGGAGGCTCGGGATCGCCGGCTTCCGCGTCGTGTAGTCGCCGGCGGCCGTGGCATCGACCTCGGCCATGATCGCCTTCGTGAGCCGGTCGAGCAGCTCGGCCGTGGTGAAGGCATCCTGATCGGCGGGCACTTTCAGTTCGCTATCGCGGATGCGGGCGAGCGTGAGCGGGTCGAGCAGCCGGCCGAGCACGCGGTCTTGCCACATGAGGATCACGTCGTGGACGGGATAGTCGTCGCGATCGGGATCGCGGGTGCCCCAGTGGAGCCAGCGGCTCGCCACGAGCTGGTTATAGAGCTCGGGCGGGTAAGAAAACGGCCCGGCCGCGAACATCTGCTGCTCGAGGAGCACGAGCGCGTCGCGCTGCTGCTTGGCATCGACCACGCGGAACGGGACCGGGGCATTCGCGTCGCCCTTGTGGCTTCGGGAGACGTGGAGCCCGCCGATCAGCCGCGACGCGTTGAACATCGCCTGGCCGTGGGCGGCCAGCAAAACGCCAAAGGCCTGCCGAACCCGCTCGTAGCCCCCGCCGGTGCCGTCCTTCTCCTTCGCCGTCATCCGCGCGGCGATCTGGGGCATCACCTGTGCCACGAGCTCGGCGCGGGTCTTCGCGAATTCGAGCGGATCGCTGCCAAGGTCGAAGCGGTTGGAGAGCGGGTCTGGGTCGCCGTATTCGGTGTCTTCGTCGGTGGCGTAGGCGAGCGCCGGCTCACCGGAGCGGGCGGCGATCTTCTCGAGCTCGGGCAGCTCGGCCTCGGGGCTGCCGCCGGGCAGCGGCTTGTAGCCATATTCGATCGCCCAGACATCGTAGGGGCCGAGCCTCGCCGCGTAATACTCCCCCTGCGTCCGCCCCTTGGGCACGATGTTCACGGGGATATAGTCCATCACGCTCGTGCTGCCCCCCGACTGTGCGGTCTTCACGGCGTCGTTGAAATCGGCGAGCGTCCGGAAGGCGCTTCCCTTGAAGTTGTGCCGCAGGCCGAGCGTGTGGCCGACCTCGTGCATCGCGACGAGCGTGAGCCCCTGCAGCACGAGCTTTTCCTTTTCGGCCTCGGAGAGCGGCTCGGTGGCCTGGGCGGCCAGGGCCGTCGCCGCGAGCGCCGTCTCCCGCGCGTGGCCGTCGAAGAGGCGGCAGGCGGTGCCGCAGCAGTGGCCCGCTTCCGCGCCGCGGCCGCCGCCGGTGAGCAGCGCCACCGATTGCGGCGTGAACGTCTCGTATTCAGTTCGCCAAAACTGCAGGAAGTCGCCGTCGAAGATGATGTCGGCGTCGAGGATCTGACCCGTGCGCGGGTTCACGCGCGAGGGCCCCATCGCGAAGCCCGCGCCCGCCGTGATCCAGCGGAAGGTGTTGTAGTTGACGTCTTCCGGATCCCAGTCGGTCACATCGGGCTGCTGGCGGACCTCGATGGCGGTCGCGAATCCCGCCTTCTCGAACGCCTCGTTCCAGGCCTCGATGCCATTCCGGATCGATTGGCGATATCTGAACGGCACCGTCTTCTCGATCCAGAAGACGATCGGCTTCTTCGGCGGCGAGAC
Source organism: Pirellulales bacterium (assembly GCA_044342075.1). Taxonomy (GTDB): domain Bacteria; phylum Planctomycetota; class Planctomycetia; order Pirellulales; family UBA1268; genus RGVT01. The sequence continues at coordinate 8,247 of JBIIQM010000059.1, forward strand.
CGCCGCGGCCGGGTCGGCCTTCTCGAGGTTCCAGCGGTTGATGTAGCGCACGAAGCGGTCTTCGTCGACCTTCTGCGAGAAGTCCTTGAGGGCCGTGACGAAATAGCCCACGCGATCGTCGGCGAGCCGCGGCTTGTAGCTGTTTTGCGGCAGCAGGCTGATCGAGTAATGCACGTTGACGGTCGCGCCGCGGGTGTCGGGCACGGTGTCGATCCGGGCCGTCCCGTTCGACCCGTAGGTGGCCGCCACCTGCAATTCGACGTTGTCGGGAAACGCCTTCACGCGCGACCACGTCGAGCGGTCGCGGGCGAACGAGAAGCCGGGCAGCGTGGCCGAGATCTGCGGCAGGTCGGTGAGGAAGATCGGCGCGAGGTCGATCACCGGCGCGCCCGAGGGCGCGAACGTGGCGATCGGCACGCTGAAGAGGACGCTGTCGGTGTAGGCGAGATCGACCGCCTTCTCCTCCGGGCTCCCCTTGTCGGCGAAGAACCGGACGTTGCGGCGGACCACCTGGACGTTGTCGTCGATCCGGCGGAACTGCCAGACCCAGTCGTCGCCGTCGCCCCAGCTCATGCCGCCGAGCACCGACCGCTCGCCGATGCCGCGGGCGATCGAGATCAAGACGAAGAGGTCCTTGCCCAGGACGGCGTCGGAGAGCTCGGCATAGACCTTGTCGTCCTTGCGGTGGAGCGGGATGAGGCCCGGGAGCCGCGCGGCGTCTTTGAGCAACACGGCGAAGGCGGGCTTGCCCCCCTTCCCTTCCGGCTGCTGCGGCTGGCTGTCTTTCGCCGCGGTCGGCTGCTGGGCGGGGGGCGCGGCGGGCGGAGCCGGCTGGTCGGCCTGTTTCTGGGCCGGTTCGGCGGCCGTGGGCTCGTCGGCATGGGCCGCGCACGCACCCATGATCCCGCCCGCCATCAGGGCCGTCGCCAGGCACCGACCCACGAGCCACCGCCACGTTTTGCCAGCCACTCGATTCGTCATGCTCGCTCCCGCTGTCTGTCTGGTTGTCTGTCTGCCGTGCATGCAGCGTAGCATCGGGGTGGTTTCGCGACCAATTTTGGGCGAAGTCGGACAGGCTTCAGCCTGTCTCCGGTCGACAGGCTGAAGCCTGTCCTACTTTGGTGAACGGAAAACATGCCTGCGGCGTCTCCCCAACCCCCCGAGTCGATCGAGCGCGTCTGCGCGGCCTGGCTCGGCGCCGACTCAGTCCGCCTCACGCCGCTTGCGGGCGGCGGGTTCAGCGGGTCGGCGGTGCACCTGGTCGAGCACCTGCCGACGGGCCGGAAGCTCGTGCTCAAGCGGTTCCCCGAATCGGTGTCGGACGAACGGTGCGGCTGGGTGCATTCGCTCATGCGGCATTTGCGCGCGGCGGGCATCGAGGTCGTGCCCGAGGTGATGAAGATTGTCGTCGATGACGAAGGCGGCCGGTGGGAGCTCGTGCAATTCATGCCCGGCCGAGCCACCGAGCAGCCGACGGCTCCGCAGGCGGCAAGTGCGCTCGAGACGCTCGCGAGGCTCCATGTCGCCGCGGCCGGGATGGCCGGCGGGCGGGCGCAAGGCCCTTCCCCGGGCGGCATCCGCCGCCGCGATCAAGCGCGGCAATTGCTCGCCTTTCCGTGGCGACAACGGCGGGCCGCGATTGGAATGGATGTCGATGCCGCGGTCGTCGCGCAGTTCGACGAAGCGATCGACGTCTTTGAACGCGCGGGCGGCATGCGTGCGCTCGATCGCGTGGCAGCTGCCGAGGCAAGCACGCTCGCGCTCCAGCCGGTCTTGCGCGATGTCTGGAGCGATCACGTGCTCTTCGCTGACGGCGGCGATCGCGTGTCGGGCATCGTCGACTACCACGCGGCCGGCATCGATTCTCCCGCGACCGATCTCGCGCGGCTGCTCGGCAGTTGGTCGCTCGCGGGGGAGTGCCGCGAGCAAGCGCTCATAGACGCATGGCGGGATGCGATCGATGCCTACGAGCGGGTGCGGCCGCTTGCGGCTGTCGAGCGCCGGCTCGTTCCCTGGCTGCATGCCACGGGCGTGATCTTCGGGCTCGACAACTGGTTTCGCTGGACGCTCGAGGAGCGATGCACGTTTCCCGACGCCGGTCGCGTGCGCGAGAGAATCGACCGGCTCGTCGCAGCCCTCGGTTCAGCGCTCGGGTGCCTGTAGGACGGGCTTCAGCCTGTCACGCGGACTCCAAGCCCCCCCGTCGCGATTGACCGCTGGAAATCGCAACCGCTAGACTTTTTTGAGTCGGTAGCACGTTTTCCCACCCCACCTCGGCCCCTGATGCTGCGAACGCCCGCCCTGCCGTTTTTGCCCGCGCTCTCCGGGCTCGTCTTCGCCTGCTTGCTGGCGGCGGGCGTGGCATGTCCGGTCGTGGCCGATGGACAGGGGCTGAACGGCCCCGTCGATCCGCTGGCGACGATCGCGGCCGGGCTCGGCAGCCCGATCGACGTCGAGGCCGTGATCGAAAAAGGCCGGGACGGCGGCCCCGACGTGCTCGCCGTCACGGCGGTGCTCGAGGAGGGCTGGCACCTCTATTCGCTCGAGCAGAAGCCGGGCGGGCCGAAGGCCACGAAGATCGTCGTCGCGGAGGATTCCCCGCAGACGCCGGCCGGGCCGTTTCAGCCCGATCAGAAGCCGCACGTGCGGACGGTCAACGACGTTCCCGGCTGGGAGGGACTCGTCGTCGAGGAACATTCCGGCAGGGTGACCTGGCGGGCACCGCTGGCCCCGCGGCCGGCCGGCAAGGCCGAGGCCGTGCACGGCACCGTCAGCGTGCAGCTCTGCCGCGACAACGCCTGCACGCCCCCCGAAACGCTCTCGTTCACGGCCACCGACGCTGTCGCGGACAACACCGCCCCCGCTGGCTCTGGCACGCTCAAGCCGCTTCCGCCCGCCGCCCACGTGCCGGAGCGGGCGCACGTGAAGATCGAGGCCTCGTTTGGGCCGTCGCGGCCCGGCATGAACGGCCGGCGGGTCTGGCCGCTGCTCGTCCGGCTCGTGCCGGAAGACCACTACCATCTCTATGCCCCCGCCTCGAAAGACGCTTCGGCTGTCGGCCAGGGCAAGCCGACGATCGTGTCGCTCGCCGCCAGCGACACGGTGCGGGCCGCCCGGCTCGCGACGCTCGAGGCCGCGCTCTCCGCCGACAAGCAACTCGCTGCCCTTGATACGGTGGATGGCGACGTCGCGATCGAGGTGCTGCTCGAACCGATCGGCGATGCGGCGGCCCCCGCCGCCCAGCGGCAGATCGAGGCGATCCTCGGGTTCCAGACCTGCACCGACTCCGCGTGTGACCCGCCGTCGGCGGCGCGGCTCACGGCCACGTTGCCCAGCGACGACGATCCAATGACCGGCAAGGTGGCCTTCGCCGCTGCCCGCTACGCCGAGGCCGCCAAGGCGCCGGCGGCGATCGAACCGCTCGTCCGCGAGCGGCCGCGGGGCGCGAGCATCTCCAAGGCCCCCTCTCGCCTCGCCGCAGCATCCACAACGGCCCCCGGCGGCATCGCGCTGCCGACCGCGCTCCTGATGGGCCTGGCCGGCGGGTTGATCCTCAACCTCATGCCCTGCGTGCTGCCGGTGCTCGGCCTGAAGCTGATGTCGTTCGCGCAGCAATCGGGCCGCGCGCGGCAGGAGGTCTTCCAGCTGAACCTCTGGTATTGCGCCGGCCTCTTCGCCGTCTTCTTCGTGCTCGCCACCGCGAGCGTGGCGGCCAACCTCGGCCTCGGCAGCGAAAACCTCGCCTGGGGCGAGCAGTTCACGTCGACGCGGTTCAACATCACGATGGCCGCGATCGTCTTCGCCTTCGCGCTCTCGTTCCTCGGCGTGTGGGAGCTGCCGATCCCGGGCTTCATCGGCGAGAAGGCCGGCCACGTGCAGTCGCAGGAGGGGCCGCTCGGCGCGTTTCTGAAGGGCGTCTTGAGCACCGTGCTGGCGACGCCGTGCAGCGGGCCCTTCCTCGGGCCCGTCTTCGGCTTCACGCTCTCGCAGCCGACCTACGTCACCTACGCCGTCTTCGGCGCGATCGCCACCGGCATGGCCCTCCCCTACCTGCTCGTCGGGCTGTTTCCGGGGCTCGTGAAATTCCTGCCGAAGCCGGGCGCCTGGATGGAGACGCTCAAGGAGGTGCTCGGCTTCGTGATGCTCGGCACCGTCGTCTTCCTCTTCACGTTTCTCGATAGCGATTACTTCGTGCCGACCTTCGCCCTGCTCGTGGGCATCTGGGCGGCCTGCTGGTGGATCGGCCGCGCGCAGCAGTCGAATGGCGCCGCCGGCTTCGGCCGCTGGGTGCAGGCCGCGGCCTTGACCGCCGCCGTGGGCAGCGCCGCCTTCGCCTTCCTGGGGCCGGTCAAGTCGGTCCTCCCCTGGGAGCCCTTCTCGCGGGCCCGGCTGGCAGAATTGCGGGATCAGGGCGCGACGGTGCTCGTCGATTTCTCGGCCGACTGGTGCATGACCTGCAAGCTCAACCTGGCGACGGCGATCGAGACCAACCGCGTGAAGGCGGCGATCGACGCCAACCGCGTGGTGCCCTTGCTCGCCGACTGGACGGAGGAATCGCCCGAGATCAAGGCGATGCTCGAGACCCTCCAGAGCCGGTCGATCCCCGTGCTCGCAGTCTTTCCCGCCGTCCGTCCGGACGAGCCCGCGCGGGATCCGATCGTGCTCCGCGATCTGATCACCGAATCGCAGGTGCTCGAGGCGATTCAGCAAGCTGGCCCCTCGCGACCGACCGTGGGCGACATTCGCGCGGCATCGCTGCCCAAGTAGGACAGGCTTCAGCCTGTCGTCGCAAATTGTGACAGGCTGAAGCCTGTCCTACTTCAGCACGACGCGTTCGTGGTCTGGCGTGCCGGTGTGCACGGTGCCGATCTTCCAGTTTTCGAAGCCGCAGTCGGCGAGCTGCTTCTGGACGCTGTCGGCGAAGTGCGGCGATACGACGAGCACGAGCCCCACGCCCATGTTGAAGACGCGCTCCATCTCGTCGGCCGCGATGTTGCCGAGCTTCTGTACCCACGGAAACACACCCGGCATCTGCCAACTTCCGCGTTCGAGCCGGATCTGCACGTGATCGGGCACGATCCGGCCGAGGTTTTCGACGAGCCCGCCGCCGGTGATGTGGGCGATGCCGTGCACCACCTGCTTCACGCGGTAATGCCGCAGGACCGCCTTCACCGGGCGGGCGTAGAGACGCGTGGGCTCGAGGAGCAGTTCGTTGACGGTCTTGCCGCCGAGCTCCGCCACGCGGTCGCCCCCCGCGAGGCCGCCCATCTCGAAGACGGCCTTGCGCACGAGGCTGTAGCCGTTGGAATGGAAGCCGCTCGAGGCGATGCCGATCGCGATGTCGCCCGGCTGGATCTGCGAGCCATCGACGAGCCGCTTCCGCTCCACGACGCCCACGCAGAAGCCGGCGAGGTCGTAGTCGCCGCCGTGATACATGTCGGGCAGGATCGCCGTCTCGCCGCCCACGAGGGCGCACTCGCACTCCACGCAGGCGTCGGCGATGCCGCGCACGATCTGCTCGAGGAGGTTCGGGTCGTCGTGCGACATCGCCACGTAGTCGAGAAAGAAGAGCGGCTCGGCCCCTGTGCAGAGCGCGTCGTTGACGCTCATCGCCACCAGGTCGATGCCCACGGTGTGGTGGATGCCGGCGGCCACGGCCACCTTGAGCTTCGTGCCCACGCCGTCTGTGCAGGAGACGAGCAGCGGGTCTTCGTAGCCGCGGCGGAAGAGTCCCTTGAGGTCGAGCGAGAAGAGGGCCGCGAAGCCCCCCTCGGGGCTCATCACCCGCGGGCAGAGCGTGCGGCGCATGTGCGCGGGCAGGCGAGCCATGCCCTCGCGGTAAAGCTCGAGATCGACGCCGGCGCTGGAATAGGTTGCTCCGCTCACGGAAAGTATCATCGCCGCGCGGTGGCGACCCGCAAGCCCGCCCGCGGTCTCGCGGGGGTTGTTATGATTCCCGCATGCCACCCCGCAAGCCGCGGGCGCCCGCCAAACGGGCGCACCGGGAAAAACCGCTGCCGCCGCTCCAGTTCAGCCATCCGCTGCCCTACGGGGCCGTGCTGCACGACAAGGGGGTGCAGTTCGTGGTCTACAGCCGATCGGCCACGGGGATGCGGGTGCTGCTTTACGACAGCCCCGACGACCCGGAGCCGTCGGAGGTGATCGCGCTCGACCCCAACAAAGACCGCTGGGGCGACATCTGGAGCATCTTCGTGCCGGAGATCGGCCCCGGGCAGCTCTACCACTTCCAGGCCGACGGCCCGTTCGATCCCGAGCGGGGCCAGCGATTCGACGGCCAGGCCCGGCTCATCGATCCCTATTCGCGAGCCCTGGCCGGCCGGTTCCTGCCCGGCAGCGACGGGATCGTGCGGCCGCCGAAGAGCGTTGTCATCGACGACTCGTTCGACTGGCAGGGCGACCGGCACCTGCGGCGCGGCCTCGCCGACACCGTCATCTATGAAATGCACGTCCGTGGCTTCACCGCGAGCCCGACCAGCGGCGTGAAGCATCCCGGCACGTATCTCGGCGTGATCGAGAAGATCCCCTATCTCAAGTCGCTCGGCGTGACGGCGGTGGAGCTGATGCCGGTGCACGAGTTTCCCACCGAGCTACCGTCGGGCGAGACCTCGGACCGGGCGAACTACTGGGGCTACGATCCGATGGCCTTCTTCGCGCCCCACCGCGGCTACGCGGCCGGCACGGAGCCCGGCTGCCAGGTGCGCGAGTTCAAGGAGATGGTGCGGGCGCTGCATGCCGCCGGCATCGAGGTGATCCTCGACGTGGTCTTCAACCACACGGCCGAGGGCAACCACTTGGGCCCGACGTTCTCGTTCAAGGGGCTCGAGAACCGCGTCTATTACATGCTCGGCGACGGCGGCAGCTACTACCGGAATTACACCGGCTGCGGCAACACGATCAACGGCAATCACCCGATCGTCCGCGAGCTGATCTTCCTCTGCCTGCGGCACTGGGTGCACAACTACCACATCGACGGCTTCCGCTTCGACCTGGCGAGCATCCTCTCCCGCGACCGCAACGGCGACATCCTGCCGAATCCGCCGATCGTGGAGGTGATCACGGAAGACCCCATGCTCGCCGACACGAAGATCATCGCGGAGGCCTGGGATGCGGCCGGCGCCTACCAGGTGGGGTCGTTCGCGAGCCTGCGATGGGCGGAGTGGAACGGCCGCTACCGCGACGACGTCCGCCGCTACTGGCGCGGCGACTACGCGCAGACCGGCCACCTCGCCACGCGCCTGGCCGGGTCGAGCGATCTCTACGGCGACGACGGCCGTCAGCCCTACCACAGCATCAATTTCGTGACGAGCCACGACGGCTTCACGATGAACGACCTCGTGAGCTACCGCGAGAAGCACAACGAGGCCAACGGCGAGGGCAACCGCGACGGCGACAACAACAACTTCTCCGACAACTACGGCCACGAGGGGCCCACGAAGCGGTCTGACATCGCCGACCTGCGGGCCCGGCAAATCCGCAACATGCTCGCGACGCTGCTGGTGAGCCAGGGCGTGCCGATGCTGCTCTTCGGCGACGAATGCCGCCGCACGCAGCAGGGCAACAACAACGCCTACTGCCAAAACAATGAGATCTCGTGGTTCGATTGGACGCTCGTCGATGAGCACGCCGACCTCGTGCGATTCGTCCGCGAGCTCACCCGGTTTCGGCTCGACAACCCCACGCTGCGGCGGCGGTCGTTTCTCGTCGGCGGCACGAGCCACGAAGGCCAGCTGCCCGACGTGGAGTGGTTTACGCCCGAGGGCACCCACGTCGACTGGTATGCGGCCGACGCCAGCCTCGTCTGCTTCTTCGGCGCGCCCTCGCCCGACAGGCTCCACGGGGAAAGCGACGTCGCGGCGGGCGGGGTCGAGGGCACCCCGCGGCACGTGCTCTTCTTCGCGCATGCCGGCTCGCTGCCGCGGACGTTCCAGTTTCCGCGTCCGGGCGCTATCCGAAACCTCACCTGGCGGCTCTTCATCGATACTGGCCGGCAGCCGCCGAACGACGTTTTCGAAGGGGGCAAGGGGCCGGTGATCGACGTCACGAAGCCGCTGGAATTGCCCGAACGGTCGTTCGTCTGCCTCGTGGCCGACCTCGTGGCCGACGTGAAATAGCCGAATTCGGCCGTCAAAGGCCGCCCGCCTGCCGGTTTTGAAACTCGATTGCAGGTTTCCGCGGCCGGCCGCTATCCTCGGGAAACGGAGGAGAAATCATGCATCGAACGATCTGCGTCGCTGGTCAGGTGTCTTGGGGCTGGGTGTTGGCCGCGGTCTCGTTACCGCTGGCCTGCCTCGCGATCGGCTGTGCACCTGCGGCCGCGCCTCCGGCCCGCGTGGATGCAAGCCACGAGCATGATCACGGCCACGACGGCCACGACGGCCACGACGGCCACGACCACGGCGACGAAGACTACGATTCGCCCAACACGATCGCTGCCGGCATCGCGGCGCTCGAGAAGATCTGCGGCGAGGTGAAGACCGAACTGGCGGAGGGCGACCTCGACGACGCCGACGGCAAGGTCCACATGGTGGGCCACCTCCTCGACGACCTGCGGGTGCTCGTGATCGACTCGAAGCCGGCGGCGGAAGTCGAGACGGCCGCTAAGAAGGCCCTCGACGACATCTTCGACTGCTTCGACAAGATGGACACCGCCCTCCACGCCGCGGACGAAGCGGAGCGAAAGTCGCTCGACTACGCCGATCACGCGTCTACGATCGAAGCAGCGATCAAGTCGCTCAAATCCCTCTTCCCGTAGGACAGGCTTCAGCCTGCCTCTCTTCCGGCTTCAGCCTGTCTCTGAATCAGCCTGCCTCCCCTCCAAGGACCCCACCATGTCCCTCCCCCGCCATCTGCTCCTCGCCTGCGTTGCCGTGGTCTGGGCAGCCGCCCCCTGCCCAGCCCTCGAGATCGATCCGGCGGCCGTCCGCGGCCAGCTGGTGCTGCCGCAGGAGCCCGCCGGGGCGCTGAGCCTCACGGCCGCCAAGCAGCAGCTCACGAGCGAGCCGAAGCCGATCGTGGTGGCTGGCCGGATCGGGGCCAAGGGGATCGAGCCCTTCCTTGAAAACAAGGCCTCGTTCGTGCTCGTCGAGATCCCCGCCGACGACCATGCCAAGAAGCCGGGCCACGACGCCGACAACTGCCCGTTCTGCAAGAAGAAGCAGGCGGGGGCGCCGATGGCCGCGGTGCAGTTCCTCGGGGCCGACGGCAAGGTGATCCCGATCGACTCGCGCAAGCTATTCGGCATCGAGAAGGGCGCCGACGTGGTCGTCCGCGGCACGGCCATCTTCGATCCCAAGCTCGCGATCCAGGTGATCCAGTTCACCGCCGACGGCATCTACGTCCGCCCCCGGTAGGGTAGGCTTCAGCCTGCCACGCCATTTAAAACGCACCGGCTCGGGGACGGCAGAAGGTGCCTCGCGGTGTCCCTCGAAGACTCGGGCCAAATGCTCGTCACGCTTCCGCCGATCCCCTCGCCTCCGTCCAACGTCGATCGCTTCCTATGCAAACAGCCTTCAAGGAATGGGCAGCCATCTGCCGGGCACTCGCCCAGGGCCGACAGGACGTGATCCTGCGCAAGGGCGGCATCGTCGAGCCGGGGGGAGCCTTTCGGCTCGACCACCGCGAGTTTCTCCTGCTCCCCACGTTTCTCCACCAGTCGCCTGAGAGCCTCATTCCGGAGGCCCGCGATCTGCTCGTAGACATCGACGCCGACCGGCCGCCGCCGGGGCAGGTCGTCTTCACGCACGCCGCCAGCGTGACGCAGGCGCACCAGATCCGGTCGCTCGAGAATCTCGCACGGTTCCGCAGCCGCCACGTCTGGTCCGATGCGGTCGTGGCCGAGCGGTTTCACCGTTGGCGCGACGAGCTCCACGTGCTCGAGGTGGCGGTCGCTCCCCTGCCCTCGTCGCTCACGCTCCCGTGGCGCGACGACTACGGTGGCTGCAAGTCGTGGGTGGAGTTGTAGGCTCCGCCTCAGACCACCCGCAGCCCCTTCGCGGCTTTCGTGTTCACGGCTCCCATGCGGTTGCCGGTGAAGGTGTTGCCCTGCACGAGCGAGCCGGTCGAGACGCCGGACGCCAGGAGGCCGAAGCCGCCGTTGTTTTGAATCGTGTTGCCGGCGTTCGGCGCCGAGCCGCCGATGGTGATGCCTCTGGCCGCCACGAGGATGACGCCGTTTCCGGCATTGCCGCTGATCGTGTTGCCCTGCACGAGCGTGCCGGCGGAGTTGCCGCTGGCCTGGATGCCCGTCGAGTAGGCCTTCCACACAGTCGAGTTGATGATCCGGTTGCCGGCGTTGGCCGCGGTTCCGCCGAGCAGGAGGCCGGTGGCGTTGTCGAGGGAGATGCCCTGTCGCAGGTTGGCATCGAACGTGTTGTCCTGCACCCTCGTGCCCGCGTAGCTGCCCGCCCCAAATGAAAGGCCGGCGCCGTTGCCACGGCTGACGATGCCGGTGATCGTGGATCCGACCGAGCCGCCGGTGAAGCTGATGCCGCTGCCGGAGAAGTTCTGGATGGTGCGTGCGCCGCCGCCCAGCGTCGAAAAGACGACGTTGTTGACGCCCCTGCCAATCGTCAGTCCGTTTGCGTTCTTGGCCGTTCCGCTTCCATCGAGATGGAATGCATTGTTCACGGCGACGCTCCCCGCCCTCGACAGGCTCACGCCCTGGAGCGGCGTCGTGCCGCCGACCGCGGCCGCGAACGTGATCGCACCTCCGGCTGAAAGCGTCAGGCTTTTCGCCCCGTTCAAGGTGCCGCTGAAGCCGATCGCGGCGCCGGCACCGGCGGTGAGCGCGGTGTTGGCCACGAGTGTCGCGGGGCCCGAGTAGGTCTGCGAGCCGCTGACGGTCGTCACGCCGGCTCCGAACCGGATGCCCCGCGAGCCATCGGTCGCGAGCGTGGCAATGGAAACCGAGCCCGATCCCTTGGCGAGAATCGGCCTGCCGATGACGACCATGTCGGTCGCCCCGGCCTTGGTGTCAATCGAGAACGACTGGCTGGCCGCCCCCTTGGTGACGGCGGCCAGATTGATGCCTGTGCCGCCGATCGTGATGGAATCGGCGCCGCCATTGCCGACGACGGAGATGCCCGCGAAACCGGTCAGAACACCGAGGTTGACCGCGATCGTCTTGGCCGCCGAGTTGACGGTGACGCCGGGCGTGCCCCCACCGCTGGCCACCATCGTGCCGGGCTGCGTGGCGGTGATGGTCAGGACGTTTGTCCGGGCGTTGTACGCGGTCTGCAGGCTGCTGATTGCCACGCCCGTGGGCGAGAGCGACAGCATGATCTTGTTGGC
>JBIIQM010000060.1:0-19500 GCA_044342075.1 Pirellulales bacterium
AGTTGATCGCGAAGATGATCTGCGAGGCGACCATGCCGATGGCGCACCAGGTCATGAAGGCGTTCATCGGCTGCAGGTGATGGAACGTCTCGTAGTGGTAGGCGTCGGCGAGCCGGCGGGGGAAGCCGACGGCGCCCAGGATGTGCATCGTGAAGAACGTGCCGTTCATGAAGATGAAGGTCAGGAAGAAGTGCACCTTCCCCCAGAACTCGTTCATCGTGCGGCCGAACATCTTGGGGAACCAGTAGTAGATCCCGGCCCAGACACCCATCGCCGTGCCGGCGAAGAGCACGTAGTGGAAGTGGGCGACGATGAAGTAGGTGTCGTGGATGAAGATGTCGACGGGGGTGGCGGCCATGAAGATGCCGGAGAGACCGCCGATGATGAACATCGAGACGAAGGCGAGGGCGAAGAGCATGCTCGTCGTGAACTGGATCTTGCCCCCCCAGACGGTGCCCAGCCAGTTGAACGTCTTCACGGCGCTCGGCAGGGCGATCATCATCGTCGACACCATGAACGTGATGCCGAGGGCGGGGTTCATGCCCGAAATGAACATGTGGTGGCCCCAGACGATGAAGCCGAGGCCGGCGATGCCGGCGATCGAGTAGACCATCGGGCGATAGCCGAAGAGCGGCTTGCGGGCGAACGTGGTGAGGATGTCGCTCACCATCCCCATCGCCGGCAGGATCATGATGTAGACGGCGGGGTGGCTGTAGAACCAGAAGAGGTGCTGCCAGAGGAGCGGCTGGCCGCCGCCGGTGGCCTGCATCCAGTTGTTGACGACGTTGCCTTCCGGCGAGAAGAAGCCCGTGCCGAGCGTGCGGTCGGCGAGCTGCATGAAGCCGGCGGCTGTGAGCACCGGCAGCGCGAAGGCCTGGAGCACGGCGGTGATGAACATGGCCCAGATCGTCATCGGCAGGCGAAACATCGTCATGCCGGGGGCCCGCATGAGGATGATCGTGGTCATGTAGTTGACGCTGCCGAGCATGCTGGAGACGCCCACCATGGTCAGGCCGATCAGCCAGAGCGTCTGCCCCCAGCCGCTGCCGGGCGAGGAGGCGATGTTGGTCGAGAGCGTGGGATAGCTCGTCCAGCCGCTGGAGGCCGCGCCGCCCTCCACGAAGAAGCTCGCGCCGAAGGCGATGAAGGCCGGCCACATGAACCAGTAGGAAAGCATGTTGAGCGTCGGGAACGCCATGTCGTCGGCGCCGATCATGAGCGGGATCAGGAAGTTGCCGAAGGCGCCCGCAAGGATCGGGATGATCACGAGGAAGATCATCACGGTGGCATGCATCGTGAAGAGCATCGTGTAGAACTCGGGCGCCATTTGGCCGCCCTCCTGGGCGAAAAGCTTGCCCAGAACCGGCACGTCGGACCACGGCCAGGCGATCTGCCAGCGGACGGCGAGCGCGAGCAGCCCGCCGATCAGAAACCAGACGAGCGTCGAGAAGAGGAACTGCAGCCCGATGACCTTGTGGTCTTTCGAGAAGACATAGGTCGAGAGGAACTCGGCGACAGGCCGCGGCTTCCGCGCGGGCGGAAGGTGAGCGGTGCCGTGAGCCACGGGGGATGCGATGGCGGTGCTCATGGGGGTCGTCTCCTGCGGTTCGTGTCTGTCGGGTGTCTTCGGATCAGTTTTGGGCCACGGCGTCGGCCGGATCGGGCTCCGGTTGCGTCGCCTCCTGCCGTGCGTATTGCGCCTCGAGCCAGCGGTCGAAATCCTCGCGCGATTCCACGGTGACGCGGCCCTTCATCTTGTAATGGCCCCAGCCGCAGAGTTCGGCGCAGACGATGTCGAACTGGCCGTTCTCGGTGGCCTTGAACCACACCGGGATCTTCATGCCCGGCACGGCGTCCTGCTTGATCCGCAGGTTGGGGATGAAGAAGCTGTGGAGCACGTCCATGCTCTTGAGCTGCACGAGAATGTCTTCGTCGACCGGCACGTGCATGTCGTTGACCAGGAAGAGGTCGTCGGCCGTGCCGAGGGTGCCGTCGCGGCCCGGATAGCGAAGCCGCCACTCGAACTGTCGGGCGACGACCTCCACCGTCGGCGCCATGGCCGGCCGCCGCATCTTCACGTCGGCCCAGGTGTTCATCTGGTAGATGGCGAGGAAGAGGAGCGTCGCGGCCGGGATGATCGTCCAGACGACCTCGAGCGTGTGGCTGCCGTGGATGTATTTTGCCGGGCCGTTGTCGCGGGCGGCGTCGTACTTCCAGAGAAACCAGAAGAGCACCACCTCGGTGGCGATGAAGACGACCCCGGTGAGGCCCAGAATGAAGTAGAAGAGGCCGTCGATCGCCTTGCCGTGCTCGGAGACATCCTTCGGGAGCCAGACGTCGATGGCCGGCGCGATGGCGAAGGTCGCCACACCGAGCACCGGAACGGCGAGAAACAACAGGCTCCAGAAGATTCCTGAAAAGCGGCTGCCCACTGGGTTGGTCTCCTGCCGGATGCGTGTCGGGGGATGTGTTCAGAATCGGTCGCGGGCGACCATCGGTCGGTCGGCCCCGAGCTCGCCGTCGAGCTCGTAGGGAAGCGAACGGACGTAATTGACGATGTGCCAGATGTCTTCGGGCGAAATCGTGCCCTTGGCCGCGGGCATCGGGGCGCCGTTGATGCCGGCATGGATGCGGTAGTAGAGGTCGAGCGGGCGGCGGCCACCGCGATAGATGCCCTGTCGCAGGTTGCGGGGCGGGATCGTCCGCGGCGTGAGGGCGTCGCCGTCCAAGACGGCGTTGAACTTCTCGAGCCAGGCGAGCTGGGAGCGGTGCTCGGCGGCCTCGTCGGCGCTCATGCTCGCCGTGCTGGTTTCCTTCGCCTTGGCGGCGGTGCTCTTCACTTCCTTGTTGATTTCGACGATCGCCTTGTTCCAGTCGTCGTAGTCATTCGCCTGTCCGTCGCCGAGGCCGGTGACGCCGTGGCACTTCACGCAGTTCGCCTTGTCGCCATAGAAGAGCTCCTTGCCCTTGGCGATCGAGGCGACGAGGTCGATGTCGGCCGGCATCTCCGGCACGGCGATTCGCGCGTCGGCGGCCGCCTTCCACTTCTCGGCGATGGGGGCGAGCGTCTCGTCCACGAGAAACTCGCGCGTCTCGGGAAGCTTGCCCTGGGCGTCGTCGTCGAGCTCGAAGAAGGCCCGCGTCAGCGCGAGCTCCGTCTCGCCACGGATGCTCAGGTACTTCACATACTCCGCGAGGGCCTCGACCTGCGCCTCGGGCAAAAGTGCGAACGACGGCATTGACGTGCCGGCGATGCCGTTGTGCAGGATGCGAACCAGGTCGGCGTGGGTCGGCTTGTCGGCCCGCTCCGTGCTCTTGAACTTGAAGACACCGGGGCGGTAATCACGGGGATAGGGATTCAGGAAGGCGGCCGTCGGCCCGAGCCCATCGCCGGTGATGCCGTGGCAGTGGGCGCAGTGCTCGCGGTAGAGGCCGTTCTTGCGGCCGACGATGTCGCTGCGAACCGGGCCGGCTGCCAGCCGCAGCTTCGCCTCGTCGAGGCCCGTTTCGGGCAGGGCGACCGGATCGTCGGGCGTGCCGAACATCGCCAGGAGCACCGTGGCGACCTGCTTCTCTTGCGCGGGCGTGAGCCGCTGCTTGGTCGCCTCCACCATGTTGGGGCGAAACGAAGCCGCGGGAGTCGTGCCGCATCCGACGGCGACGACGAGGCAGCCGAGTGAACAGGCGATCCAAAGTGGGCGGAGGGAGTAGGCCATGGTCATGCGCGGGGTTGTTGTCAGGTGCCGATGGCGGATGCCGGAACCTCGAGCGTCCCGAGATCCTTGATTTCTTCAGGTTCGATCTTGATCTGGAAGCGTCCCTTGGGCGTCCACTTGAGTTCGGGCTTGTCGAGGCCGAGAGCGCCGTTGGGGCCCGTGGACCGTTCGTGCCAGACCTGCAGTTCGATCGTCTCGCCGGCGGGCAGGTCGGGAATCGTGAAGGAGCCGTCGTTCGCAGTCACGGCCACGTAGCCATCCTTGCGAAACACGGCATAGGCCTTCATCCATGGATGGATGTTGCAGGTGACCATCGTCGGCATGCCCGTCTCGCTCTCCGGCTTGTAGACGGTTCCCTGGCCGGCCGGGATCAGCTGGTTGAAAGCCGTTCCGGCGATGTTGGTGTTGTGGCCGATCGGATCGCTGTTTCGCACGTCGACCGGCTGCCCGACGCGGGCGGCGAACACCGGCGAGAGAAACTCGCACTGCTTTTGGTCGAAGACGACCGGAGCTTCCGTCACGGGATTCTTCACGCGGCTCGCCTTCCGCGCGAAGACGACGACGTTCGCCAGACCCTTCGTCGACGGATCGACGAGCAGCGACCGATCGAGCAGCTTCATGCCGGCCTTCGAGCAGACCTCGGTGTCTTTGTCGGCGACGAGCGGCTTGGGGGCTCCGGGGCTGCCGGCGAAGACGAACCGCCCCTTCAGCGTGCCCCAGCCGGTGCCTGTGGAGGCGGCGGCCTCGCCGGGTCCGGCGGCACCACCGGCGCTCGCGAGCGTGACCCGCAATTGCTTCGCCGCTTCCGCATCGGCCGTGGGGGCCGCGACGCGATCGGCCGTGCACCCGGAGGCGACGGCGATCACGGCCACGAGCAAGGGAGCCGAAAAACTACTTGTTGAACAGGCTTGCATTGAGAACCATTTCTCCCAGGTCGTTGTCGCCGGCGGCGACCTTCACCTTCTTGCGGCCCTTGGCGATCTTCTCGGCCTTGCCGCCGATCGTGACCTCGCCGATGTAGCCGGCCTTCTCGTGCCAGAGTTGCAGTTCGAGCTCGCCGCCAGCCGGAACATTCTTGATCTCGAACGAGCCATCGGCCTTGGAAACGGCGGCGTAGGGATTGGGCCGCACGACGAGCCAAGACTTCATCCAGGGGTGGATGTTGCAGGTGACCTGGGCGGGAATCGCCTCGTCGTTCGAGAAGGTGACCGTCGACTCGCCACCGGCGGGGATCAGGCTGTTGGACGGGGGGTTCTTGATCGTGGCCACGTTGCTGTTGTGCCCCACGGTGTCGGAATTCTTGAGCACGAGCGTCTGTCCGGTCTGCACGAACGCCACGTGCGGCTCGAAGCGGCAGTTCTTGTTGTCGAGCACGACCTTCTCGCTCTTGGAGGCGGCGAGGTCGGGGTGAACCTTCACGGACTTGTCGCGAACGAACACGACGACGTTGGCGACGCCCTTGTCGGCGCCGACGACCATCTCCTCGCTCAGCAGTTTGTGCTTGCCGCACACCTCGACGTCCTTGTCGGCCTTGAGCTCGGAGGACGCGGGGACGGCGCCGCCGAACGTGAAGCGGCCCTTGAGCGTGCCCCACTCCTCAGCCAAGGCGACGAGCGGGCAGGCGGTGAACGCGACGGCAGCCATCGTGGCGAGGGCGGGCATGCGGAAGGTCATGGCTCTTCTCCGAAGTGGCGTGGGAACGAACGATCGAATGGCGACCGAATGGAACACACCATCAGTTTAGCGCAACGCCGGGCCGACGGGAGTCATTCGGACGGAGGACCGGGGGCTGGGCCGCGTTTGGCGGGGACGGTTGGGCTGCGGGAACCTGTGCGGCGGGGGGCGTGGCGGCCGGTGCCGCCGGGGGCTGACGGAGGTAGGAATCGAGCGACAGGTTTCGCTTGGCAAAGAGGTCGTAGTGCATGAGAAGGTCGGTGAGCGCATCGACCTGCTGTTCGCTCGTGCCCCGGTAGAGATCCTGACTCACCGGCTTGTCATAGGGGATGTTGACCGGCATGCCGGTGTAGGGCAGGAACCGCTTCGGATTGGCGATCCAGTCGTGGACATACCCCGGGCGCAGCCGCTCGTGCACCCGTTCGAGCTGCGGAGCAAGGGCCTTCGGATTACCGGGTGGGGCGTAATCTCCCACCAGATGGCACTTCACGCAGTAGTTGTTGTTGGTGACGATCTTCATCGCGCCCTGGAGATGGCCCGGAGCAGACTGCTCCTTCGCCATGACCGAAGACTCGTCGAGCCGCGGGTCGTAGACATACGGATACTCCGCTCCATCGACCGCGGCGAAGTAGTTGACGAGCGCCGCCGCCTCCGACGACTGGAAGTTGAACTTCGGCATCCTCATCACGACGGGCGGCCGGATCGGATGCGGGTTGAGCAGGAATTTGTGCAGCCAGCCCGACTGCACCTTGCGTCCCTCGCCGACGAGCGGCGGTGGCAGCCAGCCCCAGGCGTCATCCGGCTTCACGTTCGGATTCACCTGCTTCTCGTCGGCAATCACCACCGGGAAAAGCTGGCGGGCGAGGTCGCCGCCGCGGGCCGGATAATGCTTGCCGGCGCGGATCGCAGCCTCCGGCACCATGATGTTTTGCCCGCCCACGATGCGCGGCTCGCCGTCGACGAGCGCGTCGTGCCAGAGCATCACCTGCCGGTGGGGAACCACTTCGGTGTCGCCCTCCTCGACCGGCACGCCATCCTCGTCGACGAGCTGCGGCTTGCCGGTAATCGGGTCGAGCACCGGCATGCCGACGAGCGTCGTGTGGCGACGGCCCTGGCGGTCGGTCACGAGCGATTTGTCGACCTGTTGCGGCGTGAAGTGCGGGGAAAGGAACGGGTAGTCGGCCACGGACTGCGCCGGGCCGAGCGATTCGGGCTGGTAGCGGACATCCCAGCGATCCATCTGCAGCGTGTGGCAGCCGCCGCAGTTGTAGCGCTCCGCCACCACGAGGCCGTTGAGGCGGGCCTCCTCGCGCGGCGAAGGCTTGTAGATGAACTGCGGAGCCGGCGGCTCGGCCACCAGGCCGAGGACGAACGTCATCACCGCTTCGCGCTGTTCCGCGTTGAACGGGAACTGGGGCATCCGATAGCGCTCGTTGTAGTTCTTGTTTTCCGCCTTCTTGTAGTCATAGCTCCGCGGCTGGCGCAGCTTCTGCCACAGGAAGCCCTCCCGCTCGTGCGCCAGAAGCTTCTCGAGGAAGAAGCCGGTGTCGGGATCGATCGACTCGGGCGTGACGTGCTTGGCGGCGGGGGCGGCATAGGCGAGATCCGGGGCCAGCGGCTCGTCGGCGGGCTGTTTGCCGTCGGCGGCATGCGGCTGCTCGGATGCATGTCCGTGATGGCTGGCGGCGCCGTGATGGCCCGCTGCACCATGGCCGTGGCCGTGCTCGAGTTGGTGCATCACGAAGTGGGCGACCTGCTCGAAGGCGATCTTCGACGGTTCCTTGCGGCCCCAGTCGGCGAGCGCCGCCCCCGCCGCCTTGCCATCCTCGAAGCCGGGGATGTCGTGGCAGGAGTAGCAGGCGAGCTTGGCGATCGTCTTCTTGCCGACGTAGGTGAGCAGCGTGGCATCACGCTCCGGGCCGGCCAGTCCGGCGAGCATCCGTTCGTCGCCCTGGATCGTGGCCTGCTCCGCGCCGAGGCCGTTCTTCAGGACTTGCTCGGCCTTGGCGGCCGTGAAGCGGTCCTTCAGATACATGAGCGCCAGTTCCTCCGTCGCCTTCCGCTCTTCGGGGGTGAGCGAGCCGGCCGCCGGCACGTCGGCCGGCTTCCAGTTTTCGGTCGAGCCCATGAGGTAGGCCGTGGCGTCGGCGGCGGGATCGCTCACCTTGCCGTCAGCGAGCGTCACCGGCTCGAGCAGCACGTTCGGCATGATCGTCTTGGGGTGATATCGCGCCGGCTCACGCAGCCAACTGTAGAGCCAGGCCGGGCCGTTGGGGTGCGATGCCGTCTTGGCGCCGATCCGCGAGAGGTTCGGGCCATGGGTGCTCTTCGCCTCGGGGAAGTCGGCGTGCTGGTGGCAGGCCAGGCAGCCGCGTACCTGAAACACCTTCTTGCCGCGATCCACGTCGGGGGCCGCGGTGATCCCGTCGTAAGGCTTCACATACTCGAAGGGCGCACTCGCCGCGAGCATGTAGTTGATCATCGAGCGGATCTCGATCGGCTCGTAACGCTTCGATTCCTCGAGGCCCTTGCCTTCGAGGTGCTCCCAGAGACCGAAGAACCGCGGCATCTTCGTCGAGGGGCGGAAGTCCTGCGGATTGCGGAGCCATGAATAGAGCCAATCGAAGCCGACCTTGCTCGCCACATGCCGCAGGCTCGGGCCGACCTTCGGCAACGTGCCCGGCGTCTCCGGATCCTTCAGGAGCGAGCCCAACTCGTGGGAACGCTTTGAGAGCTTGGCATCGCCTCCGGCGGCCGCATCGCGCTCGATCGCATCGCGAAGCCTTTCACGCGAGGCGGAGCCATCGGGGCTGGAGCGGACGTCTTCGACCAAGCGGGCCATCGTGTCGCCCATCGACGCGAGTCCCGGATCGACGGCGAGGGCTTCGGCCACCTCGTGGAAGTTGGGTGCCAGCCGCATGTCGGGGCCGATCCGCTTCTCGGGGCCAGACCAGCCGTTGATCTCGTGGCAGCCGTAGCAGCCATACTGCCGGATCACGTGGTAGCCCTCGACGAGCTTGGGCGCCGGCGGCTCGGGGAACCGCTCGCTCGGCTCGAGATCGACCACCTGGTGGTGGCACTTCAGGCAGCTCGATTCCTCGAACCGCTGCGGCAGCATCGGGAAGATCCAGTGGTGGTTATTGAACCAGCCATGCTCGTCGTGCCACTCGTGCCCCTGCTTGGGCGTGTTGGGAGTGTGCGAGGCCCACTTGAAACTGGTGGCGCTCCCCTGCCCCTGGTGGCAGACGGTGCAGCCGAAGGTCTGCATCGGGTGCGGGCTCGTCGAGCCGACGAAGAGGTCGAGCCTGGGGTGCGTCGAATAAGGCTGCGGCACGCCCCGCTGCACGACGAGTTCGAGCGGCTTGCCCCAGGCGGGGCTTTCGAGCAGTGAAGCCATCGCCACGCGGCGCGCCAGCGTCTTGCCGCCGCCGATGTCGGCGATCACGTCGCCCGGCATCAGCCCGGCCGCCGCCGCCGGCGACTCGGGCAGCACCATGCTGATCGTCGGGTCGTCTTGACGGAAAAGGCCGCGGGGGGCGAGGCGGAATCCATAGGCCCGCTCCAGCTGTTCGTTTTCGTCTCCCTCAGACTTCGGCGGTTCGGCCGGTGTCGGCAGGGAGACGGTCACCGCCTTTTGCTCGCCATAGGCCGGCTCCGTCGGCGCGCCGGGGAGCGACTTGTCCATTCCCTTGTGGCAGGTGGTGCAGCGATCGAACCGGGCCACGTCGCGGAAGTTGTTGTTGAGCGTCAGCTGCGGCAGCCAGATCTGATCGACCCGCAGCGGGCCGTTGAAGGCGTCGAGAACCGGCAATTCGAGCACCGTCTTGCCGACGTTGGGCGCCCGATCCTTGAGCGTCTTGGAAAGCTGCAGCAGTTTCTGGCGGTGGTCAGCGAGCGACTTCGCGGCGGCGTCCTCGCCGGCAGTGAGCTGCTTGAGCAGCCCTTCGAGCGCCTTGCGATGGGTGTTGGCGGTTTGATTTTCGAGGGTCGCGGTGGACACCTCGGCCCGCGTCGCGTCGGCCACGGCGAGGAGCGCGGAAAGCTTCTCGTCGGAGGCATCGTCGGCCACGGCGAGCTCGTAGTCGGCGCGATTCTTGTCGAGCTTGGCCTTGCGGAGCTTGAGCTCACCGGAGAGTAGATCCTCGCGAAATTTGGCCCTCTTCGCGATGTCGCGGAGCCGCTCGAGCAGGTCGCCCCGCAGGGCCAGGCGCTCGGCGGGATCGGTCTGGCTCCGCAGCGTGTCGACGTCGAGCTGGGCGAGGTCGGCGGCCTCGGCATCGGCGGACACCGTGCGGACCTGATCGAGGAACGTCTTCACGAGTGCCGGATCGAGATCGGCGCGGCGGGCCTCGCCCAGCGCCGCATCGAGCTGCTGCGACTGCTCGGCGAAGCTGCGCGAATCCTGCTCGTCCACCCGCGCGGCGGCCGACCAGGTCTCGAGCGCCCGAAACTCCCGCTGGTATTTCTTCCACGGCCGGTTGTGGTCGACGGCCAGCATCACGACCGTGGCGAGCAGGAGCATCAGCGCTGCGACGCCGAAGACGACGTGCAGAATCTTGAGATTACGCCAAGTCTGTTCTGTTGCGGGCATGGCTTAGAAGTTCAAGGAAAACTCGGGGATGCTAACGATGTATCTCAGGTTCAACGTCCAGCGCAGAATCATCTTCAGCGGCAGCGAGAGCATGAGCAGCATCAGATTCGCCATGATCATGTAGCGAATGAAGCCCATCTTCTGGAAGAAACCGCGGAAGACGGTGACGGCGAGCAGCGGCGGCAGGAGCACCAGGTAGGCCCCGAGCGCGAGCAGGCCGGGCGCCTCGCGGAGCAGGATGGTGCTGATCTGCACGAGCGTGCTGGCGCCTTGCGGGGCCCGCGGGAGCGGCCGGTCGAGCAGGTTCACCCAAAAGAGTTGCGGCAGGTCGACGTTATTGAGGACCTCGACCTTGTACGGCGTCCAATATTCGAACGGGCCGTAGAAATTCCAGTTGGGGCCGCGGAGAAACGTGCCGAGGATGATGAGCGTGATCCAGAGTTCGAAGAACCCGAACTGGTAGACGAGATAGCTGAACTTCCGCTCTTCGATCGAGTAGTAGCCATTGCCCTTCTTGTTGAAGTCGAGATAGGGCATCGCCATCAGCCCGAAGACGACGAGGCTCGGCAGCACGACGCCCGCATACCAGGGGTCGAAGTAGACGAGCATCTCCTGGAGGCCGAGGAAGTACCACGGGGCCTTCGAGGGATTGGGGGTCTTCACGCTGGAGGCCGGCTCCTCGAGCGGCGCCGGCAGGAAGATCGCCCACACAAGCAGGAAGGCCGAGACGGCCACCATGCAGATGAGCTCCGTGTAGACAAGGTCGGGCCAGACGAGGACCTTTTCGTCGTCGAGCTTTTCCATCGGCGGCAGCCCCTGGGCGATCCGCTCGTCGTTGACGACGGCCTGCTTCGTGGCCACCCAGGTGAAGAATGCCAGCAGGAAGACGAGCCCCACGATCGGCACGTTGTCGGGCTTCATGACGATAGCGGCGAAATTTTCGTCGGCCATCGAGAGCCCCATCAGCACGAACGCCGCGTTGAGCACCGTCCAGGCCACCATCGGCTGGACGAAGAACTTGCGAAAGACGAACAGAATCGTGAACAGGGCGGTGGTGCCCAGCGTGTAGAGCACCGGCCCCGAAAGCTTGTTGACGAGGTTGCGCACGCTGAGCGGCAGCCCAGGCACGAGGCTCTCCGAGCCGGAGAGCGCCAGGCTCGCGAGGATCATCATCGCGCCGGAGAACACGGCCCACGTGATGGCCCAACCCGGCTTGCCGTGCTTCCGCCAGAGGAGCAGCGCGGCGATCGCGTTCATGATCGCCAGGCCGGTGTAATACGAGCCTAGAAAGCCGGAGACGTCCTTGAGAAACAGGCCGTTGGAATGCATGGGGTGGGTTTACAGCGGGCCGCTGATGCCGCCGTCCTTTCGCACGCGCCAAAAGTGGATGGCCAGCAGGAGCGCGACGGCCAGGGGAATCGCGATGCAGTGGAGCACGTAGAAACGATTGAGCGTCTCCTCGCCCACAAACCGCGCGCCGAGCAGGCCGAACCGCGCGTCGGAGGCGTCGGTGATCATGTCGATGCCGCCGATCGTGAGCAGCTGCTGGCCCGGCCCCTCGTACCCGAGGATCGGGGTGGCACGAGCCATGTTGGAGCCCACCGTGATCGCCCAGATGGCGAGCTGATCCCAGGGGAGCAGGTAGCCGGTGAACGATAGGAGCAGCGTGAGCAAAAGCAGGATCACGCCGATCACCCAGTTGAACTCCCGCGGCGGCTTATAGCTGCCGGTGAGAAACACGCGATACATGTGGAGCCAGGTCGTGATCACCATCGCGTGTGCACCCCAGCGATGCAGCTCGCGGAGGATGCCGAGGCTCGTCACGTCACGCAGGGCGAGGATGTCGTTGTAGGCCCACTCGAGCGTCGGCCGGTAATAGAACATCAAGAGCACGCCCGTGACCGTCTCCACGAGAAACAGGAAGAACGTCACGCCTCCCATGCACCAGGTGAACGAGAGGGCGATGCCCTGCTTCTTGATCGACACCGGGTGGAGGTGGAGGAAGAAATTGGTGAGCATCACCACGATCCGGTTGCGCCGATCGAGCGGCATCGGATGGCGGAAGATGCTCTTCCAAATCTGGGAGTTGCGGATGGTTTCGCCGATGGCCATGAATCAGGACTTTGCTGTCGGGGGAGCGGTATGGGGGTTCAGACCGTGATGAACGAATCGGGATCGGCCCACTGGCCGAGTTCCTCTTGGAAGGTGCGGCTCTTGTCGACCTCGAGCTGGCCGTCATCCGAGACGCGGATCGCATAACGCTCGAGCGGACGCGGGGCCGGGCCCTCGAAGTTGACGCCGTCCTTGTAGAACCCGCTGCCGTGGCAGGGGCACTTGAACTTCTGCTCGGCCTCGAGCCAGTTGGGCGTGCAGCCGAGATGGGTGCAGACGGTCTTCAGGGCGTAAATCTGCTGCTGCCCCTGCACGTCGCTGTTGACGACCCAGACGCCGTACTGAGCAACGTATTTCGTCTCGACCTTGCCGGTGGGGAAGCCTTCCTTGAACCCCACCTTGAACCGGCTCGGCGGCTCGGCAAGGACGTTGGGGAACATGTAGCGGGCGAGCCCCAGCGTGAAGAGGCCGCCGGTGACGGAGAGCGCCGTGAATCCCATCGCCATGAACGAACCGACCGCCATTTCGAGGAATCCGCGGCGATCTTCCTCCCCCTCGGCCGCCTTCTTGACGACCGGCTTCACCGGCTTGGCAGGCACGGCCTTCAACGCCGGCGCCGCCTTGGCGGCATGCTCTGCGGCCGGCTTTGGACGCGGTTCCGGCCGCGCCGGTGCGTCGGCCTTGCTCACGGGGCCCGGCTTCGCACCCGCCCGGGCGGCGGCAAGGATGCTGGCGGTATCGCGGACAACGGCCGCCTTCGGTGCGGCGGCCTTGGCCGCGGCCGGTTTCGCGGCGGCGGGCTTGGCTGCCGGCTTCTCGGCTGCAGGCTTGGCCGCTGGCTTTTCGGCGGGGGCGGCGGCGCCCTTTTCTCGCGCGAGCCTCATGATGTCAGCCACGCTCGGGCGGCCACCGGCTGCCGGCTTCGCGGCGGCCGGTTTTGCAGCCGCAGGTTTTGCGGCTGGCTGCTCGGCAGCGGCGGATGGCTCGGCCACGGGCTCCGCGGCTGCGGCCGGTTCAGCTGCGGGGGACGATTCGCCCCCCTTCTGCGCACGCGCGGCCGCGAGAATTTCCGCGACCGACATCTTCTTCTTGTCTGCCATCGGTTCGCCTCGCGCGAGTCCCCGCATGAGGCCGGTGGTCGGTGACTCGTCGGCCTGCCTTGCCGGGATCCAAAATCCGTCCAAAAACATCGTTTTCGGACGCGTTTCCTAAGTTCGTGATTTTTTTCACGAACTCTATTTAACTGTATCGACCGCGGCAGAGGTGTCAACGTCAGCGTGTCCCCGAACCCCCCGCAACACCGTCCCTCCTTGCCCAGGCGGCAGTGATACCGCCACAATCCGCGGCCGTCGTCAGTTGCCAGCTCACTCCCTCTTCGAGGAAGGATCCGCCCGTGCCCGCATCCCGCCGTGTTTTAGTCGTAGGGGGGGGCGGCCGCGAACATGCCCTCGCCTGGAAGCTTGCCCGCGACGGCGCGGAGGTGATCGTGGCTCCGGGCAACGCGGGAACGGCGGCGATCGCCGAGAATGTCGCCGTGGCCGCGACCGACATCCCAGGCCTCGTGAAGCTCGCCCGGGAGCGCGGCGTCGATCTCACCGTCGTCGGCCCGGAGGCGCCGCTCGTCGCCGGGATCGTCGATGCCTTCACGGCCGCCGGCCTGCGGGTCTTCGGCCCCACCGCCAAGGCGGCGCAGCTCGAGGGCAGCAAGCTTTTCTGCAAACAGATCCTGCACCGCGGCGACGTGCCGACCGCGATGTTTCAGGAGTTCCGGTCGGTGGCGGCCGCGCGGGAGTTTCTCGAGGCGCGCGAAGACATGCCGGTGGTGGTGAAGGCCGACGGACTTGCCGCCGGCAAGGGGGTCTTCGTCTGCGGCGACCGCGCTGCGGCCCTCGAGGCCGTCGCAACGCTCGGCGGGGATCCGCAGTTCTCGGCGGCTGCGAAGGGCATCCTGATCGAGGAGAAACTCGACGGCATGGAGGTGAGCGTGATGGCGATTACCGACGGCCGCACGATCGTCACGCTGCCGCCGCTGCAGGACCACAAGGCCGCCTATGACGGCGATCAAGGCCCAAACACCGGTGGCATGGGCGCCTACTGCCCGACGCCCTTCGTCGATGCCGAGCTGCTCGCCGACATCGAGGCGCGGATCATGGTTCCCACGGTCCACTCGCTCCGGCGGTCGAAGGTGCCTTTTCAGGGCGTGCTCTATGCGGGCCTCATGCTGACCGCACAGGGGCCGAAGGTGCTCGAATTCAATGCCCGCTTCGGCGACCCGGAGTGCGAGGCCCTGCTCGTGCGGCTCGAGTCGAGCCTGCTCGACCTGCTCGACGCGGCCGCCGACCGGCGGCTCGAGGCGGTCGAGCCCCCGAGGTGGCGTGACGGGGCGAGCGTGACGGTCGTGATGGCTTCCGAGGGCTACCCCGGCCCGGTGGAAAAGGGGCGGCCGATCCGCGGCCTGGAGGCTGCGGGCAAGGTCGAGGGCGTCGAGGTGTTTCATGCGGCGACGAAGCTCGTCGATGGCGCCGTCGTTAGCGACGGTGGTCGCACGCTCGCCGTCACGGCCGTGGCCGAGTCGCTCGCCAAGGCAAAACTGCAGGCATATACGGCCGTTCGCGAGATCCGCTGGCAGGGCGCCTGGTGTCGCAAAGACATCTCCGACAAGGCGATGGCCCACGAGCTCGCGGCGCCCCAGACCGTCCCGGGAGCCGCTTCATGAAGCTCCGAGTGGGCATCGTGGGGCTCGGCGGCCAGTGGGAATCACGCTACCTGCCGGCGCTGCGGAGCCTGGCCGACCGCTTCGAGGTCCGCGGCATTTGCGAGCAGGTGGCCCATCGGGCGGAGCGGGCGGCCGCCGAGGTCAGCGCGGTGCCGGTTGACGGCTATCGGGCGCTGGCCTCCCGCGACGACATCGACGCGATCCTCTACCTCTCCGACCAGTGGTATGGCGCCGCGCCGATCCTCGCCGCCTGCGACTTCGGCAAGGCGGTCTACTCCGCGATCTCGTTTCCCGTCGATGACGACGAGGTGCAGCTGCTGCGCCGCCGCGTGGAGGAGTCGGGGATCGCCTTCATGGCCGAGTTGCCCAGGCGCCATGCCCCGGCCACGATCCGGCTGAAGGAATTGATCGCCACGCGCCTCGGTCAGCCGCGGATGCTTTTCTGCCACCGCCGGGTGCCGCTTTCCGTCGCCGCCGCCGCCCCGCCTCGCGATCGTGCCAGCGAAGCCCGCGATCTGATGGAGCTCGTTGACTGGTGCCGCTATGCCGCTGGCACCGAGCCGACGAGCGTGGTCGCCGTCCGGCATGCCGAGACGCCCGGTGCGGAAGTCGACGACTACCAGATGATGAGCCTCGACTTCTCGCAGACAGGCCGGCCCGGCGACGGCGCGATCGCGCAGATCAGCTGCGGCTACTACATGCCGCGGCAGTGGGAGGAGGCGGTCGGATTCCGTCCCCCCCCTGCCCTGCAGGTGGTCTGCGAAAACGGCATCGCCTTCATCGATCTGCCAGCGAGCCTCGTCTGGTTCGATACGGCCGGCCGCCATCAGGAATCGCTCGAAAGCGAGCGGCCCGTGGGGGAGCACATGCTCGTGCATTTTCATCGCAAGGTGACGAGCCTCGTCCGCGCCGTGAGCGGCCTCGACGACAGTCTCAAAGCGATGCGGATCGTGCAGGCCGCCGCCACGAGCCAGGCCGAAGGCCGCCGCGTCAGCGTGTGACGCAACGCGGTTCCGCGCGGCCAAGGTCGGCGAATGCAGCGCGGCATCCGCGAAGTGCGATCCGGCCCTCCCTACTTTCAGGGCCACGTTCCGCGGCAACGCCACTGCGGCTGCCACCGCCAAAGAAAAGCAGTATTCGCGCCGGCATCGGCTTCGGGTTATCAATCGCCTGCCCGGCAGCGGATCCACACAGGAGACAAGAGTGATGATTCAGAGATTCCGACGACAGACGGCGCAAAGGCTTTCCGCACTGACGCTCGCATCGTTCGTGGTTGTTGCAACCGTGGCGCAGGCAGGGCCGCCCGCCCTCAGCACCAATCCGGGCAGGCATGCGATCTTTCCCGCGCGGGGGCAGAGCCCCGAGCAGCAGCGGGTGGACGAAGCCGCCGCCTACGACTGGGCGACCAAGCAAACCGGTTGGGATCCCTACCAGGCGAAGACCATGCTCGACCAGCAGAGCCAAGGCGCTGCGCAGCAGGCTGGCGCTGCCGTGGGCGGTGCCGTGAAAGGGGGCGCGGGTGGCGCTCTCATGGGCGTCGCCATCGGTGCCATTGCCGGCGATGCGGGCAAGGGCGCGGCCATCGGCGCGACGGCGGGTGGCATGACCGGCGGCCTGCGTTCGCGGCGGACCGTGAAGGCGGCGGGAGGATCGGCCAATGCAGCTGCGGCGGCCTACCAGCAGCAGTTCGCGTTTTGGGACAGAAACTTCATCGCGGCCATGGAAGGCATGGGCTACTCGGTGAAATAGCGACGGGAAGGCGATCGGTATCCAAAGGAGTGCATGAACAATGAATCAATCGATCAAGACGGTTGTGGTGGCACTGGTGGCGCATCTCTCCTGGTGCGGCGGCGCATGGGCCGAGCAGTCGTGGCTCTGTTCCGTGACCTCGGCCGTTGCGGTGGATGAGGACGGCACGGTGGGCCCTCCCGATGTGGGCGACCGGGAACGCCCCACGTTTTTTCGCGTCGATGCCGTCAAAAAGGAACTGACCCTGCTGGCGCCGGCGTCGCGGCGCGGCGAGGTGACGAAGTTCGACGCGGTTCGAGAGACCGACGGTACCTACCTTTTCTCCGGAGTGGAGCATGGTCGCGGACTGAACCTGATCATCAACGCCGAGGGCCGCATGAGCCTGTCGGTCGTCGGTGACGGCGTCGTCTGGTCGGTCTTCGGCCACGCACTCCGCGAGGGCGAGACGGACGCCATCGCGAATCAAGAGCCGGAAGCGGAGTCGAAGGTGGAATCCAACGACGAGCCCGCCGCGGCGACGAAGGACGAAGAGTCGACGAAGGACGAAGAGTCGACGAAGGACGAAGAGGAAAACGAGCCGATTAAGGCATCGGCAGGCTGAAGCCTACCCTACAGAGCCGCCACGACCAGATCGCCGATCTCGCGGGTGCCATGTCCCATCTTGCCGGCGGCCTGGCTCTTCATCTTGGTGCCGGTGACGTGGGCCACCGCCTTGTCGATCCGCTTGCCGGCAGCCGGGTGCCCCGAGTGCTCGAGCAGCATCGCCATCGCGTTGATGGCCGCGATGGGATTGATGACGTTTTGGCCGGTGTATTTGGGCGCGCTGCCCCCCATCGGCTCGAACATGCTCACGCCGCCCCGATCGGGATTGAGGTTGGCCCCCGCGGCCACGCCCATGCCTCCCTGCAGAATGCCGCCGAGGTCGGTGATGATGTCGCCGAACATGTTGGTGGTGACGATCACGTCGTAGGCATCGGGGTTCTTCACCATCCACATGCAGCAGGCATCGACGTGGTTGTAGTCGGTCTTCACGTCGGGGTAGTCCTTGGCCACCTCCTGGAACGTCCGCCACCAGAGGTCGTGGCCAAACGTCAGCACGTTGGTCTTGGCGACGAGCGTGAGCGTCTTCTTCGGGCTGTTGCGCTGCCGCGTGTATTCGAAGGCCCAGCGGATGCACCGCTCGCAGCCCTTGCGGGTGTAGACGGCCTGCTGCACGGCCACCTCGTCGGGCGTGCCCTTCTTGAGATAGCCGCCCACGCCGCAGTAAAGGTCCTCGGTGTTTTCACGGACGACCACGAAGTCGATGTCCTTCGGGCCGCGGCCAGCCAGCGGCGTCTCCACGCCAGGCAGCAGTTTCACGGGCCGCAGGTTGATGTATTGGTCGAGCTTGAACCGCAGGTCGAGGAGCAGCCCCTTCTCGAGGATGCCGGGAGCGACATCGGGATGGCCGATCGCTCCGAGAAAGATCGCGTCTTTCGTGCGCAGCAGGTCGAGCCCGCCCTCGGGGATGATCTCGCCGGTCTTCAGGTAGCGATTGCCGCCCCAGTCGAGCGTCTCCACCTCGTAGGAGAAGTTTTCCAGCTTCGAGACCGCGGCCAGCACCTTCATCGCCTCGGCGGTGACCTCGGGGCCGGTGCCGTCTCCGGGGATTGCTGCGATCTTGAGCGTCTTCGAGGCCATGGATGGTGGGCTCCGTGGTGCCGGGGAATGAATGGTGATCGGAATCTAGCCGACGGCCGTGGCGAGTGGAACCGCCCCGCGTGATTCCCGATGCATCCCGGTGAAGCCGAGGTCAACTCGCCGAACCCGGCTTCGGGCGGCCCGTACCCCGTCGCCGGACGTTCGCTGCGGGCATCCTGCCCTTCGCTCACTCGGATGCTGACCGCGCTTCGCCATCCTGGCTGCGCTTGTCAGCATACGCCGGCTCCCGGGGTACGGGCCGCCCGAAGCCTCGCGCTCTCGTAGGACAGGCGTCTCCGCCTGTCTGAAGTAGGACAGGCTTCAGCCTGTCAGGAACAGGCACAGAGGCCTCTCCCACCGCAAACTACAGGGCCGGATGCCCGGGTCAGCACCAGCGGGCGGAGCCCGCCAAGGAAAAATGAGCAGGATGCTCATGTTTTCCGTGAAGCTAGTTATTGCTGAAATCGAGCTGCTTGCCCGACTTGAGGCCGAGCGGGTTCTTCACGAACCGTTGCCGGCAGGCGTCGCAGAGATCGAATCGCATCGATCGCGTGCCGTCGTCGTAGAGACCGTCGTGGTCGGTCGATCGCTCGTCGATGCTCTCGAGCAACTCCTGCATCTCCTCGAGATGATCCGCTTCGGTGCCGTCGCAGCAACCGTTGTCGGCGTGGCCGGCAGCGACGTCTTCCACCGCCGGAAAGACCTCGATTTTCACGACATGCCGAACGTCGGAGTGGAGGTTGATGGGCCGTTTGCAGACATCGCACGAATAATGGAGCATCGATTTCTCCCGTGAAAGGTGGGATGAATCGCGGCCCCGCCCGGCGGTCGCTGATTCATGACCTGAGTCTGCCCGCAAGTTGCGGCAAAGGCAAGTGTTCAGCACGGCTTCTTGGCGGCGAGAGACTGGGCGATTTGGCAAGGGAATGGCCACGAGGCTAGACTCAGGAAGACTCGACGATCTTCCTCGAGGGGATCCGCATGTCCGGTTTTGCTGCCGCGGCCCAGATCTCAGCCCCGTCGCGCTCGCTGCCCGGGGCGCTCAGCCTGAGTGTGCTCGTGCTGAACCGGTCGTTCGTGGCCGTCCACATCACCAATGTGCGGCGGGCGATCACCCTGCTCTTTCGTGAGCTTGCCGAGGTCGTGCACATCGAGGAGGGGCAGTATGCCGCCCACTCGCTCGATTCCTGGCGGGAGCTCTCGGCGCTCCAGGCGGCCTTTCGCACGCCCGATCAAGACTGGGTTCAGGCCGTCGGCTACGA
>JBIIQM010000061.1:0-19263 GCA_044342075.1 Pirellulales bacterium
TGTAGGTGCCGGGCAGGTCGACCAGGTCGATCGCGCGGCCGCGATGCGTGAAGCGGCCGACCTTCTCCTCGACGGTGACGCCCGGATAGTTGCCGATGCGCGTGGGGATGCCCGCGAGCGCCGAAAAAAGTGTGCTCTTGCCGGTGTTGGGATTGCCGAGCAGGGCGACGGTGAGCGGCTGGGCGACGCCCCGGCTGCCGGACGGGTGTGTCATGGTGTGCTTGGTCAGGGGGCGACGACGACCCGCGCCGCATCGTGCCGGCGGAGCGAAAGACGGTAGCCGCGGAGCTCCAGTTCGAGCGGATCTCCCAAGGGCGCCGTGGCGACGACCCGCACGGCCACGCCGGGCGTCAGGCCCATTTCCAAAAGCCGCAGCGCCGTCGCATCGTCGCCGGGAACATCGGCCACCTGTGTGGTGGCTCCGACGCGGACTTGATCCAGGGACGGCATCAGAAACTCCGCGTTCTGCGGTCTCGGGGGCCCGCTTGGCAGGAATTGAGAATCGCTCTCAACTTCTTCGACAGTGTAGAACCTCGCGGATGGCGAGACAACCGGAGACCTACATCATGCGCCGCGGACTCTTCGTGACCGGCACCGACACCGACGTGGGGAAGACCGCGGTGGCCTGCGCGATCGCGCGGCAGCTCGTGGCGGCGGGGACGCGCGTGGGCGTCTACAAGCCTGCGGCGAGCGGCGCGGGCACTGCCGCGCCCGACGTCGTGCGTCTCTGGGAGGCGGCCGGCCGGCCGCTCACGCCCGCGCAGGTCTGCCCGCAATCGTTCGCTGCGCCGATCGCGCCTCCGCGGAGCGCCCGCGCCGAAGGCCGCGTGGTCGACGAGCGGCTCTTGCGTGACGGCCTCGAGCCTTGGTGGACAGCGAGCGACATCGTGGTGGTGGAGGGGGCCGGCGGCCTCTTTTCACCGCTCGGCGACACGCTGCTCAATGCCGATCTGGCGCGGGAGCTTGCCCTGCCGCTGGTCGTCGTCGACGCGGCGCGGCTCGGCGCGATCGGACGGACGCTGGCGACCGTGACGGCGGCACGGGCGAGCGGCCTCACCGTCGCCGCGGTCGTGCTCTCGCACACGCAGCCACTCACCGGCAGCCTCGCCGATCCCGCGAGCGCCGCCAGCATCGCCCGCGACAGCGCAGCCGACTTGGCAGCACGGCTGGCACCGCTGCCGGTCGCGGTGCTCGCGCACGATGCCGCGAGAATCGATCCGGCCATCGACTTCCTGTAGGACAGGCTTCAGCCTGTCACGGCAATGAGGCTTCAGCCTGTCACTGCTCAGACAGGCTAAAGCCCGTCCTACTTGTCACCGCTTCGAGCCTGTCGGCCACGCCGGCGCCCGGCCGCGAA
Organism: Pirellulales bacterium; assembly: GCA_044342075.1. GTDB lineage: Bacteria > Planctomycetota > Planctomycetia > Pirellulales > UBA1268 > RGVT01. The sequence continues at coordinate 1,358 of JBIIQM010000061.1, forward strand.
AACCGGCCGAGATCGAGCCGCATCGTCACCTTCCAGGTGCCGTCGGCGTCGGGCGTGACGATCCAGTGGGGCATCACGACCACCGATTGATGGACGAGCTCGAAGCCCCCTTCCGACTGGCTCACCGATTGGATCGGAAACGTCCAGATGCCGGTCGCCGCACCGTTGGAGGCGGGGGCGAAGGAGAGCCGGGCGTCGATGTCGAGCCAGTCGTCCACGAGGCCGAGCACCCGCGGCCCTTCGAGGTCGAGCCGGCTGCCGAGTTCGCCCAGATCGCGCCTCGATTCGTCGTAGAAGAATCGGCCCGCCGCCTGCGCCGGCAGTCCGGCGAAGTTGAATTCAACCGCAAGATGCTGCCGAAAATCCCGCGGCAGCCCTTCAAGCTTGTAGGCGATCTCGAGCGACCGCGAGCCCGCTTCGAGTGTGATTGCCTTCGAGAGCGAGAATGGAATGCCCCAGGCGTTGCCCGTGCGTGAGAGCAGCACCTGGATGCGGCCGGGGTTGCGCCGGATGCTCGCCTCGTAGACGCCCGAGGCGAAGTCGCCGCGCTCGAGCGCCGTCCCCTCCACCACGGACGCGGCCTCCACGCCCACGTCCCAGAAGTGATCGACGAGGCTCTTTCGCCGGGAGGTGTCGTAGCGGACCATCCGCTCGAGCCCCTCCTGCTTGAACTTCGCCAGCTGCGAGGCATCGACCACGCTGCGGGCCACGCCCGGCCCGGCGAGCACCTGCTCGTGGTAGGCCTCGGGCCGGCGGTCGAGCGTGGCGAGCAGGTTGTGCTCCTGATCGCGGAGGTCGAGCTCGTAGAGCATGCCCCCCTTGGCCGGCGCGATCCAGGCATCGAGCGATTCGCTCGAGAGCCGCACATCCACGCGGCCGTCGAAATCGTAGTCGGCGGTGGTCGCCTCCACCCACACGCCACGCCGGCCCTCCGCGCGGTCCGCCGCCTTCTCGGCGGCGATCAGCTCGTGGAAGATCGCGTTGCGGAGGTGCGGCAGATAGATGCCGCCGAAGGCGCCGTGCCAGTAGGCGCAGTTGCACTGCCCGCGGTAGAGGGCCTGCGTCGCCTCGGCGAGCGCCGCCGGATCTGCCGCGCCCGCCTGCCGGATCCGCTCGATCCGCGCGCTCACGGCCAACATCCGCGCATACATCTCGTTGGCCTCGGGATAGCGGTTGCGGAAGTTCCGCCACGTGCCGCCGCGGATGAACGTGGCGATGTTCGCAAGCGCCGGATCGGTCGTGGCCGCGACGCGGGCCTGCACGCAGGCGAGCTGCTTCTCGGCCGGCAGCACCCATTCGGTCATCTCGCGGTAGCTGCATTCAGGTAGCCAGACCGTGCCGGCCGGCGGCGTGTCGCGGACCACCTCCGAGGGCAGGCTCATCTCGATCCAGTCGGCATTTTGCTCGAGCAGCCCGAAGAACGTCTCGAGCCAGCCCTCCTCGAAGCAGGTCTTGCGGGTGTCGGGCCAGACGCCGAACTTCTCGCCGTCATCACCGAAGATGGCCAGCGCCCCATGCCGCCGCGAGGCGAGCCAACGCAGGTGGTCGATCGTGGCATGCGGCGCGGCGAACGGGATCACGTAGCGCAGCCGTTCGCTCACCGGAAACACCGCGAGCGTCGCGCCGTCCCCTTCGGTGAGCCAGTGGCGGTCGAGCTGGTCTTCGGAGAGGCCGGCCGCCTTGAAGTGGCTGTCGTCGAGGATCGTCCATTCGATGCCGGCAGCGGCGATGTCGGCCGTCATGCCCGGGTCCCACACCCGCTCCGCCACCCACATGCCGGAGACCTTCGTGCGAAACCGGCGCTCGAGCCACTGCGTGTAGGTCTTGATCTGGCCGATCCGGTCGCGGGCCGGCAGCATTGCGAGCACCGGCTCGTAGAAGGCGCCGCCGACGATCTCGATCTGCCGCGCCGCGACGAGCCGTGCCACGCGGTCGAGGTAGTCGGGATGGCGGCGATCGAGCCACTCGGCGAGCGGGCCGCTCGTGTGCAGGCCGAGCCGCACGCCGGGATGCCGCTCGAGCAATTCGAGCAGCGGCAGATAACTGTCTTGATACGCCTGCTCGATGACATCGTCGAAGTTGCCGACGGGCTGATGGTCGTGGAGGACGAAGACGAAGCGAACGGCGGCTGACATGCGATGCTCGGACGGAAGTAAGTTGAAGGGGAACGCCCGATTGTCGGCGCTGATGAGAGTTGCGCCAAACGAAATGCAGGTTGTGACGGCTGGGGAATCTGCGCCACTCGCGGTCTACGAGCGGAGCAGACGGGCCGACTCGGCGGGAGTGGCCACCGAGATGTGGCAGCCGGTGCCGAGCTCGAAGCCGGCGAAGCTCGACAGCCGCGGCAGGATCTCCAAGTGCCAGCGCCAGCCTGCCGGCGGCGCGGTCGCGGCGCACCGGGCGTGCGGCGCCTGGTGGAGCCACCAGTTGTAGTCGGCGCCGGGCACGATCGTTTCGAGCCGGGCCACGAACCGCTGCGTCAGCGCTGCCAAGGCTGCGACGCGGTCGGACGATGTCGCGTGGAACCAGGCTTCCGCCGCCCGCGGCACGATCCAGGTCTCGAAGGGCTGGCGGATCGCGTGCGGCACGAGCGCGACGAGATGCCCCTCCTCGGCCACGATCCTTCCTTCGGTCTCCGCCTGCCGCACGAGGTCGGCAAACCCGTCGGGTGATTCGCGGGCCGCCGCGAGTTCGGCCGCGATCGCCGGCGGCACGAAGTCGAGCGCGACGAGTTGGCTATGGAGATGCTCGAGCGAGGCGCCCGCCTGTGGTCCTGAGTTTTTGAAGACAGTCGCCCAGGCGAGATCGTCGCGACCGGCGAGCATGGCCAGCCGCTGCCGGCAGAGCTCCCAGACTTCGTGCCACCGCGCCGCATCCACCGCGAGGATCGATCGCACATGATCCGGCGATTCGATCACGACATCGTGCACGCCGTGGGCCGGATGGCTGGTGGCGGGGGAATGCTCGCGAGCGGCCGATTCCGCGGGCAGCTCCTCGACGAACGGATAGCGGTTGGGAATGATCCGCGCCTGCCAGGGGGAGGCGGTCGCAGTGGGCGACCGCAGGATGTCGGGGGGCGTGAGCCGCTCGTTGCCCGCGCAAAACGGGCACTCGGCGAGCGGGGTGCCGCCGTGGTCGGCCGACGCCAGTTCGATCGGCCGCTCCGCTCGCCGGGGCGCGACGAGCACGGTGCGCGCGGCGAGCGGATCGTGATGGCGGCGCGGCGCACGGCCGGCGGGATCGTCGGCGGGAATGTCGGCTCTCATGGCGCCTGCGAGTATGGCATGGATCGCCCGGCCCCGCCCGTCTGGCGGCGTGTTGAACGCCTGTGGGGCCGCCCGTAGACTCTTGCTCGATTCATTCCTCGGATCTTGTTTTCCCCGGATCCTGTTTTCGGAGACACGGCACATGCTCACGGTCGGCGACTCGTTCCCCCAGTTCAGCGTTCAGGCCTGCGTCGGCACCGGCAAGGATGACATCAAGCTGCTCACCAACGCCGACTACAAGGGGAAGTGGGTCGTCTACTTTTTCTATCCGAAGGATTTCACGTTCGTTTGCCCGACCGAACTGGCCGAGTTCAACAAGCAGCTCAAGGCCTTCGCCGACCGCGACACGAGCGTGGTGGGCGGCAGCACCGACAACGAGTGGTCGCACATGATGTGGCGGCGGTCGCATGCCGATCTCAAGGATCTCGGCTATCCCTTGATCGCAGCGCAGCTGCTCGCCCCGGCGCTCGGCATTCTCGAGAAGACCGAGGGCTACTGCCTGCGGGCGACGTTCATCGTCGACCCCCACGGCGTGATCCAGTGGGTGGACGTCAACCAGGGCCGCGTCGGCCGCAACGTCGCCGAGGTGCTCCGCGTGCTCGACGCCCTGCAGAGCGACGAGCTCTGCCCGTGCAACTGGAAGAAGGGCGATCCCTACGTGAAGGTCGGGTGAGCAGAACTGGCTTCCGTGGGCGCACTAGCGTGAACACGACCCGACGCCCATGGTCGAGCAAGTTTGCCGACGCGTTTCGCGGGCTCGCGCGAGCGTTTCGGACGCAGTCGAGTTTTTTCGTGCATGTGTGGGCGGCCGTGGCGGTGGTCGTGGCCGGCGCGGTGCTCCGCGTCTCGCTCGTGGAGTGGTGCCTGCTCGCCGGTGCGATCGGCATCGTGCTCGTGGCGGAGACCTTCAACACGGCGCTCGAGTCGCTGGCCCGGGCGGTGGACGTCGGGCGTCATCCGCGGATCCGCGATGCGCTCGACATGGCGAGCGCCGGCGTGCTTTTGAGCGCGATGACGGCAGCCGTGATCGGCGCGATCGTGCTGGGCCATCGCGTGGGCGCCCTGACCGGTTGTTGGTAGGCGGTTAGGGTCCGGAATGCCGTTGACCCCGTTTTCCTGGGTTTCGTAGTTTCCCGGCGACTTTGGTTCACGGTTCGAAACCTTCTGGAGACCTGATCATGGGTAAATTGCTCGCCGAGGCGATCGGCACGTTCTGGCTCGTTTTGGGTGGCTGCGGCAGCGCGGTGCTCGCGGCCGCCTATCCCGATCTCGGCATCGGCTTCGTGGGCGTCTCGCTCGCGTTCGGCCTCACGGTGCTCACGATGGCCGCGGCCATCGGCCACATCTCGGGCTGCCATCTCAACCCGGCCGTGACGGCGGGGCTCGTGGCCGGCGGCCGCTTCCCGCTTAAAGACGCGCTGGGCTACATCGTGGCGCAGGTGATCGGCGGCGTGGCCGGCGCCGGCGTGCTCTATCTGATCGCCCGGGGCATCCCGACGTTCGACGTGGCGGCCGGCTTCGCGTCGAACGGCTACGAGGCCCACTCGCCGAACGGCTATTCGCTCGCCGCCTGCTTCATCACCGAGGTGGTGCTGACGGCGATGTTTCTCTTCGTGATCCACGGGGCGACCGACAGGCGGTCGAGCGCGATCATCGCCCCGATCGCGATCGGCCTCTGCCTGACGCTGATCCATCTGATCAGCATCCCCGTCACCAACACGTCGGTGAACCCGGCCCGCAGCACGGCGACGGCCTTCTTCACCGGCGGCTGGGCGGTGCAGCAGCTCTGGCTCTTCTGGGTGGCGCCGATCGTCGGCGGCATCCTCGGCGGCCTGCTCTATCGCTGCGTCGACGAGTGCGAGTGATCGCCGGCCGATCCCGCGGCAGATAAATGTCGATGGCCCAGCCGCCGGTGGCAAACGCCGGCGGCTGGGTCTTTTTATTTATTTTGCCCGCAGGTCGTAGCAGAGGATCCGGTCCCCCTCGCGGAGATAGAGCAGTCCGTCGAGGATCACCATGTGGGCCCAGCCGGGGCGGTCGCCGCTGCCGGGCACCTTGAACGTGCTCGCCTCCTCGTAGCCTTTTGGTTCGGCCTTCACGAGCGCGAGCGTGCCGTCGGCGTAGCGGATGTAGAGGTGGCCGTCGGCGGCCACGACGGTCGCCGAGCCCTTGCCGCTGCCGCGCTGCTTCCAGACGATCTTGCCCGTCATGAGCTCGGCACAGAACGGGATGCCCTTGTCGTCGGAGTCGCCGTAGAGATGGTCGCCCACGAGCACGATGCCGCCGTGCTTGTTGGCCAGATCGGTCTTGAGTCCATAGATCTCCTCCACCGTCACGGCGCCGTCGGCCCCGGGCACCTGCCGGAGCAGCGCGCCGCCCCGCTTGTAGCCGGCCGAGAAGAAGACGAGATCATCGCGAACGATCGGCGTGGGGATCACGGCCGTCGTCTGCTCGATCGGATAGGCCCAGAGGAAGCGGCCCGTCGCGGCCTCGACGGCGAAGGCGCCGCTCGCGGTCGTCTGCACGTAGATCCGCCTCCCCTTCACGGTGCTGACGACGATCGACGAATGGCCGGCGCCGCGGTCGAGTTTGATCGGGCACGCCCAGAGCCTGCGGCCCGTCTTCTTGTCGAGCGCGACCATCGTGGCCTGTTCGCCGCCGGGCGTGCAGACGAGCCGGTCGCCGTCGATCGTCACGCTCTCGCTGTAGCCCCAGGAATCCCCCTTCGTGCCGCCGAACTCCGCCTTGAGGTCGACGCGAAAGAGCTCCTTGCCGTCGGTCGTGCGGCATGCCACGAGCTGGCCGAACGGCGTGATCACGTAGACGGTGTCGCCATTGACCGTCGGCGTGCTGCGGGAGCTCTGCCAGGATTCCTGGCCGTCGGTCCAGGGCTGGCCGGTCTTCGTCTTCCAGAGCGGCTTGCCCGTCGCGCGATCGAAGCAGGTGAGGTATTCGTCGGCGTCGCCCGCGGTGGAGAGGCCGTCGCCGAGCGTGTAGATGCGGCCATCGGCGATCGCGAGGCTCGCATAGCCGCGGCCGGCGCCGGCAGCCTCCCACACGAGCGGCGGGCCTTCCGCCGGCCAGTTGGCGAGCAGGCCGGTGTCGGGCGCGACGGCCGTGCGGTCGGGCCCGCGGAATGTCGGCCAGTCGGCGGCGCTTCCCTCGGGGGCGAGCACCAGGGCGGCAAGGGTGAGCAGCGCGGCAAGGGCGAGCAGGGCACCGCCACGCGATGAAATCAGCCTGTGGGAAGCCATCGGAAGCACTCCAGAAAACGGCCGGTATGACGCGTTCGAGCCTACGGCCCGCGCGGCGGCCCGGTCAATCGCACGGCCGTATTCACAGGGTACACTTGGAAGCGGTTCGAGCCGCTGTTTTCCCCGTTCAACAGGAGCCTGGAGCGTGTCCGGTCCCGCCGCGTCTGATCCGTTGTTTGGCAAGCGCGTCACCGTCGAGCAGGTGGAGGAGGGGCACGACCTCGCCCCCAAGTTCGACGCCGCCGGCTTCATCCCCTGCGTGACCACCGATTTTCATTCCGGGGAAGTGCTGATGGTGGCGGTGATGAATCGCGAGGCGCTCGCGAAGACGATCGAGACGGGCGAGGCGCATTATTGGAGCCGCAGCCGCCAGCAGCTCTGGCACAAGGGGGCCACCAGCGGCCTCGTGCAGAAGGTGGCCGAGATGCGGATCGACGACGATCAGGACTGCGTCTGGCTGCGGGTCGAGATCGCCGGCGGCGCGAGTTGCCACGTGGGCTATCGCAGCTGTTTTTACCGGAAGGTGCCGGTCGGGGCCGAGCGGACGCAGGGCACGGCGCTCGAGTTTCTGGAGCACGAAAAATCGTTCGACCCGAAGGCCGTCTACGGCGACGCCCCGAATCCCACCCAGCTGTGAAAGGAGCGGCCATGCTCACTCCCTCCCAGGTCGCGGAAAACTACTTTCTCGAATCGCGGCACCAGCTCTTGGAGATCGCCGCCTACCTCGATCGCTACGACGCCGCCGTGGCGCGATCCGGGGATCGCAATGGCCAGGCCGCTGCGGATGACAAGAAACTCGCGGTGATCCGCCGGGCTTTGGAAATCGTCGCCGCGCAGAAGCCGTCGCAGGAGCGGACCATCGCCCTGCTCGAGCTCTTCGCCACCGTCTAGGCTGGGTTGCCACCGAAGGAATTCACACCATGCAGATCATCCAGCCCCACTACCACGCCATCGCCCGCACCGCGCAAGACTACGAGCGGATGGCGATGAGCGGCGTCGTGGCCGTCGCCGAGCCGGCCTTCTGGGCGGGCTTCGACCGGCTCTACCCCGAGACGTTTCTCGATTACTTCCGGCAGATCAGCGAGTTTGAGCCGACGCGGGCCGCGCAATACGGCATCCGCCACTTCTCGTGGGTGGCCGTGAACCCGAAGGAGGCGGAAAACCCCACGCTCACCCGTGAGGTGCTCAAGCACTTCCCCGAGTTCTTCGCGAAGCCCACGGTGCTCGGCGTCGGCGAGACGGGGCTGCACAAGTCGACGAAGAACGAGTGCGAGTCGCTCGAGGCGCATGTCGACATGGCGATGAAGCACGGCCAGCTCGTGCTCATCCACACGCCGCACCTGGCCGACAAGGCCCACGGCACGAAGCGGGTGCTCGAGGTGCTCGCTGGCATGAATATCGACCGCGAGCGGGTCTGGATCGACCATGTCGAGGAGCAGACGATTCGCCCCTGCCTCGACGCCGGCTACTGGGTGGGCTTCACGCTCTATCCGATCACCAAGTGCTCGCCGAAGCGGGCCGTCGACATGCTGGAAAAATACGGCACGGAGCGGATCCTCGTGAATTCGTCGGCCGACTGGGGGCCGAGCGATCCCTTCACGCTCCAGGAGTGCATCCTCGAATACCGCCGCCGCGGCCACTCGCTGCAGGAGGCGATCGAAGTCTTCCACAACAATCCCTGCCGGTTCCTCGGCCAGAATCCAAAGTTCGACATCCAGCCGATCCGCGTGGAGACCGCTGCCGAGCGAGTCTCCGCCTAAACCAGCCCGCGAGGAAGTCTGCCATGCACGATTCAGCGATCACGCAGCTCGCGCTCGTCCGCCAGTTGAAGTTTTGTGCGGGGCATCGCCTCTACCGCCACGAGAGCAAGTGCGCTTTTTTTCACGGCCACAACTACCGCGTCGATGTCGAAGTGGTGGGGAGCGGGGGCGGCACGGAGGTCGACGCCGTCGGCCGGATCGTCGATTTCTCGCTGATCAAGAAGCGGATGCTCGGCTGGCTCGACGACAACTGGGATCACGGCTTCCTCATCTTCGAGGAAGACGAAAACGCGCTCGCCGCGATCAAGATGGTGCAGCCGACGAAGTATTTCGTGATGCCCTACAACCCGACGGCCGAAAACATGGCCCGCTACCTGCTCGAGGTGGTCGCGCCGAACGTGCTCGGCGACCTCGGCGTGATCGCGCGGAAGGTGATCGTCTGGGAAACCGACGAATCGTGCGCGGTGGCGTCGCTCGTGGGCGATCCCGGCGATCTCGTCACCACGCTCGAATCGGCCGTCCTCATCGACCAGCGCCTGTAACATGCCCCGCCACGGCTCCTTCCCCGCGACCCGCCTCCGCCGTAACCGGCAGCAGGAGTGGCTGCGCCGCGCCGTCGCGGAGACGGTGCTCTCGCCGGCGGACCTCATTTGGCCGCTCTTCGTCCACGAGCACGAGGCCAGCCTGCCGGTGCCGAGCATGCCGGGCGTGGAGCGGCTCTCGATCGACGGCGTCGTGAAGGCGGCCGACGAGGCGCGGAGCCTCGGCATTCCGGCCGTGGCGCTCTTTCCGGTCGTGGAGGCGAAGCACAAGTCGGACGACGCCCGCCATGCCTTCGATGCCGACAACCTCGCCTGCCGTACGGTCCGAGCGATCCGCAAACAGCTCGGCGACTCGATCGGCATCATCTGCGACGTCGCGCTCGATCCCTACACGAGCCACGGCCACGACGGCCTGTTGAAAGAGGGCAGGATCCTCAACGATGAGACGGTGGCGGTGCTCTGCAAGCAGGCCGTGGTGCTGGCGGAGGCCGGCTGCCCGGTCGTGGCGCCCTCCGACATGATGGACGGCCGCGTGGGTGCGCTTCGCACAGCCCTCGATGCGGCAGGGCGTCAGGAGGTCTGTATCCTCTCGTATGCCGCGAAGTATGCCTCGGCCTTCTATGGCCCCTTCCGCGACGCGCTCGGGAGCGCCGGCGCCCTCGGAACGGCCGACAAGAAGACCTACCAGATGGATCCGGCGAACGCCGACGAGGCGATCCTCGAGGTCGCGCTCGATCTCGAGGAGGGGGCCGACATGGTGATGGTGAAGCCGGCCGGCACGTCGCTCGACATCATCCACCGCGTGAAGCAGACGTTTGGCGTGCCGACGTTCGCCTATCAGGTGAGCGGCGAATACGCGACGATCCAGGCCGCCGCGGCTAATGGCTGGATCGACGGGAAGAAGGCCGCCCTCGAGAGCGTGCTTGTGATCAAGCGGGCCGGCGCCGACTGCATCCTCACCTACTTCGCCCCCGACATCGCCCGGCAGGTGAAGTAGGGTAGGCTTCAGCCGGCCTGTTTTGCTCGTGACAGGCTGAAGCCTGTCCTACTTGGGTCGGAAGGCGACGAGCCGGTCAGGATTCGTCTCCAGCCGTGGTGCGTCTGCTATGCCCGTGTGGATCAGGTCCACGCAGTAGGGGATCGCGGGAAACACGGCGTCGAGGCATTCGCGAATGCTCTTGGGCCGGCCCGGCAGGTTCACGACCAGCGCCGTGCCGCAGACGCCCGCCGTCTGCCGCGAGAGGATCGCCGTCGGCACATACTTGAGCGACACCTGACGCATGAGTTCGCCGAAGCCGGGCAGCATCTTCGTGCAGACTCGTTCGGTCGCCTCGGGCGTCACGTCGCGCGGCGCGGGGCCCGTGCCGCCGGTGGTCACGACGAGGCAGCAGCCCTCGTCGGCCAAGCGACGGATCGCAGCCGCGATCGCCTCGAGATCGTCCGGCACGATCTGCTCGCGGGCCTCCCAGGGCGAGGCGAGGATCTCGGCGAGATAATCGCGAATCGCCGGGCCGCCCTCGTCGGCATATTCACCGCGGCTCGCGCGGTCGGAGACGGTGAGGATGCCGATGAGAGCTGTCATCAGTAGGACAGGCTTCAGCCTGTCTGTTTGGCTTGTGACAGGCTGAAGCCCGTCCTACACCACTCCGCGGGAGTCGAGCAGAGACACGATCGCGTCGACGCACTTGCCCACGGGCCATTCGTGCGTCGGAAGCACGAGGTCGGGCTTCGCCGGCGGCTCGTACGGCGCCGACACGCCGGGGAAGTTGGCGAGTTCGCCCGTGTCGGCGAGCTTGTAATGGCCGTCGGTGTCGCGCTGGCGGCAGACCTCGAGCGGGGCCGAGAGATGCACGACGAGGAACCGGTCGCGGCCGACCCGCTCGGCAGCCTTCTGCCGCACCTCCTCGTCGGGAGCCACGAAGGCGCCGATGCAGAGGATGCCGGCGTCGTTGAAGAGCTTCGCCACCTCGACGCTGCGGCGCAGGTTTTCGCTCCGTTCTGCCGCGGTGAAGCCGAGATCCTTGCTGATGCCCAGCCGCATGTTTTGCCCGTCGAGCACGACGACGGCGCGACCGAGGTCGAACAGCTTCCGCTCGAGCGCCTTGGCGATCGTCGATTTGCCGGCGCCGGTGAGGCCGGTCAGGAGGATCGTCGCGGGCTTCTGGCCGAACCGGGCTTCGCGCTCCTCGGCCGTGACGGCGCTCGACTCGCCGTGGAGGTGCTCGGCCGTGGCGGAATCGCCCCAGTGGTCGGCCGCCGCGTCGTCGGGCTCGCGATCGAGGATCATGCCGGCCCCGACCGTCGCGTTGGTGAGCCGGTCGATCATGATGAAGGAGCCCGTCGTGCGGTTGCGCCGGTAGGCGTCAAACGCGATCGGAGCCGTGAGCGTGATGGCGCAGCGGCCGATCTCGTTGAGCGCGAGCGCGGGGGCGGGCTCCCGGTGGAGCGTGTTGACGTCCACGCGGTAGCGGAGCGTGCTCACGGCGCCGGTCGTCAGCTTGCTCGTCTGCTTGAAGAGATACTGTTTTCCCGGCACGAGCGGCTCCTCGCTCATCCAGACGATCGAGGCCTCGAACTTGTGATCGACCTTCGGCACGTTGCCGGGCCGCACGAGCATGTCGCCGCGGCTGGAATCGATCTCATCTTCGAGTGTGAGCGTCACCGACTGCGGCGCAAACGCCTCCTCGAGCTCGCCGTCGAAGGTCACGATGCTCTTCACGCGGCTCTTCTTCCGCGAGGGGAGCGACAGAACCTCGTCCCCCCGGCGGATGATGCCCGACGCGATCGTGCCGGCGAACCCGCGGAAATTCAGGTTCGGCCGCAGCACGAGCTGCACCGGATACCGGAAGTCTTCCATGTTGCGGTCGGAGCCGATGTAGACGGTCTCCAGGAGCGTCATCAACGGCGAGCCGGTGTACCACTGCATGTTGGGGCTGTTGGTGACGACGTTGTCCCCCTTCAGGGCCGAGATCGGCATGAAGTGGACGTCGGGCAGTTCGAGTCGCGACGCGAAGTCCACATAGTCGGACTTGATCTTCTCGAACACCGCCTCGTCGTAGTCGACGATGTCCATCTTGTTGATGGCCACGACGATGTGCTTGATGCCAAGGAGCGACACGATGAACGAATGCCGCTTCGTCTGCGTGAGCACGCCGTGGCGGGCGTCGATCAGGATGATCGCGAGATCCGCCGTCGAAGCGCCCGTCGCCATGTTGCGCGTGTATTGCTCGTGGCCGGGCGTGTCGGCGATGATGAACTTCCGCTTATCGGTCGAGAAATAACGGTAGGCGACGTCGATCGTGATCCCTTGCTGCCGCTCGTCCTCGAGGCCGTCGGTGAAGAGCGCGAGATCGATTTCGCCGCCGGTCGTGCCGTAGCGGCTCGTGTCTTTCTTGATCGCGGCGAGCTGATCCTCGTAGATCATCTTCGACTCGTAGAAGAGCCGGCCGATCAGCGTGCTCTTGCCGTCGTCCACGCTGCCGCAGGTGATGAACCGCAGCAGCTCCTTGCGCTCGTGCTGCGCGAGATATTCGTTGATGTCGGACGCGATGAGTGACGATTGGTGTGACATGAAAGTAGGACAGGCTTCAGCCTGTCAAAAATATCCTTCCTTTTTCTTCTTCTCCATCGAGCCGGCCTCGTCGGAGTCGATGAGTCGGCCCTGCCGCTCCGAGAACGTGGTCAGGAGCATTTCCTGGATGATCTCGGGGAGCGTGGTGGCGGTGGAATCGACGGCGCCCGAGAGCGGGTAGCAGCCGAGCGTGCGGAACCGCACGCGCCGCATCTCCGGCTTCTCGCCCGGCTTCATCGGCAGCCGGTCGTCGTCGACCATGATCATCACGCCGTCGCGCCAGACGATCGGCCGCTCGGCCGCGAAATAGAGCGGCACGATCGGGATGTTTTCGAGGTGGATGTATTGCCAGACGTCGAGTTCGGTCCAGTTGGAGAGCGGAAACACGCGGATGCTCTCCCCCTTGCGGACCTTCGTGTTGTAGACGTTCCAGAGCTCTGGCCGCTGGTTCTTCGGGTCCCAGCGGTGAAACTCGTCGCGGAACGAAAACACCCGCTCCTTCGCCCGGCTCTTCTCCTCGTCGCGGCGGGCGCCGCCGAACGCGGCGTCAAACCGATATTTGTCGAGCGCCTGACGCAGCGACTGCGTCTTCATGATGTCGGTGTGAACCTTGCTGCCGTGCGTGATCGGGTTGATGCCCTGGGCGCGGCCTTCCTCGTTGACGTGCACCATCAGCTTGAAGCCGAGCTCCTTGGCGACGTATTCGTCGCGGAGCTTGTACATGTCGCGAAACTTCCAGGTCGTGTCGACGTGGAGGAGCGGGAAGGGGGGCTTGGCCGGATAAAACGCCTTCTCGGCGAGACGGACCATCACCGCCGAATCCTTCCCGATCGAATAGAGCATCACCGGGTTTTCAAACTCGGCCGCGACTTCGCGGATGATGTGGATGCTCTCGGCTTCGAGCTGGCGGAGGTGCGTGAGGTTGTAGGAGGTCATGAAAGCCGTCTGTCGCGAACGATTTCCCATGATTCGGGTCAATCCAGTCAATCTAGGCAATTTCGCCTGCTTTCGGCAATTCGTGACGCGCCGCGATCGGCTCAATCGACTGGTCATCCGCACGCGAAGGGTGGATACTACGGCTTCGGAGAACTGGTTTTTCAAACCGCAAAAAGAGGTCCTTGCGATGCCGTCACGATCGACCGTGAAGTCTCGAGTGTTTGCCGGAGCCGCGCGGTTGGTGCTTGGCGTTGCCGCGGGAGCCGCCTGCATCGATGTCGCCGAGGCGAAGCCACGTGCCGAGCGGATCGCCGAGCGGCGGATCATCCGCCTGGAGGCAATGGAGCAACGCATGAAGGCGGCTGCACAGATGCCGCCGCGCCCGGTGGACGTGCGTCGCGCGATCCGCAGCGGCGCGCCCGTTCCGGGCTTCGGCCCGAATGCCGCGCCGCCGGTGGCGGCCCGCCCGGTGCCGCAGCCCGCGAGCCCGATCGTGGCCGCGCCGCAGCAGCCCGCTGCCGTGGCCGCAGCACAACCTCGTGCCGTGAATCCTCCGCAACAAGCCAAGCCCGTGACCGCGCCGGCGGCCGCAGCGGCGCAATCGGTGACCCCCGTCACCGCCGTCGATGACGGCACGAAGAGCGTGCTCGTGCAGGGCGAACCGAAGCTCGCCGCGCCCACGCCCGCCGACGAGAAGATCGAACCGATCGAATTGTTGCCGCCCCCGCCCGCCAAGTAGGACAGGCTTCAGCCTGTCAAGGTAGACCGCTTCGTCCCGAAGCGGATCTGGATCCGCTTGAGGAGCAAGCGGTCTACTTCGGAGCAAGCGGTGTGCTTTGGACGAAGCGGTCTACTTCGGAGCAAGCGGTGTGCTGGTGACAGGCTGAAGCCTGTCCTACTCCGACCGCAGTTCGTCGGCCTGGCGGCGGATTGCGCGTAGCTCGGCCGCATCCTTCCGGCCCAGGTTCTTGAGCTGCATCGTCATCCGCTGGTTCTTCGCGAGCAGCTTTTCGTGCCGTGCGAGGAAGTCCCAGTAGAGCGTCGTGAAGGGGCAGGCATCGGGGCCGGTGGCGACCTTCGGTTTGTAGCGGCAGCCCTGGCAGGCGTTGCTCATGCGGTCGATGTAGGCGCCTGTTGCGCAATACGGCTTCGAGGCCATCGCGCCGCCGTCGGCGAACTGGCTCATGCCGAGCGTATTGGGTAACTCCACCCACTCGACCGCGTCGACATAGACGGCGAGATACCACTCGTGCACCTGCTGCGGCTTCACGCCGAGCAAAAGCGCGAAGAGCCCCGTCACCATCAGCCGCTGGATGTGGTGTGCGTAGCCATAGCGGAGCGTCTGCTGCAGGGCGTCCTTGAGGCAATTCATCTCGGTGGCCGCTGTCCAATAGAAGTGTGGCAGCGGCAACTCGGCGCCGAGTGTGTTGCGATCGACATACTCCGGCATGAAGTGCCAATAGACGCCGCGGACATATTCCCGCCAGCCGATCACCTGCCGGATGAAGCCTTCCGTCGCCTCGAGCGGCGCCTTCCCCGCGCGATAGAGCTTCTCGGCGGCGGCCACCACGTCGCGCGGGTCGAGCAGCTTCATGTTCATCGCCTGCGCCAGTCTGGAATGGTAGAGCCAGGGCTCGCCCGTCCAGATCGCGTCTTGGTAGCGGCCGAAGTTCACGAGGCGATGGACAAGAAAATCATCGAGGGCCGCGCGGGCGTCGGCGGGCGTGACCGGCCAGTCGAAGTCGTCGAGGTTGCCGGGGTGGGAGGCGAATCGGGCGTTTACGAGGTCGATCACCGCGCGGGTCGTCTTGTCGGGGGCGAACCGCACCGGCGCGGGGAGTTTTCCCGGGCCGCTCTTCGGAAACGCGCCGCGGTTTTCGACGTCGTAATTCCACTGGCCCCCGGCCGGCTCGTCGTCGTCCATGAGCACGCCGAACTTCTCGCGCAACGGGCGATAGAAGTATTCGAGCCGCAGCTGCTTGCGGCCCTTTGCATGCGCCGCGAAGTCTTCGCGGGTGGAGAAGAAATGCCGGTCGGTCCGGATCTCGAGCGGCATGCCGGCCTCCTTCGCAGCGGCACGCAGCATTTCCTGCACCCGCCACTCGCCCGGCTCGACGACGATGAGCCGCTCCGGCACGAAGCCGGCTTTTTTGAGCCGCGCGAGGCTCGCGAGCAGGGCGGCGGCAAGCGTCTGCGGCTCTTTGGCGCCGGGCTTTGCGGCGAGCTCGGTGTAATCGACGTCGATCCGCTCCTTGGCCAGGCACGCGCGAAAGTGCCGCATGGCCGCGAGGAAGACGGCGATCCGGGCCTTGTGCGTCCAGACGTGCGTCGATTCCTCGGCCACCTCCGCCATCCAGACGCGATCGCGGCCGCGGTCGAAGCCGTCGAACGCCGCGCTGTTGCGGTCGAGCTGGTCGCCGAGCACGAGGATGAGATTTCCGGCCATGCGGAATAGTCTATAGCTCCATGACCTTTCCGCGCGGCCCGCTCAAGCTCGATGACTGCAAGGCACACGGCCCCGGCTCCGGTGCCGAGCTCTTCGTGGTGGAGGGGGATTCGGCGGCCGATTCGGTGAGCCGCGTTCGCGATCCCGCGTTTCAGGCTGTGCTGCCGATGCAGGGCAAGCCGCTCAACGCCCTGAAGGCGAGCGAAAAGAAGGTGGCCGGTCATCCGCTCTTCCAGGCGCTCGCCGACGCGATTGGTGCCGGCATCGGCGGCCGTTTCGATCTGGCGGCCTGCCGCTACGAACGGATCCTCTTGCTCATGGATCCCGATGCCGATGGGATTCACTGCGGGGTCTTGATGTTGATGTTTTTCCAGCGGTGGATGCCGGCACTGCTCGATGCCGACCGCATCGAGCTCGTCCGCCCGCCGTGGGGCGAAGTGTTGGCGGCGGGCGAGGCGGCGCCGCAATGCGCCTTCTCGGAGCCGGAGCTCCAGCAACTGGCCGACAGCCTCCGCGAACGGGGCGCCGTGGTGGCGCGCCGCTACCGTGGGCTGGCTGCGATCGAGCCCAGCGTGCTCGCCGCCACCTGCGTCGCGCCCGGCTCGCGCCGCACGAGTCGCGTCTCAGCCGCGGAAGCCGCATCACTGATCGGGATCTTGAACGGCATTCAGTAGGACAGGCTTCAGCCTGTCTCCCGTACGACAGGCTTCAGCCTGTCTGCTCATCTCCGTCAGAACGCATCGCCCGCGAGCGACTCGCCACCATTGAAGCTCGAGAGCGCGGCCCAGACATTGCGATCGATGGAATTCGCGATGAATCGCGCACTGCCGTCACCAAACATCACATTGCAGCCGTTTGGATGATCGGAATACATCTGGCAGACGTGGGCGTGTTCGTCGTTCGGCGGGTGGATCACGCCGGGCTCGTCTTCGGCCGGACCACTGTGCACGAGCAGGAGTGTGGCCGCGGCGTCGGGCTCGCTCTGTCTGGCCTGCACGAATTCGGGCGTGGGATGTGAGAAAGCCCCGGGCACCGTGCCGGCCCAGGACTTTTGCGAAAGCCGCGAGAGATGCTCGCCGAGAAACACCGTCTTCGACGTGCCGTCGGTCACCTGGCCGATCTTGAGCCACGAGTTGCGGTAGAGCGGACCGTTGGCGACGCCGGCCCAGGAATCGAGCGGTCGCGCCCATGGTTCGCGATGGCCGGCGTTGCCCACGTAGCTCGAGCGGCCGAGCGTCGCGCCCGAAGGATGCGGGCTGCCCGATTCGAGCTGCAAGGCAAACGCTTCGCGTGGCCCGTTGTCGGAAGGGCAGCGAAAGAATGCCGGCGAGGCTGAAACGACCGCCGCGTTGGCCGGGTCGGCGATGCCGAGATCGGCGCGGTAGCGGTCGGCGAGCTGGCCTTCTTCGATGAAGGCGGCGATGAGCAGGCCCCAGCCTGTGCCGGGCGGGCAGTCGCGAGTTGCCGAATCCTGCGGCGTGCGTCCCGCCTGGCTCACATATCCCGCGGGAAACCGTTTCTTCGCCGATTCATGCGAAAGCAGCCCCAGCCCCAGCTGCCGCAGGTTGCTCGAGCAGGCCGTGCGCCTGGCCGACTCGCGAGCCGACTGCACGGCCGGCAGCAGTAAGCCCACGAGCGTGCCGATGATCGCGATCACCACGAGGAGCTCGACGAGGCTGAACCCGCTCCGCCGCGGCGGGCAGGGGACGATCGGCTGTTCGGCCGGAAGACGCGGCATTTTGAGTCCTCAAAACATTAATTTTGAATCGTCAAAAATCTAGGCCGGCGGCGAGCCCGAGGCAAGGCCCTCGCCGTTCATGCACTTGCAAAGCATTTGCATTTCGGGCAGATTGGGCCTGCCGGGGCCTGGCGCCCCGTTATCCACGCGGAGGTGTCGTATGCACGCGAAGGCGTCTCGTTCGGATCGTCGGCTCCCTGTCACGGTGCTCTCGGGGTTTCTCGGGGCCGGAAAAACCACGCTTTTGAACCACGTGCTCGCCAACCGCGAGGGGCTGCGGGTGGCGGTGATCGTCAACGACATGAGCGAGGTGAATATCGACGCCCAGCTCGTGGCCAATCCGCTCGCCACGCCCACGGCCGGCCGGCTCAGCCGCACCGAGGAAAAGCTCGT
>JBIIQM010000128.1:0-5812 GCA_044342075.1 Pirellulales bacterium
GGCTTCGCGCACGGCCTGCTCGGCGATCTGCCGAGCGCCCGGATGGAGCAGGCCTGGGCCGGCCTGCGGCCGGGATCGGCCGACGGCCTGCCGTCGATCGGGCACGTGCCGGCGATCGCGAATGCGTTCGTCGCCGCGGGGCACTTTCGAGCGGGGCTGCACCAATCGACCGGCACGGCGGTGCTGCTCGCCGACCTCATCACGGGGGCGGCGCCCGAAATCGATCCGACCCCGTTCGATCCGGCGCGGCCGTCCGCGACGGCCACCGCGGGAGTCATGCTGCCTGCAGGCTGAGCCGGCGGTGGATCGCCTCGATGTCGTCGGGCACGAGGGTCCGGCCGGGGCTCGCCTCGACGACCACTGCCGCCAAATCGGCGATCCGCGTCACGACCGCGGGGATGCCCGCGGCGATCTCGTGGATTGTCCTGGCCACCTGATCGCGCTCGTCGAGCGAGCCGGCCGCAGCGAGCCTGGCCGCGACGAGCATCCTCGTCTCATCGAGCGTGAACGGCGGAATCACTCCCCGCAGCGACACCATCTGCTCGAGGCGGCGGTCGCGGGCCACGAGCGAGAGCAGCCGCCCTTCGCCCGCCAACGCCACGGCGCCCTCGGGCCGCTGCCTGAAGAAACGCTCGATGGCGGCCGCGAGTTCGCCATCGCGGGCGCTCTCCGCGTCGTCGATGAGAAGCACCGCAGGCGGCCGCGCCGCGCCGGAGCCTTCCCGCCAGGCCGGAAAGGGAATCACGGCAGCCCCTCGCGCCGCCAGTTGCGGGGCCTTCGCGACCGCGGCAAGCACGAGCGTCTTGCCGACGCCGGCCGGTCCGCAGAGCAGGGCGACCGTTCCCGACTGCTCCAGACAATAGGCCAGGCGGGCAAGCGCCGCCTGCTGCGAAAGCGTGAGTCGACAGACCGCAGCATCAGGCATCGTGCTGCTCCCAAGATGCATCGGCCGCATCATCCGCGAAGGTCTCCACCTCGCCGAGCACGCAGAGGCCAATCGCGGCAAGCGCCTCCGCATGCGGTTCGCATCGCGGACGATCGGCCCGCCGCACGAGGATGACGGCATCGCAGCCGAAGGCCTGACGCGCGACATGATGGCGACGAATCGGCCCCGGCGGAAACCAAGTGCCCGCATCGACGACGACGATGTCGGCCCGGTCGACCTCGGCGTCGCGGGACGCCAGCTGGAGCGGCGGCTTGGTCACGCAGACGGCACGTCGGCCGCGGGCGACGAGCGCCCGCACGGCCCCTTGGGCGACCGTCGAACAGCCTTCCCCCCGCCGAACGGCCACCACCGCGATGACGCGGCAGCCCGCGGCGGTCGCCGCCTCCAACTCGCTCGCGATCGCCGCCCAGGCCGCAGGCACGAGGGCCGCGGTCAGAGCGTTTGAAGCAGGTCGATCATTGCTTTCTTCACCGCCGAGCAGCTCGACGGCTTCTCCCTCGCCAGCTTCTCCTTGGAAGCGGCCGATGAAGGCCCGGTCGATGAGGTCGATCGCTGCCTGCGTCATCGCGGCGAATTCCCCTCACGGGCCAGCCGCTCCGGCCGCTGCTCGAGGGCCGCCTGTTCCCGCTGCGCCTGTTCTCCACGCGTCTGGGCGACGCGTTCCGCAAGCATGCGCTGGCGATCGTTCCACAAGGCCGCTGTCCACGTGATGGCCGCGACCAATGCCAGCGTCACGACCGACCGCGTGGGAAACCGCTGCGACTCGGACGACGGCGCGGGGCCGCTCGCCGGCAGTTCCCGCAGCTCCCGCGCGGGGTGCGGCGGAAGCCTGCTCGGCTCTGGTTCCCGCTCGGGCGGAGCCTCCCGCTCCGCGTCGAGCGCGGGCAGGCGGGCGATCACCTTGATCGACGACCCTCCCGGCCGTCCGCCGCCGTGCCCATTCACCGCCATGGCTCCTCGCCCGCATTCCGCAGGCCCCTCTGATGCTCCCAGAGTTGCTCCCAGAGTTCGGGAAATCGACGCTCGCGGAACGCGGCCTTGAGAAAACGACCGCCGCCACACACCAAACGGCGCGGATTCGATGCAGCCCCCCGATTTCCGGCCCGCAGGCCTTCTGCATTATGCCCCAATCGCCCAGTCGCCTATCATCGGAAGGTCCAGCAACAGGTCTTCGATCGGCCGCCAAGGACTGACGGCCGCCTGCATCATCACGGACGTTTTCATACTTTCCCCCGCATGCCCACTGCATCCCGCTCCGCCCGCACCGCCGCGTTTCAAAAACTTCTCGCCAGCCGCATCGCCGTTCTCGACGGTGCGATGGGCACCATGGTCCACGCCCTCGCGCTCGACGAGCAGGGCTTCCGCGGCGAGCGGTTCCGCACTCACCCCAAGGACCTGAAAAACTGCATCGACGTTCTCGTGCTCACGCAGGGAGACGCGATCCGGGGCATTCACGCGGCCTACCTCGAGGCCGGCGCCGACATCGTCGAGACCAACACGTTCGGGGCGACGAGTCTGGCGCTCGCCGATTTCGGCCTGGCCGACCACGTCCGCGAACTCAACCTCACCGCCGCCCGTCTCGCCCGCGAGGCGGCCGACGCGGCCACCGCCAAGACTCCCGACCGGCCGCGGTTCGTCGCCGGCTCGATCGGCCCGACGAACAAGCAGCTTTCGATCGCCGGCAACGTGGCCGATCCCGGCCATCGCGACGTGACGTTCGACCAGATGGTGGCGACCTACCGCGAGCAGGTGGAGGCGCTCCTGGAGGGCGACGTCGACCTCCTGCTCGCCGAGACCGCGTTCGACACGCTCGTTCTCAAGAGCTGCCTCTATGCCATCGAGCAGGTGTTTCAGGAAAAGGGCGTCCGCATCCCGGTGATGGCCTCGTTCACGGTCTTCGAAGGGGGCCGCACGCTCTCCGCACAGACGGTCGAGGCCTGCTGGGAGAGCATCTCCCATTTCGATCTCGTGAGCGTGGGCATCAACTGCGCCCTCGGGCCGGAGAAGCTCCGCACCCACCTCGCCGACCTGTCGAGGGTCGCGAACATTCCGGTGAGCTGCTATCCGAACGCCGGCCTGCCCAACGCGCTCGGCGGGTTCGACGAGACGCCGGAGATGATGGCGAAGGTGCTCGGCGAATTCGCCCGCGAGGGCTGGCTCAACGTGATCGGCGGCTGCTGCGGCACCACGCCCCCCCACATCAAGGCGATCGCGGAGGCGGTGTCGAAGTTTCCCCCGCGGGCGCCGGCCACGCCAGAGAAGCGGTCGCGGTATTCCGGGCTCGAGCTGCTCGAGATCCGTCCGGAGAGCAGCTTCACCGTGATCGGCGAGCGGACGAATGTCACCGGCTCGCGGGCCTTCGCCCGGCTCATCAAGGAGGATCGCTACGAGGAGGCGCTCGCCGTCGCCCGGCAGCAGGTCGAGAACGGCGCCAACATCATCGACGTCAACGTCGACGAGGGCATGCTCGACGGCCCGGCCGTGATGACGAAATTCCTCACGCTCCTTTCGAGCGAGCCCGACGTCGCCCGCGTGCCGGTGATGATCGACAGCTCGCGGTGGGAGGTGCTCGAGGCCGGCCTGAAGTGCCTGCAGGGCAAGGGGATCGTCAACTCGATCAGCCTCAAGGAAGGGGAGGAGACCTTCCTGCGGCAGGCCCGGACGATCCGTCGCTACGGCGCCGCCGTCGTCGTGATGGCCTTCGACGAGGAGGGGCAGGCGACCGACACCGAGCGGAAGGTGTCGATCTGCCGCCGGGCCTACAAGCTGCTCACGGAGCAGGCCGGCTTCCCGCCCGAAGACATCATCTTCGATCCGAACATCCTCACGGTCGCCACCGGCATCGAGGAGCACAACCGCTACGCGCTCAATTTCCTCGAGGCCACCCGGCTCATCAAGCAGCAGATGCCGCTGGTGAAGGTGTCGGGGGGCGTCAGCAACATCTCCTTCTCCTTCCGCGGCAACGAGGTCGTGCGGGAAGCCATGCACGCGGCCTTCCTCTACCACGCCATCAAGGCCGGCATGGAGATGGGCATCGTCAACGCAGGCCAGCTGGCGGTCTACGAGGAGATCGAGCCGGAATTGCGCGAGCGGATCGAGGACGTGCTGTTCGACCGCCGTCCAGACGCCACCGACCGGCTGATCGAATACGCCGAAAGCGTCAAGAAGCGCGACCCCGCCGACACCGCGAAGGCCGACGCCTGGCGGAGCCTCGATGTCGAAGCCCGGCTCTCCCACGCGCTGGTGAAGGGGCTCGCCGACCACGTCGAGGAAGACGTCGAAGAGGCCCGAACCCGCTATGCCTCGAGCCTCGAGATCATCGAGGGGCCGCTGATGCGGGGCATGCAGGTGGTCGGCGATCTGTTCGGCGAGGGCAAGATGTTCCTGCCGCAGGTGGTGAAGAGCGCCCGCGTGATGAAGCGGGCCGTGGCCCACCTGCTCCCCTACATGGAAGAGGAGCGGCTCCGCAGCGGCCAGGCGGAGACGAAGCGCGGCAAGGTGCTGATCGCCACCGTGAAGGGCGACGTGCACGACATCGGCAAGAACATCGTCGGCGTGGTGCTCGGCTGCAACGGCTACGAGGTGATCGACCTGGGCGTGATGATCCCGTCGGCGAAGATCGTGGAGGCGGCCAAGGAGCATGCCGTCGACGTCGTGGGCCTGAGCGGCCTGATCACGCCGAGCCTCGACGAGATGGTGCACGTCGCGGAGGAATTCGAGCACGAGAAGCTGTCGGTGCCGCTCCTGATCGGCGGCGCCACGACCTCGGCCCGCCATACGGCCGTGAAGATCGCCCCGAATTATTCGGGCAGCGTCGTGCACGTGCTCGACGCGTCGCGGGCCGCGGGCGTCGTCGAGAAACTGATCAACCCGGCGTCGCGGACGGCCTTCGGGGAGGCCAACCGCCTCGAGCAAGCCCGCGACGTCGAGAATTTCAGGCGCCGGCAGCAGCAGACGCTCGTGCCCTACGACTTCGCCTGCCAGCACCGCTGGACCACCGACTGGGCGACCGCGCCGATCGAGACGCCGGAATTCCTCGGCACGCGCACGCTCGAGAGCGTGCCGCTCGCGGAACTCGTGCCCTACATCGACTGGTCCCCCTTCTTCATGGCCTGGGAGCTCAAGGGGAAGTATCCCGCGATCTTCGACGACCCGACCGTGGGCGACGAGGCGAAGCGGCTCTTCGCCGACGCCACGCGGATGCTCGACGAGATCGTCCGTGACCGCTCGCTCACCGCCAAGGGAGTCTACGGCTTCTTCCCGGCGAATTCCGACGGCGACGACATCGTGCTCTACACCGACGACTCCAGAACGAAGGAGTTCGGCCGCGTGCACACGCTCCGCCAGCAGTGGGAGCGGAAGGGGCAGGAGACATTCCACGCGCTCGCCGACTTCGTGGCGCCGGTGGAGAGCGGCCGCAAGGACTATGTCGGGGCCTTCGCCTGCACGGCGGGGCACGGCTGCGAAGAACTGTGCCGCCGCTACGATCGCGAGCATGACGACTACTCGTCGATCATGGCCAAGGCACTCGCCGACCGGCTGGCCGAGGCCTTCGCCGAATGGCTCCATCAGAAGGCCCGCTGCGAGTGGGGCTATGGCCGCGACGAAAACCTGGGCAACGAAGACTTGATCGAGGAACGCTATCGGGGCATCCGTCCCGCCCCGGGCTACCCGGCCTGCCCGGACCACACCGAGAAGCAGTCGCTCTTTGCCTGGCTCGACGCGGAAAAGACGGCCGGCATGACGCTCACGGAAAGCTGCGCCATGCTGCCGGCCGCGAGCGTCAGCGGCCTCTACTTCGCCCATCCGGAGAGCCGGTATTTCGCCGTCGACCGGATCACACGCGAACAGGTAGAGTCGTATGCC
>JBIIQM010000014.1:0-53274 GCA_044342075.1 Pirellulales bacterium
CGTGGTGCACCTCGTCGATCACGCAGTAATCGAAGGGCCCGGCCGAATCGAGGGCCGCGAGGCCGGCCGCCCGCGAGAGCTTCTGAATCGAGGCAATGACCAAAGTAGGACAGGCTTTAGCCTGTCTGCCCTGGGCCATGGACGCCGCATTCGACAGGCTGAAGCCTGTCCTACTGCCGAGATGCCATTCGACGTTGACGCGGCCCCACTCCGCCTCCATTGCCTGCCGCATCGTGGCCTCAGCTTGCGCGAGGATCTCGGCCCGGTGCGCGATGACGAGCACCCGCGGCGGCCGGCCGAGGGTTTTTCCCACGGCCACCACGTCGAACGCCGCGAGCCAGGTTTTCCCAAGGCCCGTTGCCACGGCGACGAGGGCTTTTGAATAGCCCTGCTCGCGGATGCACGCGAGCGACGCGAGGGCGGCGACCTGCCAGGGGCGTGGAAGTAGGACAGGCTTCAGCCTGTCATCACCAAGCGCAGCCTCCCGAAGCGGTGGATCCCACAATCGGCAGGCTGAAGCCTGCCCTACTTTCGATTCATAGCGCTCGACCACGTCGGCCGAAAGCGGCGTGGCCTGCTGCCAGAGATCGTCGAACGCCGCTATGAGCTCTCGGTCGATCGCGTCGTCGCCCGACGTCTCGCCGACGAGGTTCCACTCCACACCCGACACGAGCGCCGCCCGCGAGAGGTTGCTCGTTCCCACCACGACGATCCCGCCCGACGAGTCGGCGATCCGCCACGCCTTCGGATGAAACGAGGCGGGCCGCCCGCGGAGCCGGTCGAGTTCGGCGAGCCGCGCCTCGAACGCGTCCCCCACGGACTCCATCCAGCCAAGCAACGTCTTGAGCGCATCGGGCGACGTGATCCCGAGGTAGTCGCCCACGAGCAGCCGGATCCGGGCCCCCGCGGCGATTGCACTAAAAAGCCCCTCGCGAACGTGGTCGAGCCCGGAGGTCTGGACGAACGACGCGAGCAGGTCGATCTCGCTCGCACCTGGGAGCCGATCGGCGAGCCGCTGCCACAAGGGGCGATCGGGGCCGGTGGTGAGGGAGTAGGACAGGTCTTTAGCCTGTCGCGAGTGGGAGGGCGCATTCGACAGGCTGAAGCCTGTCCTACTTTCGGCCAGGTAATTCCCCTTCTCCGGAATCACATGCCGCACGCCGCCGCGGGGGTCGGGCATGTCGCCGTCATACCGCGGGATCACGTGCACATGCACATGCGGCACGGTCTGGCCGGCGGCGGTGCCTGAATTAAAGCCGACGTTGTATCCATTGGGCTTGGGCTCACGCTGGTCGAGCAGCCGCTTCACCTCGCCCACGAGCTCCATGAGCGCCGCCTGTTCCTCGGACGTGCAGTCGAAGTAGGTGGGCACCACCCGCCGCGTGATCACGAGCACATGGCCGGACGACACTGGGAACTTGTCGAAGGCCGCAAAGCAGAGTTCGTTCTTACAGAGCCACTCTGCTTCGGGAATCGCCAGGAAAGGTGAGGGGACATCCGGCCGCATGTCGGCAGTCTAGCCGCGACTAGGACAACCTTGGTCCGGGGCGTACGTTTCGGACCGTCCGCACCGCCCGTTTGGGCAGTACACTCCCCTCCATGACCAAGCCTACGAAGCCCCGCCGGCGAGCCGGCAAGAAAATTGATTCCTGGCAGGCGCTCATGGCTGAGGCCCGCCGGTTTCGCGACGCCCGCGACTGGTCGCAGTTCCACACGCCGAAGAATCTCGCCGCCGCCATCGCGATCGAGGCGGCGGAACTGCAGGAGCGGTTTCTCTGGAAGACCGACAAGGAGATCGAACGCGACCTGAAGGACGATGCCAAACGCGACGCCGTCGTGGAAGAGGTCGCCGACGTCTTTCTCTTTGCACTCCTGCTCGCCGATCGGCTCGATATCGACGTCGGCAAAGCGATCGCCGATAAGCTCGCTGCGAATGAGCAGAAATACCCCGTCGCCCTGGCCCGCGGCAACGCCCGGAAATACACGGAGCTGCGCGAGCCGTGATCATCTACGCCGAGACGAAGCGGCAGTTTCTTGAAGATGTCGATCTGAACCGCCTCGAGCGGCGGCTGATCGACGGATTCGAGCGGCAGACCGGGGGCGTGCCCGCCGATCGGCACGTGTGGGCGGACGAATACGCCCGGTTTTCAAGCGCGCTGCGGCGGGCCAATGTTGATGACGACATGCAGGTGGCCATCGAATACCACATCTCCGCCGCCGGCCGATCCCGCGTGGACGTCTTGCTCGCCGGCAATGACGGCACCAACGACAACGGCCTGGTGCTTGAGCTCAAGTCGTGGAGCGAAGCCGACAAGTCGGACGTGCCGGACCTCGTCTGGTCGCCCTACGGCGGTGGCTCGCTCTCGCAGCATCCCTGCGTGCAGGCCCGCAAATACAAGGGGCTGATCCTGCGGTTCAACGCCGACATCGCGGAAAAGAGCGTTGGCATCCACTCGGCCGCCTATCTCTTCAACCTCGTCCGTCGGAAGCCGGAGCCGCTCGAGGATTCCCGCTACCGCCACATCATCGACGACACGCATCTCTTCCTCGCCGACGATGCCGACGCCCTCTCGCGGTATATCGAGAAATACGTGCGGCACAGGTCGCGGCACGACGTGCTCTACCTGCTGGAGAAGGGGCGGCTCATCCCGGCGCCAGCGCTCATCGAACGCGTGGGCAGCATGCTGGACGGCAACGAGGAGTTTGAACTGCTCGACACCCAGAACGAAGCCTTTCAGATCATCCGGCATGCGATCACGGGCGTGGCGACGGCCGCCAAGCGACAGGTGTTCATCGTGCACGGCGGGCCAGGCACCGGAAAATCCGTAATCGCCGTGCGACTGCTCGCCGAGGTGCTCAAGTCAAAGCGGCTGGGGTTTCTGGTCGCGCCCAACAAAGCCTTTCGCGACACGCTCGCCGAGCAGCTCACGAAGCGGCACCGCAACTACCGGGAGGATGGGGAGGCGCTGTTTCAGTCGTCGTGGAGTTTTCACACGGCCGATTTCATGAAAGACAAGACGCACGAGGTCTTGATCGTGGACGAGGCCCACCGGCTCAAGGACGAGGCCTATCAATACAAGGGCGAGAGCATGGTGGAAGACATGGTGCGGGCGGCCCGCATCAGCGTGTTCTTCCTCGACGAGACGCAGCGGGTGCAGTGGATCGACTCGGGCAGCGAGGAACGGATCCGCGAAGCGGCCACGAAGTTCAAGGCAAACGTGCACGCCCCGTTCACGCTCACGGCGCAGTTCCGCTGCGGCGGCTCCGACGGCTATCTCAACTGGCTCGACGACGTCTTGCAGCTGCGGCCGACGGGCAACTACGACAACTGGGCCGACGAGCAGTATGAGTTTCGGGTGTTCGACGACGCACAGAAGATGTACGCCGCACTGAAAGCCAGGAATGCCACCAACAAGGCCCGGCTAATCGCTGGATATTCGTGGGAGTGGCCCACGAAGGGCCGCCAACGGCATGGGCACGTTAAGCATGTGCAGGCGGATGGACTCTCGATGCCGTGGAACTTCATGGGCGAGAACTGGGCCACGTCGAAGGATGGCATTGAGCAGGTCGGCTGCGTACACACCTGCCAGGGCGTGGAATTCGACTGGCTGGGCGTGCTGATCGGGTCCGACCTCCGCTATGAGAACGGCAAGGTGATTGGCGACCCGGCGAAGCGGGCGAAGACAGACAGCTCACTCAAGGGCTGGAAGAAGGCACTCACGGCGGCGAAGGGCGATTCAGCTGCGACGGCGGCCGTGCACGCGAAGGTGCAGGCCATCATCAAGAACACCTACAAGGTGCTGCTCTCGCGGGGGCGTAAGGGATGCTTCGTGTGGTGCGCAGATCCGGCTTTGCGAGACTATCTCCGCGAGCGGCTGCGACTAGCATCGCGGACGTTTGCGCAACAAGCAGCCCGGCCGACGGAAAGCGACGCACGCTCGGACAGGCTTCGCATAGAGACGGAGCCGCCCGGTGAGCGGTATGCAGAGTGGCTGCCGCTTTATGAACTGCAGGCCGCGGCGAGCGAATTCGGGCCTAGCGTCGCCGCCGATTGCCTCGGCTGGGTGCCGACGCCGGAGGGCCTCAAGGCGGACGACCGGCATTTCGTGTCGCAGGTCTTCGGCCGGTCGATGGAGCCGTTGATCCCGGATGGCTCATACTGCGTGTTTCGCCGCGACGTAGTTGGCAGCCGCGTCGGAAGGGTGCTGCTGGTTCAGCACTGGGCGATCACTGACCCGGAGACAGGCGGCTCGTACACCGTGAAAAAATACGAATCGCTGAAACTCGAGAGCGAGGAACTGGGGGAAGACCCGCCTCAGGAGCACACGGCCATTCAGCTCAAGCCTCGTAACAAAGAATTCCGCACGATCTGGATCAACCCCGACCAAGTAGATGAACTGCGCGTGATCGCGGAGTTCGTTACCGTTATGAAGTCACGCGAGATGCGATGATACTGGCCCAGCTTAACTAGCGCCCTTGGCTGGCTAGTTCGCCTACCGCAAGGGTCACGAGGCTCTGTGTGCCCCAACAATCGAGTTTGTTGTAGTCCAACAAATCACGCCACTTTGTTTTGATGCCTTTTGGCACAGCCTTGTATGCACCCCGGCGGCCAACACTGCCGATGACCGACTTCAAACGGGAGGTCGCTTTGCCCACCCCGAGATAAGCCGGCATTTCCTCACCAATAGCCTTGAGATATGCCTTCAGCGTCCGCGGTCGTACCTTTCCCTGATGGCACACGTTCCACCATCTACTCGCGATCTTCAATGCATTGCGATAGACGTCGTCGAAGTTCTCGCCCGCATGCTGTTTGAAGGCCTTCAGTTCATGCGTGGAAAAACCGATCAGCACCCTTTCCTCTGCTTGGCATCGGGCACGTAATTCACAAGCGACTGCTTCGATAGAACTCGTCTCGCAATTCTTGGCCACCGCAGCAGAGAAAAGCTGTGGTTCCAAGACCACCTGCCTCAGTTGCCCATCGACGAGAATGCCCACAAGACTGGGCGGTTTGTCTTTGAACCCTTCGAAGTCGACGTAAATCGCCCGAGCCGCTTCAGACTCGGTCGGTAATAGCCGGCGCTTCTTCGTACGCACTCGCAAAGGCATCTCCTTAGTTACGGATTTAACGAGTCTTGGACATTTACGTGCCAACTACCCAAAAGGGTTGGTGGTCGTAATCGCTCCATTACGGATGCTGGGTGGGCGATGCTGGGCAAGCCATTCGAGCACGCTTGAGCAATGGCGGTTGGTCCCGCCGGCGGCCTTGCCGCGCCTACCGATCGAAGAAGGGATTGTGCAGAAATGGATTGCGAAACATCGTCTCATCCGGTCGGCGGCGTTCGTTTTCCATCTGCTCGTTCAGATTGTTGTAGTAGCGTTCGATCGCCTTGTTCGCCCGCACTCGCGTGGCCTGCTCCGCAAACTCGAGCACACTGCTCCGTTCCGGGTTGGTTCGTTCCCAGGCGAGCTGCTGCCTCATCTGCATGTCACGCTCCCACTGGAGCTGCTGCTGATACTGCCAGTTATTGAAAAACGGCGGGCGGGCCATGGGGTATTGCGCCGATGCGGAACCACACAGCAATGCCATCGCGAGCGTCATGATCGCCTTCATCTCTCACCTCCGGTTTCTGGGTTGCGTTTCACTTGCCTCAAAGGGCGTCGTCTTTTTCAGAACTAGAGCGACAGCGCAAAGCCGTCAAGCAATCGGTCGAGATTTTTTTTGCCGGAGGGGCTGCGGAAGTGGCCGTCGCGCGCGCGTCATGCGCGTGCGCACGTGTCCATACGCGTGCGTGCGCGTGCGCATGCGAGGACCTGCTCCCATTCCCTCGCAATCCTTGGCCCCGCTTGGCCACAAGATCATTAAGAAGAGACGCGCGTGGCCCTCAATGGGCCGGGTCCGGTTGATGGGTGCAGCCAGTCGTGGCGGCACGGTTTTCCAACGAGTCACCAGAAGGAGACATCACGATGCGAGATGAGAACGCGACTTCGGACCTGAGCCCCTGCTCCCTCAAGGTCTACGGCTACATGGTGGTCTACAAGAGGGACGGGGCCTGGGTGACCGAATCCGACGATGAGTATTCCAGCCTGCCGGCACACTACCCGTTCATGCAGCAGGCACTCGACCGCGCAGCCTTCCTGCGATCGAAAGGGATCACATGCCGCGTGAGCGCCCTGCTCGCCGAGCCCTCTGACACCAACGAGGACTTCGAGGCCCACCGGATTTCCGAGTGATCGGCGGCATTGCAGTGCACGACCCGGCCGGGCAACCTTGGTCCGGGGTAGAATCGCTGCGAGCGAGATCGCCCAAGGCTCACTTGACAAAATACTGAACGCCCGTATACTCTCATCGTCCGCTAGCCAAGGAGCGTCCCATGATCGTCACCCTCAAAGCTGTCGTTCACGAAGGCAAGATCGAGCTCGCCGAGCCGGCGACACTGCCTGAGGGCGCGAAGGTTCTCGTGACGCTCCTGCCGGAAGATGACCGAGACTTTTGGATGGAAGCCAGCCAGAAGTCGCTCGCGGAGATCTGGGACAACCCCGAGGACGACGGGTATGCCAAGCTTCTCGAGAAATGACGTTGTGCTCGTGGCCTATCCGTTTTCGGATCGCACCGGCGTCAAGGTACGGCCGGCGGTTATCGTGAGCGGGTCGCACCGTTCGCGAGACCTGTTCGTGGTGCCGCTCACGAGCCGGGCCGATCGGATGGTGGAGGGAGAGTTTTCGCTGACGGATTGGCGAAGCGCCGGCCTCAACATGGCATCCGTCGTCAAACGCGGCCTCTTCACGGTCCACGAGTCATTCATCCTCAAGCGGGTTGGTGCGTTAGGCGCGATCGACACAAACCGAGTCAACGAGTCGCTTCGATCATGGCTCGTTGTGTAATCGATGGGAAAAGGTGAAAAAGGTGACAGTCACCTTTTTTGGCCGACGCCATTCCGTTTGCCCACCCCGATCTCGAAAAGTGGCGAACGAACTTCACGGGCGTGCAGGCCCTGCACAAGCCCACCAACATGCTCGTGACCGGAGCCGTGGACGATCTCTGGGAGAACGCCCGAGGCGAGCTGATCGTGGTGGATTACAAGTCAACCGCGAAGGCCGCCGAGATCACGGAGCTCAACGAAGAGTGGCACGCCGGCTACAAGCGGCAAATCGAGATCTACCAGTGGCTGCTGCGGCGGAACGGATTCAAAGTGTCGCCAACGGCCTACTGGGTCTATGCCAATGGTGACGCGGCCGCTGACCAGTTTGACCAGACGCTGCGGTTTCGGATGACCGTGATTTCCTATGACGGGTCGGACGACTGGGTCGAACCCCACATCATGGCCGCGCGGGATTGCCTGATGAACGAAACGCCGCCCGCACCTGCAACGAAGTGCCCGCACTGCAGGTTTGCCGCTGAACGGCTGGCCTACGCGGCCAAGGCCAACTGATCTCACCGCACGCCGAAGTGGCCACGGAAGCCCGAAGCGCAAGCGAGGCCGATGCGGCAGCAACCTTGGGCCTGGGCGGCAGCCAGCAAACAGAACCATTGACAAACTACGGTACAGCCGTACAGTTCTTCGGGTCGGCTTTGCCGGCAAAGGAGGTCGACCGCTGTGATTCCGCCTTTTCGTGTCGATGGGCTTTTGCCCAAAGGATTGCACCAAGCTTCGGAGTTCGACGTCATTGCACGATTCGCGATCGGCACGCCGGAACGAAAGCGACTGGGCAGGACTGTGGCTCACTGGCTTCGGCTGTGTCGGTCGGCCGGGGCGAAAAGGTTTTGCCTGAACGGCAGTTTTGTGACGGCGAAGGAAGCTCCCAACGATGCCGATGCTGTTGTTTGGCTCGGGCCGGACTTCACTGAACGTATCGCGAAAGGAAACCTGGACGCCATCGAGTTAGCCGATCTCCTCGGAACGCGTGCGGATCACCACATATTCGCGGCCGAAGATGGCCGCGACTGGGATGATTGGATAGACTTTTTTACGCGGACAACGGACCCTTCGGTTCGTAAAGGCCTCGTGGAGGTGACGCTTTGATTTCCAATTCCGCCGAGTACGAAAAGGCTCATTCTGACCTGCGGATTCTCGAGCAGCGCATCGCTGATCTCGAACGGGAGCATCCTATTGGCGAGAAGGGATTCACGAAGGCGGGTGTTCGTAAAATGATTGCGAAAATCAACGAAGATCTCGCGGCGTTCGAAAGTCGCGAAGAGGCAAGGCTTGCTACTCCCGGTTGAGGCCGAGGCGGAACTGCAGGAGTGGTTTCTCTGGAAGAGCGACCGCGCGAGGCCGTGCGGGATTGCCTGATGAACGAAACGCCGCAAGTTGCCTGCATATCGGATCCGATATATGCTTTCAGTGCCCGAGGGCGATCACCGCAAGCCGGTCGTCTGGCTGTACGGCCGCGTAAAGGCGCTGAAAGGTGACCCCATGACGATGACGAGCAAGAAGCGAAAGGCACTTGCCGCCGCCGGTTGGCGGGTAGGCGACGCGGCCGATTTTCTGGGGCTCACCGCTGAAGAGCGGCAACTCGTCGAGTTGCGGCTGACCCTGGCTCTCGCCATTCGCCGCCAACGCCGAGCCAGCGGCCTCTCCCAGAAACAGCTCGGCGAGCGGATCGGCACCACGCAGCCGCGGGTCGCCAAGATCGAGGTCGGCGCCCCGGATGTCTCCCTCGACCAGCTCGTGCGGGCCTATACGGCCGCCGGCGGACGAATCCAATGCCGGCCGCCACGGTCACCCGTAACGACAAAGTCGAGCCGGTTGAGGGTCGCATTATGAATGACGAAATCGCAGCATTGGTCGCCGCAGCGGCACGTTTACCCGCCACGGAACGGCAGGAACTGATCGAAGCGATCGCAGATACGCTCGCCGACGAGGCTTGCGAGCCGTTGTCGCCGGAGTGGGAGGCAGAGATTGCGAGGCGATCGGCCGAACTGGATGCCGGCATCGGCACGACTGTCCCCTGGGAGACGGTGCGTGCGGAGGCACTTGCCAGACTGCATCGAGGCGATCAACTGGATCGACTCATCGAGAACGACCCGGCCGTGATGATGGGCAAGCCGGTGGTTCGCGGCACACGGATTTCCGTCGAGTTGATCCTGAGGAAGCTCGCCACCGGCGAAACGATGGAGCAGATCCTCGAGTCGCACCCGCGGCTTACCGGCGTGGATATTCGGGCCGCGCTCGCCTATGCAGCCGAGGCTATGGCCCATTCGGTCGCTTGCGCCGAAGATTGGGATCGCCAGCTCGAGGCAGACATTCGTGAGGGACGGCTCGACAAGCTCGCCGACGAAGCGGTTAAGGATCTGAAAGAGGGCCACTGCACCGACCTGCCGAGACAGCCTGAGTGACTGATTCGAGACGAAGTGACCGAACCGCGATAGGTGATCCGATGACAACGCCAAACGGAGAGAGACGTAGCCCGGAGCCGATGCCCGCGGAAATCGACCGCCTTGCAGCGGTAATCGGCTACGAGATCCCGCCCGCACGCGCGGGGGCATGACGGGCCCCTGCGAGGTGCGCTGAACCGGCTTCGGCATGAGAGTCCTCGCCCAGCCCGTCACCATCGCTACGCCCGATTCATCCACGTGATCGAGAGCTGCAGCACCGTGGCGATGGAGACCCAGACGAAGTAGGGCACCTGGGCCGCGGCCACCCAGCGATAGTGCGGCCAGACGGCCAGCATCATCCAGACGATCGTGCCCCAGACGACGAGAATATCCACGGCGGCCAGCGGCAGATTCCGCATGCCGAACTGGATCGGCGTGAAGATGAGGTTCGCCACGAGGTTGATGGCGAACGGCAGGGCGACGATCAGCGGTAGCCGCCCGCGCCCGGCCTGCACGAACACGAAGCCAAACGTCGCGATGATGACGGGATAGAGGATCTGCCAGATGAGGCCGATCGTCCGCGGCGCGGGAGTCCACGACGGCTTGGCGAGGCTCTGATACCAGTCGATCCAAGGAACGTCGGTCATGGAACGTCAGTGCAGCAAATCGTTTTTTTGGCTGCACTTCTCACAGGAATATTCGTACAACGGCATCGGATTCGGCTCCCTCACGCAAGGAATGCAATTTACATGGACACGTTCGACGCCATCAACCAGCGGCGGTCGGTGAAGGCCTTTGACCCGACCCATCGGTTCACCGCTGCCGAAGAAACAAAACTCCTCGAGGCCGCGATCCAGTCGCCCACGTCGTTCAACATGCAGAACTGGCGGTTTGTGATCGTGCGCGACCCGGTCCTGCGGAAACAGATTCGGGCCGCCGCCGTCGATCAGGCGCAGGTGATCGACGCATCGCTGCTCATCGTGCTCACCGCCGACCTCAAGGCCTGGAAGAAGTCGCCCGAGCGGTACTGGCGAAACGCCGCGCCCGAGATCCAGCAGCTCGTCACGGGCTGGATGGGGCCGTTTTACGAAGGGAAGGAGCAGCTGCAGCGGGACGAGGCGATGCGGTCGTGTGGCATCGCGGGGCAGACGATCATGCTCGCGGCCAAGGCCATGGGCTACGACTCCTGCCCGATGATCGGCTTCGACCCGGTGAAGGTGGCCGAGATCATCAACCTGCCAAGCGACCACGTGATCGGCTACATGATCGCCGTCGGCAAGGCCGTGAAACCCGCCATGCCGAAGGGCGGCCAACTGGCCCTGTCCGAGGTGGTGGTGCAGGACCGGTTTGCGTGATGAGCCTCAGGCCCGCTTGACGCAATAAGTGAACGGGCGTATATTCCCCTGCGTCATCGACCGTGCCAAATGACGTGTTTGCAAATCCACGGTACTTATGCAAATGTACCTAGGAATCGCAAAGCCCTTGTTTCCCGCTTGGCACCGGCCCCATGAACGCTCCCGAAACCAAGGCCCGCACGTTCCTCCGTCGCGAAGGCGTGGCCCGTAGCCGTGATTTTGAACGAGCCGGCGTGTCACGAGCGATGCTCGCGAAGCTCGTTGAGCGGGGCGTGGTCAACCGCGTTTCGCGCGGGCTCTACTCGCTTCCTGATGCCCGCAAGTCGGCCAGTCACCAGTTCGCCGCCGTGGCGCGCCACGTTCCTCGCGGCGTCATCTGCCTTCTCTCCGCCCTGCGGTTCCACCGACTCACCACCCAAAACCCATACGAGATTTGGGTGGCTGTGCCCTCCAAGGCGTGGCGACCGGTCGGAACGGCCACCGGCATCCGGCTCGTGTATGTGTCGAAGCGACATCTCGACGACGGCGTCGAAGAACATGTCATCGACGGAACGAAGGTGCGCATGACCAACCCCGCGAAAACCGTCGCCGACTGCTTCAAGTTTCGCAACTCCATCGGCACCGACGTCGCCATCGAGGCCCTCCGCGAGTTTCTGCGCCAGTCACCGCAAAAGACCGAGGCACTGCTCCGTCACGCCCGCGTCGACCGTGTGGAACGCGTGATCCGACCGTATCTCGAAAGCCTGGCATGACACGAGTGCGCCGCAATCCGGACAGTCCCGATTCCGTGCGGACACGGCTCGCGGCGATCGCCACGCAACGGCGGGCGGATTTTCAGGCAGTGCTCTCGGAATTCGCGACCGAGCGGTTTCTCTACCGGCTGGGTGCTTCCGCCCATGCGAGTCGCTTCGTGCTCAAGGGCGCGACGCTTCTTGCGCTCTGGCAACTCAACCGCCGACGGGCCACCTGGGATATCGACCTTCATGCCCCCAGCCGGGCATCCGTTCAGGAGATCGTGGCGGTTATCCGCGAGATTCTGCGCACGCCAGCAGCGGATGCGATCCGCTTCGACGAAACCACGCTCGAGGCCGACGAGATCAGGACGCGGCACGTCTACGGCGGCGTGACGGTGCGAATCGATGCGCTGCTGGGAGTAGCGCGGATTCCGATGCAAATCGACGTCGGTTTCGGCGACGTGATTCTGCCGCCTGCGGCTCGGGTGGAGTTTCCCGTGTTGCTCGACCATCCGACGCCCGTGGTCGCCGTCTATCCGCGTGAGACTGTGGTGGCCGAAAAGGCAGATGCGATCCTGACACTCGGCGCGACCAACAGCCGCATGAAAGATTTTTACGATCTGTTTGTGTTTTCCAATGCGTTTGCATTCGCGGGATCGATCTTGGCCGCCAGCCTGGAGGCCACGTTCCGGCATCGCGGCACAGCCATACCGGACGAACTTCCGCTCGCGCTGACGACCGCCTTCATGAGCGATCCGAGTCGCGCGGTGCAATGGCGGGCGTTTCTCCGCCGGAGCCGCCTGAATGCGGAACCGGATCCGGCAAACGTGGCCACAGCGATCAAGATGTTTCTGTGGCCGCCGCTGTGCGCCGTCCGCGATGCCGTGCCGTTCACGCAGATATGGAAGCCAGGCGGGCCATGGACGCCAGGAGCGTTGTAGATGCTTCACACAAAAGGGGACGCAGTTCTTTTCTGCCCCCGCATGCGGCAATGTGGGCCGACTCCATGGCCGGCCGTGCATGACCCCTGCCGGCGGTCGCTTCGATAGTCTTCCCGGCATTATGATGGCGGGCATGGACGCCACCCCCACGGCCGAGACACCGGCCCACCCCACGCTCGATGACCGTATCGAGATCGGACTGCAACAAGCGAAGGACCTGCCCGTCGAGGAACTCGGCGACCCGACGTGCCGAACGAAGCGGCCCGATATCGTGGACGTGCTTCGCGCCGAAGGCCGTGACCGGATCGCCGAACTGCTGCCGCTCCGCCACGCCCGCATGGCCGTGAGCCCCCTGGCCACGCTGCGCGGCTCCGCTTCCGTGATGGCCGCCGCGCTCGGGGCCCGCAAGAGCACCGATCTCATCGTGCAACTCTGCGGCGACGCCCACCTCTCCAATTTCGGGATCTACGCGTCGCCTGAGCGCGACCTCGTCTTCGATGTCAACGATTTTGACGAAACCCACCCGGGCCCCTTCGAGTGGGACGTGCTGCGGCTGGCGACGTCGTTTGTCACCTGCCTGCAATCCAGAGACGAGGCCGACAAAGCCACCGCACTCGCCCGCCATATCGCCGACACCTACCGCGAGACCATGCAGGAGCTTTCTAAGAAGCCCACTGTCGGCGTGCTCTACGAACGGATGACGGCGGCCGACATCGAGGCCTTGGCCGACGAGGCAAATTCAGCGGCCCCCGCGAAAGACACCGAGGCCGCGCTCGAAAAGGCCCGTCGCCGCACGCAGGAACGGGCCATCGCCCGGCTCACCGAAGACGTGGATGGCAAGGCCCGCTTCAAATCGAAGCCGCCCGTGCTCGAGCGGCTCGAGGACGAGAAGCTGCGGGCCTATGTCGAAACCGGCTACGCGGCCTTCGTCGAGACGCTCCCACCGGAAAACCAGGTCATCGCCCGCCGCTACAGGGTCATCGATTCCGCACGAAAGGTGGTGGGCGTGGGCAGCATCGGCACACGCTGCTTCGTCACGCTCCTCGAAGGCCGCGACGCCGACGATCGGATCATTCTGCAATTCAAGGAAGCGACGGCTTCCGTGCTCGCGCCGCATGTGACAAACATGGGGGACTTCTCCCGCATCGAGCACGAAGGGCAGCGGATCGTGCGCGGCCAGAAATTGATGCAGGCCGTGTCGGATCTGTTTCTCGGATGGGTTGATGGCTTGCCCGGCACGAACAAGCAGTTCTTCGGCCGTCAGCTGCACGACATGAAGGGCGGCTTCGACGTCGAGTCGGCCAAGCTGGCCACCGTCGAACTCTACGCAGACCTCTGCGCCCGCACGCTCGCGCGGGCCCATGCTCGCAGCGGCGACACCGTGGCCATCGCCGCCTACCTCGGCGACGACAAAACCTTCGCCGAAGCGGTGGAGGTGTTTGCGGTGGCCGAGGCCCATTTCGTGGCCGGCGATCACAAGCGGCTCACGGAGGCGATCGCCGCCGGAGAGATCGAGGCCGCCGATATCGAAGACGCTTGAGCAACGGCCCGAAGACCCGCCCCTGCTCGCTTTCACCGCAGGGTCGCCGCGGGAATCTGAGGCATCTTCGCACGCGAAACAGGAACACCCATGACATTGGCTGCCATGCTCGACGACGCGGCGGCGAGATCGCCGCACGCCATCGCAATCCATACCTCCGCCGGGTCGCTTTCGTATGCCGATCTCGCCGATCGCGTCGCCCGGGTCGCCCACGGCTTCCTGTCGCTGGGACTGACCGGCCAGGATCGTGTGGCCTTCCTGCTGCCCAACGGCGTGGAACTGGCGATTTCGATCCTGGCCGCCGCGAAGGCCGGCCTCATCGCCGTGCCGCTCTCTCCCACGTTCGCCCCGCCGCAGTTGGAGTAC
Source organism: Pirellulales bacterium (assembly GCA_044342075.1). Classification (GTDB taxonomy): domain Bacteria; phylum Planctomycetota; class Planctomycetia; order Pirellulales; family UBA1268; genus RGVT01. The sequence goes on from JBIIQM010000014.1 coordinate 14,253, forward strand.
ATCCTCAAGCACAGCAGCGCCCGCATGCTCGTCACGTCGCCGGCATTACTCGGTGCCGTGACAGCGGAGGCCCGTGATCAACTCGACGCTGTTGTGCTCTGCGGAGACGTCCCGAATGAGCCGCCCGCAGGCGCTGTGCCGTTTGGGCACCTGCTCGCCGGCCCCGCCGCGACGCCAGCGATGTCCCAGGGCTTGGCGGCGGATCCGATCGGGCTGTTGGTCTACACGTCAGGGACCACGTCGCGGCCCAAGGGTGTGGCCCACACCCAGGGTCGCATGGCTCACCGCGTGCGGCTGTTCATCGACGAACTGACGCTTACGGCCGACGATGCCACGCTCGTGTGCGGGAGCATCGGCCGGCCGGTGCTCCTGCTCGGCCAGTTGATGCCGATGCTCTGTGTCGGGGGAAGCATCACGCTCCTGGAGCGGCACGACGCGGGGGCCTTTTGGCGGGCCCACGCGGTTTCGCGGCCCACGTATCTGCTCACGCCCCCCGCCCTGACTCGCGACCTTCTCGAGCACGCCGCGGCGCGGGCGGCCGATTTCAGCCGCCTGCGATTCTGGATCGTGGGTGGTGACACGTGCCCGGCTGCAGTCCATGCGCTGATGGCGGATGTGGTGCGCAAGCCGTTGCTCGAAATCTGCGGCATGACGGAGACGGGCTTTTATTGCATCAGCCCGCCGCACGGCCCTTCCAAGCCGGGGTCGATCGGGCAGGCGATGATGGGCGTTGCGGTGCGGGTGGTGACCGATAGCGGCGCGGACACGGCTCCGGGCGAGGTGGGACGGGTTCTCGTGCGCACCCCCGACATGATGGTCGGCTACTGGAACGACACGCTGGCCACGCATCGGATGCTCAGGTCGGGCTGGCTCGACACCGAGGACCTGGCCTCGACCGACGAAGATGGCTTCCTCTGGTTCGCGGGCAGGCAGAAGGACATGATCTCGCGCGGAGGGTTTAAGGTGGCCCCGGCGATGGTGGAGGACGCGATCCTCTCGCATCCCGGCGTGGCGACCGCCGCGGTGGTGGGGGCCTCGGATGAACGCCAGGGCCAGGTGCCCGTGGCGTTCTACGAACTCCGCCCCAGCGCCGTCGATCCCGGCGCGGAGGCCTTGGCCGCCTGGGCCGCTACCCGCCTAGAACCGCTTTCGGTGCCCGTCAGCTTTTTTCGCGTCGACCGCTGGCCACTCACAGCCCAGGGCAAACTCGACCGCGCTCGGTTGGTGTGGATGGCCGACTTCGGTGACGGTAGGGAAATCTGACATCGCAGTCGGCAGTGCGTCAGGGTTTCGCCCAGTTGGATGAGGGCAAGAGCTCGCCTGCCGACACGGTCTTTTGCGGCGGCCGAAGCGATCTACTCCGGCGGCTTTCGCCGGCGTTTTCCAGAGCGGCGGGCCTGTCGCTTCGCCTCCACCTCGTCAATCGCCGCCTGGGCGACCCGGTGCATGGCGGCCTCGGCCTCCGCTCTCGTGGCTACGCCCATTTCGATCAGCAGCGTGAGCCATCCCGCTTCGTAGTCGTGCAACCGATTCTTCGCTGGTCCGATCATGAGAGCCTCCTTTTGAAAGCTCTTCTATTGTGACGGACGTGAGGGACAACCTTGGTCCGGAGTACAATTGAGCTCGAGGCGGGCGTTGACATCGGGAGTGAACGCCTGTATATTTTGGGCGTTAGGACAATAGCCACCACGGCATGCCGGAGAGCATTCGCCATGACAAGCGTGAAGATCGATGCCGAAACTCTCTCGAGGCTGCGAGCGGCCTCGGGTGCCGTGCAGCTGTGCGATGACGAAGGGCACGTCATCGGCTACTTCCGTCCTGCTTGCGGCAATCAGCGATATCCCGAGCCCCCGGTTTTGCCGCCCGAAGAATTGCAGCGACGCCTTGCCGTTGGCAAAGGCCGAAAGATCTCTGAGATCATCGCCGATCTCGAGAGCCGGTCGTGAAATACTCGGTTACCTGCTCACCCGCGGCCGACGGGGAATTGGCCGCCATTTGGATAGCTTCAGACGACCGCCGAGCCGTGTCGACCGCGGCACACGAAATTGAGCGGGCATTGGCTGACGCCCCGCTTGATCACGGTGAATCTCGGGAACTGAACCTGCGAATCATCTTCGTAGCGCCACTCGGAGCCCGGTATTCCGTGCACCCCGAGGATCTTCGCGTGACGATCCTTCAGTTCTGGACATTCTGAACAACGTTATTGCGCTACGTCCGAAAACACGCGAGGGCGACCCAGCCGAACTATGCGAAGCACCTCCACGACGCACGGGCGTAGCGAAGGCGGGTGCAGCTCCCAGTTCCGCGGCCCTTCATGACGACGCGGTCATAGGCCCTGAACGACGGGCTGAGCGAAATGTCCGCTGCGTCAGATGCGGAAAAACCATTGGCAGACGGCGCTCTCCGTCGCCTTCCGGCTGGCGTTTCTAGGGTTTCTTCCTCCACGCCGGTTCAGCCGTTGAACCGATGGGGCGTTTTTACTCCGAGAGGTACCTGACCCATGAAGAGCTTTCTTGTGATTCGTGCCATCGCGATGGCGGCGCTGATTGCGGTCAGCATGGCTGCGACCAATGCGTATGCGGAACCCGGCAGCGAGCGGGCGGGCGAAGCCCCGGGCGCGACCAAAGACGTCGTTGCCACGGCGGTGGAGACTGGCCATTTCAAGACGCTTTGCAAAGCGCTTGAAGCGGCCGGTCTGGTCGAGACCCTGAAGGGCGCGGGACCGTTCACGGTGTTTGCCCCTTCCGACGAGGCGTTTGCGAAACTGCCGTCGGGGACCCTGGACAACCTGCTCAAGCCAGAGAACAAGGAAAAGTTGAAGGCCATCCTCCTGATGCACGTGGTGCCTGGGGATCTCCTCATCGCCGACGTGAAGAAGATCAAGCAGGCCAAGACGGCCGGCGGGGCGAACCTCGATGTGACGCATCATCTCCTGACGGGCGTGCACATCGGCACTCCGAAGGAGATGGTCCATGTCCAAAACTCGGACATCCACGCCACCAATGGCGTCATTCACGTCATCGACAAGGTGATCCTGCCCTAGTGGCCGGCTTCGCAGCGGTGGAAGACGATAGCGCAAACACACGCCCTGTGCGAACGGAGACTGTCGCACGGGGCATGTGTGAGCGCAGGCGATGAGATAGGTGTTTTGCTCGTCAGGGCTGGCCGACAAAAAAAGCTGCCGCCCCACGAGGGGGCGGCAGCCGTAGGAACCATTTGGTGGGCTGCATCAACGGCAGGCCCGTCGACTCGCCGTTATCGGCGCAGCCCTCCGGTACAGTCTTGCGTCACTAGACCACCTCCTTTCGCCAAAGGAATCCCAGCCGTCGCGACCACTGCAGATCGCCGCCAGGCTGTTATCTCCCCGGCCGTCACCGGGGAACGACGTCGTGATTGTAGGCGGTCCGACGATTTCGGGCCAAAAAGGTGTCAGGACTCTTTTTTTTGGGTTACTCGCCGATCAGCTTGACGAACACACGCTTGGGGCGGCGGCCGTCGAATGATTTCCGCTGTGGCAGGTTGGAGAGGGAGTGCGAAGCCTGGTGAGACCTTCGACTATTCGTATATCGGGAAGAACGTGTTGAACGCCCGTTCGCAGAAGATGCCCGGGTCGTTGAACCGGCGGCCCTGATCGAGCCCGTCCACGGCCGCCATCTGGGCGGCCGACAGGCTGAAGTCGAAGATCGAGATGTTCTCGACGAGCCGCTCCGGCCGCGAGGTCTTCGGGATCACGGCCGTGCCCCGCTGCACGCCCCACCGCAAGAGCACCTGCGCCGGTGTGCGGGCCGTCTCCGCAGCGATTCGAGTGATCGTCGGGTGCCCGAGCAGGCTGTCTGCCTCGGAGGCCATGCCCAGCGGCACGTACGAAGGCGCACCGAGCGGCGAGAAGGCCGTCACGGCGATCCCAGATTCACGGCAGAACCGCAGCAGTTTCTCCTGAATCAAGAGCGGATGCATCTCGACCTGCAGCACCGCAGGCGGTATCCGCGCCGAGGCAAGCAGTTCGCGCAGGAGCCCGATGCCATAGTTGCAGACGCCGATGCGGCGCACGAGGCCCTCATCGACGAGCCGCTCCATCGCCGTCCAGGTTTCGCACAGGGGCACCTTCACCGGCCGCATGCAGGGCCGCTCTGCCGCCGGATCGTACAACCAGCCGGGCGGATAGCGAGTTTCGAACGGCACGTAGGCCAGGGCGATCGGAAAGTGGACGAGGTACAGATCGAGGTAGTCGAGCCGTAGGTCGCGAAGCGTCCGCTCGACCGCCGGTCGCACGTACCGCGGCTCGTGGTAGGTGTTCCAAAGCTTCGAGGTCACCCAGAGATCGTTTCTCTGGCACAGCCCCGCGGCGAGTGCCCGCTCGATGCCGACGCCCGCCTCGGCTTCGTTGCCATAATCACAGGCGCTGTCGATGTGGCGATAGCCGATCCGGATCGCTTGCTCCACGAGTGGGCCGACGGCGTCGCAGTCGATCTTCCACAGACCGAGCCCGACGGCCGGCATCGCGTGATCTGCCGGGCCGATGGCCACTTGCCCCGCCTGCTGTTCTCTGCTGCTGTCCATGCTGTTTCCTGTCGCGGGCTCGATCGCTGCGGTTACTCGCCGATCAGCTTGACGAGTACACGCTTCGGGCGGCGGCCGTCGAACTCGCCGTAGAAGATCTGCTCCCACGGCCCGAAGTCGAGCCGGCCGTTCGTGATCGCCACCACGACCTCGCGGCCCATCACCTGCCGCTTCATGTGGGCATCGGCGTTGTCTTCGCCCGTCTTGTTGTGGTGGTAGACCTTCGGATCGGCATTGAACGGGGCGAGCTTCTCGAGCCAAGCCGCATAGTCTTTGTGGAGCCCGGCTTCGTCGTCATTGATGAACACGCTCGCGGTGATGTGCATCGCGTTGACGAGGCACAGCCCTTCCTTGATTCCCGACCGCACGACGAGCTCTTCGACCGTCGGCGTGATGTTCACGAACCCCATGCGGGCCGGGATGTTGAACGTGAGGTGCTCAGTGAGGCTTTTCATGGCCGAATCAGGATAGTCGAAGGACCGCCTCGCAGGTTCCCCGCCGCCCTTGTTGTGTCGGCCCGGACTACTCGCTCGTCGCGTCGCGGGTGCTTGCGAAGAGATCAATGTCCCAGGCCACGAGATCGCGGAACACCGCATCGATCCGCGGTCGCGGCAGCAGGCGGGCCAGATCCTCGCCGGTGACCACGCCCCGAATGCTGCCCGGCTCGGCCCGCACGTGGCAGAGTGTGTGCCAGCCGAGGATCGCGGCGCCCACCGCCGTGGGATATGAGATGTAGGTGGCTCCCGCGTAGGGCGTGCCAAGCAGCTCGCGGTAGCGCAGGAAACTCAGGCCCACGGTCTCGATGATCGTTTGCCGCTCGTTGCGCACCCACTCGCTCACGCGGATCTCCGCCGCGGCGCAGAAGTGGGTCCGACGGATCACGCCCGAGCGGAGATAGTCCTCGATCCGTCGGGGTTTCTTCATGCCGGGCATCGCCGCCCGCACCACGGCCTCGATCGTCAGTTCCGGATTGGCCCCGAGCGTCTCTTTCGAGAGCAGATTCAGCTGGTGGAGCGCCTTGACGAGCTCCACCTCGGAGCCGCCGGTGTAGATGCCGATGTGTTCGACCTGGGGATACGAGCGGTGCAGCGACAGCAACTCCTCTTGGTAGAGCGGATACTGCCGACACAGGCGCGGCTCGTGCGGAAACTGGTAGTCGCGGGCCGCCGTGAACGGCTCGTGCACGATCATCCGCCCGTCCCGCAGCTGCAACGGACTCTGCGACAGCTCGTCGAGCGCCACCGCCGGCGCCCACGAGAAGATGATGGCGTCGGCATCGATGTCTTCGAGCAGGTAGAGGTCGATCGACTCGATCTCGAGCTCCTTGCGGTGCTCGGTACTGATCCGGCAAATCTGGTCGCCGATGAGGAAGTTGGTGATGCCCGGGGAAATGCCCATGTTGATGAGGGCGGCCACTCCCTTCTCCTTGAGGGCCGCGTCGTGGGCATACTGATTGAAGGTGAGGGAACTCGCCGTCTCCGGGTTGTACATATCGGAGGCGAGGTCGAGCGTATGGGCGCCCAGGCGGATGCCCAGCTCGATGATCGGGCAGTTGAACTGCGGGATCGCTGCATTGACGAGCAGCGAGGCCCCGGCAAGCTTGTCGGCCCCCGGCCCTTCGAGGGCCAGGAGCGGATCGAAGCTCGGCACGCCGATGATCTCGATCCGCTTCATGAGCCGCTCGGCGTGGTAGAGCGCGTCGCGGGCGCCGGCGGGATCGATCGAGAACACCTTGAAGCGGACGGGAATGCCGTCGCGCTCGGCCAATTCGGCCAGACAGATGAGCATGCTCGAGCCCACGGCCCCGAGGCCGAAGAACGCGATCGTGAGCGGCGGATTCGACTGCTTGGCGGCGGTGGGAGACATCGGTGCCATGATATCCGCCTCGCCTCCGGGTGGGACTCTTTTTTCTGGGTTACTCGCCGATCAGCGTGACGAGCACACGGTCCACGCGAGATATCGCCGCCAACGACATGAGGTGGGAGTTCTTCCAACGACAGCCGATGAAAGGACCCACGCTTACGCCCTAAGGCTTGTGTGACTCGACAAAGGTACGAAGGGCCCGGACCCAACCGAGCCACCGAGATCGATCCTGCCCGGCCAGCGGGAGCACCTCGTCGTAACGAAACACGGTGCCAAACGGCGTCAGTCGATCGATATCCGCAAGTTCCACCGGCAGCACGACACCGGCTTTGCTGAGCAATTCGATCAACACGCCAAGATTGTGTGTGCGCGGGTAGTCCAACGCACGGGCGGCCAACGCAGCCTTCAGGAGTTTCTCGGCGGCTTGCTGAGCGTGAAAGCCCAGCGTGTCATCATCGACATCACGATCGCCGAGTAGCCGCTCCAGCACGAGCTCGTCCTGACGCGCTTTACGGAGTAGGACATCATGGCGATCAGGCGGCATACAACACCCGGCCCTCGCGACGGGCAGTGTGTTCGACCGTGCCGGGCGTCGCTGAGCGATGCTCGAACTCCTGCTCGCTGACTACCAGCAGATCCACCGGCATGACGAGCCCCTTCAGGGCACGGTTGAGCCGGATCATTTCCTCGTAGCGATCGGCCACCGCTGGCTCGACCACGAGCAGATCGACATCGCTGTGGTCGTCAGCATCGCCGCGGGCGTGCGAACCGAACAGGATGATCTGCTTCGGCCGCGCTGCTGCCACGAGCCGCTCGACAGCGGCACGAAGCCGGTCGGATGTTGGGGCCCACGAAGGAGTGACAGAGCTTGCCATACCCGTAATCTTACCTCGATGCCGAATCTACAGCCACGGCTCGGGCCCGCTGACGATGCCCACCCGGTCTGGCGGCGTTTGCCGCCGGTCATGCAATCGGCTGCTACGAGCCCATCTTCATCGACCGCAGCCGCAGCGCGTTGGCCACCACCGACAGGGAGCTCAGGCTCATGGCGGCCGCCGCGATCATCGGGTTGAGCAGGAGGTGGCTCGAAAGCGGATAGAGCACCCCGGCCGCGATGGGAACGCCCAGCGCGTTGTAGACCAGCGCGAAGAACAGGTTCTGGCGGATATTGCGCATCGTGTGGCGGCTCAAGTCGATCGCCTTGACGATTCCCCGGAGGTCGCCCTTTACGAGGGTCACGCCGGCCGACTCGATCGCGGCATCGGAGCCGGTGCCCATGGCGATGCCGACGTCGGCCGCGGCCAGCGCCGGCGCGTCGTTGATCCCGTCGCCGGCCATCGCCACCGTGCGCCCCTCCGCTTGTAAGGACCGGACGATCGCGTGCTTGCCCTCTGGGGTGACGCCCGCGCGAAACTCGTCGATCCCAAGCCCGGTGGCGACGGTGCGGGCCGTCTCAGCGCTATCGCCGGTGAGCATGATGAGCCGTAGCCCGAGGTTGTGCAGGCTGCGCACCGCCTCGGGCGTTGAAGCCTTGATGGGATCCGACACCGCAATCAGCCCGGCCAACCGCCCATCGACGGCGACGTGCATCACCGTGCGTCCCTGCCGCTCGAGCGCCTCGGCCCGGTCGTCGAGGGCAGAGAGATCCGCCACCTGCTCCTCGGCGAGCCAGGCCCGCTTGCCCACGAGCACCTTCCGGCCCTCCACGCTCCCGCGGGCACCGCCGCCCGTCACGGAATCGAAGTGGGCCACCCCCAGCACCGAAATGTTTCGGGCCGCGGCACCGGCGACGATCGCCCGGGCCAGCGGGTGTTCGCTCTGCTCTTCGACGCTCGCGGCAAGCCGCAGGAGATTAACCTCGGTCAGGGACGCCACCGGGATGCACTCCGTCAGCGAGGGGCGGCCCGCCGTCAGCGTGCCCGTCTTGTCGACGACCACGGTATCGACCTTCTCGAGCCGTTCGAGCACTTCGGCGTTCTTGACCAGCACGCCTTCCTGCGCCCCGCGGCCGATGCCGACCATGATCGACATCGGCGTCGCCAGCCCGAGCGCACAGGGGCAGGCGATGATCAAAACGGCGACGGCGTTGACGAGGGCCCATGCCAGCGGCGGCTGCTCCGGCGCCGCGATGGCCCAGACCAAAAACGTGATCACCGCGATCGCCAGCACGGCAGGCACGAAATAGCCCGCCACGGCATCGGCGACCTTTTGGATCGGCGCCCGGCTGCGCTGCGCGTCGGCCACCATGCCGATGATCCGCGAGAGCACCGTGTCTTTGCCGACCTTGTCGGCCACCATCAAGAACGAGCCCGTCTGGTTGAGCGTGCCGCCGATCACCGCATCGCCAGTCCGCTTCTCCACCGGCATCGGCTCGCCGGTGATCATCGACTCCTCGACCGAACTTCCGCCTTCCGTGAGCCGGCCGTCCACGGGGATCTTCTCGCCGGGCCGCACGCGCAGCACGTCGCCCTGATGCACCTCGTCGAGCGGCACCTCGCGTTCCTCGCCCTCCCGCACCACCCGGCCCACGGGCGGAGCGAGCGACAGGAGTTCGCGGATCGCAGCGCCCGTGCGGTGACGGGCCCGCAGTTCGAGCAGCTGCCCGAGCAGCACCAGCGTGATGATCACCGCCGCCGCCTCGAAATACACCGGCACGCCACCGTCATGTGAAAATTGGTGCGGGATGACCGCGGGGAACAATACGGCGACGAGGCTATAGAGATACGCGGCGCCCGTGCCGATGGCGATCAACGTGAACATGTTGAGGTGGCCGGTCACGAGCGAACGGAAGCCCCGCTCGAAGAACGGCCAGCCCGCCCAGAGAACGACCGGCGTGGCGAGCACCAGTTGCAGCCATGAGTGCACCGTCGGCCCCAGCCTGCGATCGACCGGCACGCCCAGCATGGGCAGCATCGACAGGAGAAACACCGGCAGCGTGAGCGCGGCGGCGATCCAAAACCTCCGGGTCATGCCGCGCAACTCTGGATCGTCGTCCCCCGTATCGAGCTGCAGGGTCTTCGGCTCCAGGTCCATGCCGCACTTCGGGCAGGATCCCGGCCCGACCTGCTCGATCTCCGGGTGCATCGGGCAGGTGTAGATGGCATCGGCGCGGCCCGTGGCCGGAGCGGCGGCTGGGCGGTGGGACCCGCAGCAGGGCGATGCTGGCGATGGCGACAATGGCAAGATGGCTGGCAACGCGTCGCCCATGAACTTTCGGCGGCAGCCCTCGCAGCAGAAGTAGGAAGTGACGCCGTCGCGGACCGCGCTGATGGCGGTCTTCTCGTCGACGGTCATGCCGCAGATGGGATCCGTAGCCATAGGGTGCAGGGTTCCTTGAGGGGCCATCAGCCTAACGTGAGGATCCACGGTCGCGAAAAAAAGGGCGGCGGGAGACGTTCGTCCCCCGCCGCCACACTGCTCAACACGATCTGCCGTCAGTTGCTACTTGCCGCAGCACTCGTCGACGCAGCAGACGCAGGTGCAGTTCTTGCACTCGCAACTGCCCGTCTCGCAGCAACCGCAGCAATCACACTTGTCGCAGCCAGCGTTCTGGCCGCTGATGGCGGCGGGCACGAAGGACACGAAGGCCAGTGCCGCCATGAGAATCAGACTGTTCATGGAAAAATCCTTTGCATTGGAACACTGAATCGATCACTCCATGTCACGACGTGTGAACATGGGAAGGCCATCACTCATGTCCACCCGCACCGCCGGACTCACGTCCACGGATGGGAAGACACGGCTCGGCGGGCGATTCAGTTCCGCCAGACTCCACAGAGGATTCGCATGGGCCGGATCGGCACGGCCAGTGACGCCGCCACATACTCCCGGCTGAAGCCGAGCGCAGGCGGGGCCTGCATGGAGCCCCAATCGGCCACCGCGACCTGATCGAGCAGATCACAGTGGGGCGATGTGCCCCGGTGCACCAAGAGCGGCTGGTCTTGCCTGGCATCCAGCTGGCAGCGGCAGGGTGGTTCGGCGGTTTCGGCCGGGCAGGCGGTGCAGCACTCGTGAACCTCGGCCGCACAGCAACCGCGGTTGCAGTCGCCGCTCCAAGCCTGCGGAACGACCGGGGCGACGAGTGCCACGGCCGCCACCACCAGCCAAACGGGTTTTTGCAGGCTGCGAACCACCGGAGAGCCTCCCGGAAAGCCTTCTCGCTTCCAATTCTACGGCTGCCCGCAGGGGATGGTTCGCCAAGCCCGTGCGCAAGCCGGAAAAGCTGGTATCTGGCGTCAGACTCTGATGCTCAGGCTGAAGCCTGGCCTGCTTTCTGAAGACAGGCTGAAGCCTGTCCTACTTTGGGGTGGCAGTGGGCGCTACGTATAGGAAGCGGGGCACGCTCATGCCGTTGACGGTGACGGTCTCCGCAAACATCGCCGCGGGCCGGACCCAGAGGCCGCGGTCGCCATACTCCTGCCGATAAACCACCAACTCCTCGAGCGTCTCGCTATGCCGCGCGACGCCGAGCACGGTGTATTCGTTGCCTTTATAGTGACGGTAGCGGCCCGGCTTTAGTGCGTTCATGCGTTGCCTCGTGTTGAAGAGAGATTGTGGTGCGGCGGACGACCCCGGCGGCATCTGCGGGCAGCCCGGCCAGCGTTGTGTCACACTAACGCCATGAGTCTAGAAAGCGACGAGTTTTACAGGCTGGAGGGGCTAGTCTACCGCCCCGTCTCCACACGCCCCGACTGGCTCAAGGCCTGGCGGAACGAGGCGAACTATCTCCTCTCGCTCGCCCGCCGGGCCGCCGACAACGGCGACGAGGACGAACTCGAGGAACTCGAAGACCAGGCCCGCGAGATGGCGGATGTCGTCGAGGCCCGACTGCGAAGCGAAGGGCTCATGGAGTGATGCTATGGGAAGAAGCGTCGTACGCGCCGGTGCCGTCCGCTGTCCGCGCTGCAGTCTTCCGCCGAGACGATGCGTGTGTGACGCGATCCCATCGGTCGACACTCGACTCCACGTCCATGTGCTGATTCATCGCCACGAGCACTGCAAGCCATCGAGCACCGGCAAACTCGTCGCCCGGGCCGTGGCGGGCGCCACCTGCCACATCTATCAGCGCGAGTCTCGCTTCTTTCCCGCCTGCGGGTTTCCAGTGGAGACGCTCACCCCGGCGAGCGAACTGTGGATACTCCATCCCAACGGTGAGCCGCTGCCCGCCGCGGCAACGCCGCCCGGTGAGTCGCGAAGCCCGCACGTCCTGCTGCTCGATGGAACATGGCGGCAGGCGGGCGAGATGCTGCGCACGGTCGAAGGCCTGGGCCGCTGTGTCAGCTTGCCAGAGCCGGCCGCCGAGCCGAGCCGCTACTGGTTGCGGGACCAGCCGGAGCCGACGCATCTTTCGACGGCCGAGGCGCTGATGGGCGTTTTCAGGGCCGTGGGCGACGTCGTGGCGGAGCGTCGCCTCCGGTTGCACTTCGAACTGCACGTCTACGCGATGCTGCTTTCACGCGGCCGCCGCGAAATGGCCGAGCGGTATCTCGGCCACTCGCCGCTGCTGTCCGAGATCCCCGGCGTTCTCGACCAGCTATCGGGAACGGCCCGGAAGGATGTCAGCCATGAGTAGCCTCGATTCCCTGCCAGGCATCACTGCGGCGTGGCTTTGAGAAATGAAAACGGCTCTTCGGTCTTGAGCGAGCCCGTGGCGTCGCCGCTATAGGTTTCGCCCGACTTGAGCGGCAGCTTCTTCACCGGCCCACCAGCAGTGAAGTCGATCTTCTCGAGCGGCACCCAAAACACCGTCGGACTCGTGGCCGAGTCGAAGTAGAGGGTGCGGTCTTTCTGGTCGTGCACCGTCCGCCAGACCGTGCTCGCGACGTTTGGCTCACCCGGCGTCGTGATTCCCAGCGGCGCCGAGGCATTGCGGATGACGCTGAAGACCGACGCGATCGCCCGCTTGCCCACGAGATCCTTGGGGACCGCATTAATGTAAAAGCTGGCCCGCACGAACCGGTCGCTGGCGCGGATCGTGCCGGGCAGCATCACGCTGCCGCCGATCTGCTTCCAATAGGCATCGAGGGCGAGCTGTTCGTCGAACGGGGGCGAGTTGGTCATCACGCTGTATTCGCGGCCGTGGTGAATCGTCAGCCGGCCGCCGACATATTCGAAGATGGCCGAGTCACCCGAAGGATCGGAGATCGCCAGGTGGCCGACGCCGGGTTCGCCGTTGGGAAGCACCGGGGCCACGATCGTGAAGGGCTCCTTCTTCAGCGAGTCCACCGCTTCGGCGACCGTGGCGAAGTTGTCGAGCACGTATTGGGCCCAGCAGGCGATCGACATGTTCGGCCGGCCGGCCACGCTCTTTCCGTAGTCGCTTTCCGCGAGGTAGAGCGTGTTGGCCACGAGCCCCTTCTCGTTCATGCCGTCGACGGTCGCCACGCCGTAGAAGCTCACGCCCACCGAGCCGTGCTTGCTCGTCCACTCGAGGCTTGCCGGCCCGGCATTGCCATGCCGCTTCATCCCGCGCGGAAAGACCCAGATCTCGGACCCCGGATCCTCCATCCAATCCATCGACCGTCCCACGATCACGGTGCCGTCGGCAAAGGCTCGCATGCACCGTGTGCAGGCGGCGGCGGGCGTGGCGGCCAGCATGGCAGCAACGGTAACCACGACGAAGGCAAGTCGAACGGAATAGGTGGATGCCATCGATTGGGTCCCGGGAGAGAGGTGTCGAATTCCCACTGGAGCTATCTTATACGGCCTGCTGAACCATCCCTCCACCGCCGGGCTGCCCGCGCCTGTCACGAGATTGAAATGACCGAAAGCCGGCAACCTCCGCGGCCCGATGGATCGATCCGTCCCGGAAAGATCGATGCGGAATCTGTCACGGCGCCGATCCGTCAGTCGGGCACCGATACCGACACGGGCCTGGGTGGGCTCTCCGAGGCGGTCGGGCTGCCCGCCAATGAGCCCCGCGGCCCGGCCGTGGGCGGCTGGCGCGACTCGATCGTCGCCGGCCGCTACCGCATCCAGGGCCTGCTTGGCGAGGGAGGCATGGGAGAGGTGTATCGCGCCTACGACGAGAACCTGAAGACAGACGTCGTCCTCAAGGTGCCGAAGCGGGAGTGTGTGGCCGACAAGGTGACGGGCGATCGGTTCGAGCGGGAGATCCGCTCGCTCGTCAGGCTCTCGCACCCCCACGTCGTAAGCATCATGGATGTCGGACGCCACAACGGTGTCCCCTTCGCCGTCATGCCGTTCCTCGAAGGTGGCAGCCTCGACGGCCGACGGCGTCGTCTTGAGGGCGGTGGCCACGTGCCACTGGGGGCGGTTGCGGCGATCGGAAGGTGGGTCGAGCAGATCGGCAAGGCGCTCGACTTCGTCCATCAGTCGGGCTACCTGCATCGCGACGTGAAGCCGGGCAACATCCTCTTCGATCGCAGCGGCAATGCGTATCTGAGCGACTTCGGCGTGGTCAAGTTCGTAAACGACACGGAGCAGCAGACCGACGCCGCCGACCTCACCGCCACCGGCAGTGCTCTCGGCACGGCGCCCTATCTCGCGCCGGAGGTGCTGGTGGGGAAGGGAGCGACGCCCGCCGCCGACCAATACGCGCTGGCCGTCACCGTCTTTGAGCTCATCTGCGGCCGCAAGCCGTTCGTCGGCACGACGCGGGATCGTGCGATCTTCTCCCGGCTCGGTCAGCCGGCGCCCGATCTGACGATCGTGCACAAGGGTGTGCCGCCGCGGCTGGCCGAGGTCGTCGCGAAGGCGCTCGCTTCCGATCCCGCCGATCGATTCCCGTCATGCGAGTCTTTTGCGGAAGAGTTGCTCGCCGCGATGCCGCTGGGAGAGTTGGCTGCGGCCACTCCGGGCAGCCCCACCTTTGCCTGCCCGTGCTGCAATCAGCTGCTGGACGTGGGGCCCGAGCTCGCGGCGCAGCCATTTTCGTGCGCCCACTGTTCGAAGCTGCTCGTGGCCCACCCCCGCCTCGTCTGGATCGAACCGGCGGCCCAGGACCCGGCTCGGATCGGGCAACGGTATCAGCAGCTCAGGGCCGTCGATCTCGGTAGCCGCACGGTGAGGTGCCCGGCCTGCTTGGCAGATATGCGCGTGGTGGCCGGCGCGACTGGCAAGGGCGGCTGCCCCACTTGCGAGGCGACGCTTCGGCTCTCCGCCAACGGCGCGACCGCGGAACTTCTCGCCGGACCAGCGCAGCCCGTGTTCGCGGCGGCACCGAGGCCGTTCGTGCCAGCGGTGCCGATGCCGCCCCGGCAGCCGGAGCTCATGGATTGGCAGCCAGATGCCCCGCGCGAATCGAGCATCCCGGATTTCGTGCGAAAGGGGGATGCGCGTCACAAGCGACGGCAGCACGAGCAGGAGCGGCGCCGAAAGGAGCACACCGAGGTGATCACCGGCGTCGTGTCGCTCGTCTTCCTGGCGGTCGTCGGCTACCTGTTCCTGGCCGCCCTCGGGTGGCTCTAGCCGGGCGCTCCCTCAGGCCCGCGGACGGCCTCAGCCGAACGTGATCAAGACGACGGCATCCTCCTCGTCTTCGAAGGGATCGAAGTCGCCGTCATAGGGACCAAACACGCCGAATTTGTGCGGGGCGGAAAGCATGGCTGCAGCTCCTGTGGAATCCACTCCACCACGGCGGCGGCGCCGAATCAAATGCTTGGAAACGCCCGGTGAAACCGCTATCGTGGCGGCTCTCGCCCACCCGGGCATCCCATCCGGAAACCCCTCCTGAGAAGGGACGGCTCGCGCCGCCCTTCAACCCCTGTATGGCCACCACCACCGCCCCCGCAACCGCCCCAGAGCCGACAGATCCCTGGTTCCAAGACCGCTTCGCCGACCGCATCGGCGGCGCCAACTACGGCAAGGGCAACGAGATCTACAAGTTTGAGCTCATCAAGCGGGCCAAGCGGAAGGCGATGGCCGATCATCCCGAGCGCCGCATGCTCGATTTCGGGATCGGCGAAAACGACGAGATGGCCCCGGAGAGCGTGCGGGCCGTGATGCGGCGGGAGATCGACCGCCCGGAGAACCGCGGCTACGCCGACAACGGCATTGCCATCTATAAGGAGGCGGTGGCGAAGTTCATGCAGCGGGAATTCGGCGTCGCGCTCGATCCCGTCACCGAGGTGAATCACTGCATCGGCTCGAAGACCGCCTACGCGATGCTGCCGGCGGCCTTCATCAATCCCGGCGATGTGACGCTCATGACCGTGCCCGGCTATCCGGTCGCCGGCACGGCCACTCGGTGGTTTGGCGGCCATGTTCACAAGCTGCCGCTCGTGCCCGAGAACGACTTCCTTCCCGATCTCGATGGCATCCCCGCCGACGTGCTCGCGAAGACGAAGCTGCTCGTGCTCTGCTACCCCAACAGCCCCACCGGCAAGACGGCCACCCGCGGCTTCTACGAGAAGGTGGTGGACTGGGCCCACAAGCACCGTGTCATCGTGGTGCAGGACGCGGCCCACATCATGCTCTCCTACGACGACCAGCCGCTCTCCTTCCTTTCGATCGACGGCGCGAAGGAGGTGGGGGTCGAGGTGCACTCGATGTCGAAGGGCTTCCACATGATCGGCTGGCGGCTCGGCTGGGTGTGTGGCCACGAGAAGATCGTGCGGGCCTTCGCCGACGTGAAAGACAACTGCGACTCCGGCCAGTTCATGGCGATCCAGAAGGCGGGGGCCGCGGCGCTTGGCGATCCCGAGATCCCGAAGCGGGTGCGCGAGAAATATCGCCGCCGCCTCGAGAAGCTCGTCGGCGTGCTCCGCGCGGTGGGCTTCGACTGCGAGATGCCCGGCGGCACCTACTTCCTCTATACGAAGAGCCCGAAGGGGGCCGGCGACCGCGTCTTCGCGACGGCGCAGGATGCAAGCCAGTTCCTCATCCACGATCTCTCCATCTCGACCGTGCCGTGGGACGATTGCGGCGCCTATCTCCGCTTCTCGGCCACGTATGAGGCGGAGGACGAATCGGCCGAAGACGATCTGATGGCCGAAACCCACGCCCGGCTTTCTCGGGCGCGGCTCAAGTTCTAGAGTTCTTGCTATCCACCTTCCCGATCGGAGCAATCAGCGATGTCCATGAGCGGCTACTTCCGTGTGATCACGTGCTGCGCGCTGGCCGTGGCTCTCCTCCTGCCCGCCGCCGGCTGCGGCACGAAGAAGAAGGGGAAGAAGGGACTCACGATTGCCCAACTCAAGGAGAAGGCGGAGAAGGAGTCTTCTCCCGATCGCAAGGCGGCCGCCTACCTGAAGATCGCCGCCCAACAATTCGGCTCGGGCGACAAGACCGGCGCGAAGGCGTCGGCCAAGGATGCCCTCGGTGCACTCGTCGATAAGGACGGCGACAAATTGAAGCCCGTGGGCGAGGCGAACCAGCTCGCGCCGCGGATCGTCGAAGTGGCCGACACGCTCGCCCTCGTCGGAGACAAAAAGCAGGCGGGCGACGCGCTGAAACTGGCCACCGCCGATGACTACGTCAACACGATCGAAGACACGGTCCGCAAGACACAGGTGCTCGCCGAGGCGGGGGGCATCTACGGCGACAAGGCGAAGGGCATTGGCGACAGCGCGAAGGCGAAGGAGATCCTTGCGAAGGCGAACGAAGTGGCCGGCGCCGCCGACGAGCGGTTTCGTGCCGATGCGCTCGCCGCCGTGGCGCTGGGCTACACACGGAGCGGACTCGCCAAGGAGGCCGGCGACATGGTCAATGCGCTTGTAGAGGCCGCCAAGGGGCTCGAGCAGCCCCGCGCCAAAGCCGAGGCTTTGGCGGCTGCCGCCAACGTGAAGGCGCAGACGGGCGCGAAGGACGAGGCGAAGGACCTGCTCAAGGAAGCGGCCGAGGCGGCGAAGAGCGTCGAGCGGGCAGACGGCAAGGCCTACGCTCTCATCGCGATCGCGATCGCCACCGAGGCGAATGGCGACGTGAAGGGGGCGCTGTCGCTCTTGAAGGAAGCCGACAAGGCGGCCAACAAGGCCAGCGATCCCGACACGCAGAAGATGCTCGTCGAGAAGGTCAACAAGCTGACGATGGAGTTCAGCAAGAAGTAGCGGGCCCCGACTGTCACATGCCCCACACCACGATCGTCTGGCTTCGCCACGACCTGCGGCTCGACGACAATCCCGCGCTCGCGGCGGCCGCGGCCCGTGGAACGGTGGTGCCCGTCTTCATCTGGGCGCCTGACGAAGAAGCCCCTTGGGAACCCGGCGCGGCCTCGCGGTGGTGGCTGCACCATTCGCTCGAGCGGCTCACGGCCGCTTTCGAGAAGGCCGGCGCGCCGCTCGTGATCCGCCGCGGCGGATCGCTCGAGACGCTCGAGTCGCTCGCCAAGGAAGTCTCCGCAACCCACGTGGCCTGGAACCGTCGCTACGAGCCGGCCGTGGTGAAGCGCGATACCGGCATCAAGAAGGCGCTCGCCGCCGATGGTCTTGTGGCGGAGAGCTTCAATGGGTCGCTCCTCTTCGAGCCGATGCACGTGGCCACGAAGGAGGGCCGGCCCTACCAGGTCTTCACCCCCTTCTGGCGAGCGCTGCTCGCGCGGGAAGAACCAGCGGAGCCCGTCGTGGCGCCGCGAAAGCTCTCGACCGTGGCGAAGCGGCCGAAGAGTGTCGCGATCGAATCGCTCGGCCTCCTGCCGAAGATCGATTGGTCGGCCGGGTTCGGCACGATGTGGACGCCGGGCGAGGCCGGCGCCGCGAAGCGGATGGGCCGGTTCCTCGAGAAGGCGCTCGCTTCATATGGCAGCGGCCGCGATCGGCCCGATCACGATGGCACGAGCGCCCTCTCGCCCCACCTGCACTTCGGCGAGCTTTCGCCGCGACGGCTCTGGCATGCCGTCCGCGAGCAGACCGGCGGCAAGCCGGCGGCGAAGATCACCGGCAGCCCGGAGGTCTATCTCCGCGAGCTCGGCTGGCGCGAGTTTGCCAACCATCTGCTCTTTCATTTTCCCCACACGAGCGACGCGCCGCTCCGCGCCGACTACGCCCGCTTTCCCTGGGCCAACGACCCGGTCGGGCTGCGGGCCTGGCAGCGCGGCCGCACCGGCTTCCCGATCGTCGATGCCGGGATGCGGCAGCTCTGGACGACCGGCTGGATGCACAACCGCGTGCGGATGATCGTGGCCAGCTTCCTCGTGAAGGACCTGCGGATCTCGTGGCTCGAAGGGGCGCGATGGTTTTGGGACACGCTCGTCGATGCGGATCTGGCCGCCAACACGCTCGGCTGGCAGTGGGCCGCCGGCTGTGGCGCCGATGCCGCCCCCTATTTCCGGATCTTCAATCCGACGAGCCAGGCCGAGAAATTCGACCCCGACGGCGAGTATGTGGCCGCATGGGCCGGCGTCGATGCGAAGGACTATCCCGAGCCGATCGTCGACCACGCCGAGGCGCGAAAGCGGGCGCTCGAGGCGCTGAAGACCGTCTCGCGGCCCTCGAAGGCCAAGTAGGACAGGCTTCAGCCTGTCTAAACCGGCCTCAGCCGGCACGATTGAAATCTGTCGCCCGAGTTGGCGGAATCCGTCGCGGGCAACGCGGGCGACTTCTTGCGGGTGTTTCCGGGGAGTCGTACAACTGCGGTTCCTCCACGAACAATTTTTCCAGGGGCAATCTCATGGCCACCGCCACCGCAACCAAGAAATCCGCCAAGCTGCCTGAGGCGAAGAATGTCGGCAGCGCGCTCGACAAGGCGCTGACCGCCGGCAAGGGCATCCTCCGGCTCTCGCCAACGTGGGTGCCGCGAAGCTTCCTCCATCCCGGCAAGCGGGTGCGGCTCCACCCCGACGACTACTACGCCTACGGCCTCGACCGCGGCGGCATCGACGAGCGGTGGTTCGCCAGCACGACGGAGGCGGCGAACGAAGGCCGCGTGCCGGATGAAGGCCTCTCGTGGTGCGTGTTCGACGGCGAGCGTTTCCTCCTGCGCGATGCGGTGAGCGAAGGGGGCGCAAAGCTCGTCGGCAAGCAGATCTGGGATCGCTACAAGAAGTGGCCGGTCTACTCGAAGTTTTTCGACAACATGGGGCCGATCCCCCACCACATGCATCAGTCGTTCGACGACGCGAAGCTCGTGGGTCAGGAAGGCAAGCCCGAGAGCTACTACTTCCCGCCGCAATACAACAACTGCGACAACAACTTCCCCTACACGTTCATGGGCCTCGAGCCCGGTACGACGAAGGACGATCTCCGCCGCTGCCTCGAGAACTGGAACAAGGGAGACAACGGCATCCTCTACCACTCGAAGGCCTATCGACTCGAGCGTGGCACTGGCTGGCTGATTCCGCCGGGCGTGTTGCATGCCCCGGGCTCGCTCCTCACCTACGAGCCGCAGTGGGGCAGCGACGTCTTCGCGATGTTTCAGTCGCTCGTCGAAGGGCGGGCGGTGCCGTGGAGCCTGCTCGTGAAGGACATGCCGAAGGAGAAGCACCAGGATATCGACTTCATCATCGGCCAGCTCGACTGGGAGAAGAACGTCGACACCCACTACAAGGAGAGCAACTTCCTCTCTCCCGTCGTGGACGAGAAGCGGAGCGCCCCCGGCGCGACCGACAAGTGGATCGTCTACGGCCACGTCGACGGCAAGCAGCTCTTCAGCGCCAAGGAGCTCACGCTCGAGCCGGGTGCGAAGATCACGATCAAGGATGCAGGTGCGAGCGGCTGGATCACGGTACAGGGCGAGGGCAAGGTGGGCGTGCACGACGTGGCCACGCCCACGCTCATCCGCTTCGGCGAGATGACGGCCGACGAGCTCTTCATTTCGGCCGACGCGGCCGCCGCAGGCTACACGGTGGAGAACACCGGCCCCGGCCCGCTCGTCTCGCTCCGTTACTTCGGTCCCGACGTCCACCCCGATCTCCCCAAGCACGGAAAGGCGCTCTGATGCCGCACACCGCCCCGAAGCTTCATAACGCCATGTGGCCCGGCCTCGTCGGCAAGGGCACCGATGCCGGCCAGGAGCCGCCGATCTCGCTCGACCGGATGCTCGAGCTGACGGCCGCGGCGAACGTCAACGGCCAGAAGTTCGACGGCATCGACTACTTCTTGTTTCTGCCGCACACGAATCCCGAGGCGAGCGACGCCGAACTCGAGCAAATAGCCGACAAGATCGCGAAGCACGGCTTCAACGTGGGCTCGCTCGTGGCGCCGGTCTGGCCGGGCACGGTGGGCGATTCGGCGATGGGCGACGCGGCCGCGAAGGAGAAGTTTCTCTCGGCTGTGAAGATGGCCTGCCGAATCGCGAAGGTGTTTGAGAAGCACGGCGTGCGGAAGTATGGCGTGATCCGGATCGACTCCGCCGAGTTTGGCGTGGGCAAGTGGCGGGAAAACCCCAAGGCCAACACGGCCAAGATCGCGGCGACCTTCCGCGAGGCGGCGAAGATCGCCCAGGACAACGGCCAGCGGCTGGCGGCCGAGGGGGAGATCTGCTGGGCCGGCATGCACTCCTGGAAGGACATGCTCGACCTGCTCGAAGAAGTGGGCATGCCCGAGTCGCTCGGCTTCCAGGCCGACCTCGCCCACACCTACCTCTACCTGCTCGGCTACAACGCCCCGGAGCACGCGCTCGTGCAGCCGGGCTATTCCGAGGCCGAGTTTTACGCCGCCTACAAGAAGATGGTCGACAAACTGCGGCCGTGGACAATCGACTTCCACGTGGCGCAGAACGACGGCGAGGTGCACGGCGCCGGCTCCCACGACAAGACGGGCAAGCACTGCCCGGCCGACGACCCGCGCGGCAAGCTCGACATCGTGAAGTGCTCGGGCTACTGGCTCGAGGGTGCCAAACAGCGCGGCCTCCAGCACATCTGCTGGGACGGCTGCATGTTCCCCAACGCCACGCTTGAAAACCCCAAGACCTGGAACACCATCCTCAAGACCATGATCGCCGTCCGCGACGCGCACGGCTGGAACTGACACAAGGAACCCTCGTAATGGCCAAACCACTCCGCATCGGCATGATCGGCTACGGCTTCATGGGCCGCGCCCACTCCAATGGCTACAACCGCGTCAAGGATTTCTTCGACCTGGAATACCTGCCGGTGCTGCAGGCCGTGGCCGCCCGCGATGTCGAGAAGGCCAAGGCCTTTGCCGACCGCTGGGGCTACAAGCGGGTGGAGCCCGACTGGCGGAAGCTCGTGGCGGCCGACGACATCGACGCGATCGATATCTGCACGCCCAACAACCTCCACGCCGAGATCGCCATCGAGGCGGCGAAGCACGGCAAGGCGATCCTCTGCGAGAAGCCGCTCTCGATGGACACGGCCGAGGGGGAGAAGATGTGCCAGGCCGTCGAGAAGGCCGGCGTGCCCAACATGGTCTGGTACAACTACCGCCGCATTCCGGCCGTCACGTTCGCCAAGCAGATCATCGATTCGGGCAAGCTCGGCCGCGTGTTTCATTACCGGGCCGAGTTTCTCCAGGACTGGACGATCAACGCCGATCTCCCGCAGGGGGGCGCGGCCCTCTGGCGGCTCGACTCGGCCGCGGCCGGCAGCGGCGTGACAGGCGATCTCCTCGCCCACTGCATCGACACGGCCCTCTGGCTCAACGGCTCGGTCAGCGACGTCACGGCGATGACCGAGACCTTCGTGAAGGAGCGGAAGCACCAGCTCACCGGCAAGATGGAGAAGGTGACGATCGATGACGCCTGCTCGTTCCTCTGCCACTTCAAGAACGGCTCGCTCGGCCTCTTCGAGAGCACGAGGTATGCCCGCGGCCACAAGGCGCTCTACACGTTCGAGATCAACGGTGAGCACATGAGCCTCAAGTGGGATCTCCACGATCTCCACCGGCTGCAGGTCTTCGACTATTCTGACGAAGGCCCGATGCGCGGCTGGAAGAGCATCCACGTGACCGACGGCGACCACCCCTACATGGGCAAGTGGTGGGTGCCGGGCCTGGCGATCGGCTACGAGCACTCGTTCGTGCACCAGGTGGCCGACTTCCTCGAAGCCTACGCCAAGAAGCAGCCGGCCCACCCGACCTTCCGCGACGCCCTCGAGACGCAGAAGGTCTGCGACGCCGTCTTGCAGAGCGCGAAGACCCACCAGTGGGTCAACGTGTAGGTAGGGTAGGCTTCAGCCTGCCACACGATGAGACAGGCTAAAGCCTGTCCTACCTTACGTTGAGACAGGCTGAAGCCTGTCCTACTTGCAATCCGGCTCGAGCGACGCGATCTTCGCGACGCGTCGCGCATGCCGGCCGCCCTCGAAGGGCGTCTCGAGCCATGTGCGGAGCATCTTTTCCTGCAGCTCCTGGCCGAGCATCTCGGCCGAGAGGCAGAGCACGTTGAGATCGTTGTGGCGCCGGCTCATCTCGGCCGTGACCTCGTCATGGCAGGTGGCGGCGCGGATGCCGTGAACCTTGTTGGCAGCGATCGCCATCCCCACGCCGGTGCAGCAGAGGAGGATGCCGCGATCCACCGACCCCTGGCTCACACGGGTGGCCACGTCGGCGGCGATATCGGGATAGTCAACGGCCTCTTCACCATGGCTGCCGCAATCGACAACCTCGTGCCCCATCTTCTCCAAGAGTCCGATGATGCGAAGCCGCGCGGCCACGCCACGATGATCACTCCCGATTGCGATGCGCATGATTGCTCCGAACGAGTCCTTCCGATGACCGACAGCCATCAATCTACCGGCGGGGAAGCACGTTTTCGAGTGTATCGAGTCTGGCAAGCAGATGCTCGCGGATTTGCTGGGCGCACTTGCGGTAGGTCGCCACCGGGCCGCCGATCGGATCGAGCACGTCGAGCCGGTCTGGGGAGAGCAGGGCCACGCGGCCGCCGGCCTCGGGAAACTGCGTCAGGATGGCGGCGCGGTGGGAGGCTGTCATCGTCCAGATGATGTCGGCCTGCCGGACGAGGTTTTCCGTGAGCGGCTGGCTTCCGTGGCCGGAGAGATCACAGCCGATCTCCGCCATCGCCGCCAAGGCGCCGTCGCTCGCCTTGCCGCCGGACCAGGCGGCGACGCCGGCGCTGGCGACGACCACGCCGTGCTCCTCGATCTCGTCGGGGCCGCAGCCGAGCCGCTCCGCCATCAGCTGCCGGAAGATCGTCTCCGCCATTGGGCTGCGGCAGGTGTTGCCGGTGCAGACGAAGAGCACCATCAGGCTCGAGAGGCGGCGGAGCGTCTCCTGCGAGACGATCCCCTGGTGCACGATCCGAAAATCGCGATCGTCAACCTCGATCGTGGAGGCGGGCTGCGCATAACGCGCCCGGCCGTCGTCGATCACGAGCGACACCGCGGCATGCGCCCGGGCCAGCACGTCTTCCGCCGTGACGAGCGGCGGCTCTCCCGGGGCAGCGGGCTCGGCGAGCACCACCGGCCCGGCCAGCATCCGCATGCAATCGGCGAGCATCTGGTGGCCGGGCACGCGCAGCCGCAGCCTGCCGGCACCGACGACCGCCTCCCGCGCGGTCGGCGGCAGTCGGTGGACGAGGCTTTCCGGATGGTCGTCGGCCACGATGATCGACACCGGCCCGGGCCAGCAGCGTCTGGCGATCCGCCGGCCGATCGGTGAAAGCCGGGGAGCCCAATCGAGGGCCTCGTCGGCGCTTTTGAGCGCGAGGGTGAGCCGCGGCTCCCGCTCACGGATGGGGGTGAGGCCGACCAGCCGCGCCACGGCGGCCTCGTCGCGCACGCTCGATGCGATGACGTAATCCGTCTCGGTGGGGAAGGCGACGCTCCGGCCCTCGGCGAGCGTTTGCACGGCGCGGTGCACGACGTCGCGGGCGTCTTCAGTCTTTCGCAAGTCGATGACCATCGGCCGCATGGGCAACCCCGGAGGGGCGGATCACCATCATGACCGGAGCCATGCCCCCGACGCTCGCGCCGGGCCGTGCGAAATCCGCTGAAAAGACGGGCAACCTGGAAAAACTACCGGAGTTTGCGGGGGCCAGTCAAGGATCGCCTTCCGGGAAAGACCGCGGCGCAGGGACAGTTTTCGCCTTGTGGCAGCGTGGGCTTCGCGGCTATTTCTCCCCGGCTGCCGCGACCGCACCCCGAGCCCGCACCGCCGATGCCCTTGCGCACCACCCTTTCCACCATGCCGCATTCCAGCCGCCGGGTCCTCGCTGCGCTCCTGGTTGCACTCGTGGCCGCCACCGCGCGGGCTCAGACGCCGCTCCCCGCCGTGCCAGGGGAGCCGGCTCCGGCCGTGCCAGGTTCGCCGGCCCCCGCCGCCGCGACCGACGCGAATCGCATCGTCGAGGTGCGGATCGAGGGCAACCATGCCACCGAGGTTTCGAAGCTGCCGAAGCTCGTCACCCGCGCCGGCCAGATCTTCGACCCGCAGGCGATCGAGGAAGACGTGCGGACGCTCCACCGCTCGCGGAAATTCATCGACGTGCATCCGAAGTATGTGCGCGTGAAGGAAGGCGTGGTCGTGATCTTCCAGGTGGTGGAGCGGCCGATGCTCCGCTACGTGAAATACATCGGCAACGAGAAGGTCACCACCCGCACGCTGCGGAAGAAGGCCGAGATCGACGTGGGCGACTCGATGGATCCGTATGTGGTCGAGGAGGCCCGGCGGCGGATCGAGGCGCATTACCACGAGAAGGGCTACGACGCGGCGCGGGTCTCGACGGTGGAAGGCAACAAGCCGGGCGACAAGGGGGCCGTCTTCCTGATCGACGAGGGCCGCAGCAAGAAGTCGCTCTGGACGAACTTCGTCGGCAACTCGATCGCCACCGACGCGCGGCTGCTGACGCAGATCAAGTCGAAGCCGGGCATCTTTTGGCTGCTCGGTGGCGACGTCGATCGGCAGAAGATCGACGAAGACGTCGACGCGCTCACCGCCTATTACCGCAGCCTCGGCTTCTTCCAGGCGAAGGTGGGTCGGGAGCTCGAGGTGGTGCAGGGGGGCGGTCGCGATTGGACGATGCTGACATTCGTGATCAACGAGGGCCCGCGCTACACCGTCCGCAACGTCTCCTTCATCGGCAACAGCAAGTTCAAGAGCGAGTTTCTGGGGCGCGATCTCAAGCTCAAGAGCGGTGAGCACTTCAACCAGTCCAAGATGGATGCCGACCTCGGCCTGATCCGCGACATCTACGGCGGCCGCGGCTTCGTCTTCGCCGACATCAAGGCCGACCCGCGGTTTCTCGAGGAGCCCGGCCAGCTCGATCTCGTCTACAACGTGGCCGAGGGGCAGCGCTACCGCGTGGGCAAGATCAACGTGCGGATCCGCGGTGAGCATCCGCACACGAAGCACAGCACCGTCTTGAATCGCCTTTCGCTGCGGCCCGGCGACATCCTCGACATCCGCAAACTGCGCGATGACGAGCGGCGGCTCAAGGCGAGCAGCCTCTTCCTCGCCGACGCCGCCAAGGGGGAGGGGCCACGGATCGTCTTCAGCAAGCCGGATAACGCCGCCGAAGGCAACCAGCAGATCGCCCGCGAGCCCGGCCGCCCCGGCTTCCGCGGCCAGAGCCCCGATCCCGAAAGCGCCGATGACGCCGTCATCGACCTTTTGCTCGAGGGGCAACTGAGCGATGAACCCGCCGCCGCACCGGCCGCGCCGATGCTGCCCGCCCAACCGCAGATGATGGCCCCTCGGCCGCCCGCTGCGCCCCGCGCGACCACCGCCTCCAATGGCCCCGTCTGGCGCGGGCAGAGCCCCCAGCCGATGGCGCCGCAGGCGGCACCCGCACAGGGATGGGGTGGCGCGCCGCTTGCCCCGACCGGCCCCGAGGCGGTGGACTATTCGCGGATGAACGCGCCGCAGCCGGCCTATCAGCAGCCGCCGGTGTATGTCGCCCAGCAGCCGGTCGCCCCCGGGATGCAGCCCGGCATGATGCAACCGGGCATGATGCAACCGGGCATGGTGCAGCCTGGTCTCGCGCCCCCCGGCATGATGCAGCCGGGAATGGTGCCAAACTTCGCCGGCGAGCAGCCGATGCAGGTTTTTCCGGGCAACGAGCCCTACGTGGTCGTGGACGTCGATGCCGAGGAGACGCAGACGGGCCGCCTCATGATCGGTGCCGGCGTCAACTCCAATGCCGGCCTGGTCGGCAACATCGTCATCGACGAGCAGAATTTCGACATCACCCGGCTGCCGCGTAGCTGGGACGACATCCGCAACGGCACCGCCTTCCGCGGCGCCGGCCAGCGGTTCCGGCTCGAGGCGGCGCCCGGCACGCAGTTGCAGCGCTACACGGCGACCTTCCAGGAGCCCTACCTCTTCGACACGCGGATCGGCCTCTCCACGAGCGCCTCCTACTACACCCGCTATTTCTATGACTGGGCCGAAGCCCGCACGGGCGGCCGCATCGGGCTGGGATACCAGTTTGCCTTCGCGCCGGATCTCTCGGTGAACACCGGCTTCCGCGGCGAGAGCGTGGATGTTTTCAACCCGCGGGTCTTGGCGCCGGCGATCCAAAACATGCTCGGCACCAACGCCGTCTACGGTTTCAGCGGTGGCATCATCCACGACACCCGCGACAGCCCGTTCCTGCCCACGCAGGGCCACCTTGCGAGTTTCGAGTTCGAGCAGGTGATCGGCACCTTCCAATACCCACGCGGCATCCTGGAAGGGCGGCAATACTTCCTGCTCAACGAGCGGCCCGACGGCTCCGGCCGCCACGTGCTCTCGATCGGCTCGGTGCTCGGCATCTCGGGCTCCGATACGCCCGCCTACGACAACTTCTTCGCGGGTGGCTACAACACGATCCGCGGCTTCGCCTTCCGCGGGGCGAGCCCCCGGCAGGACGGCGCCATCATCGGTGGTCCGTTCCAGTGGCTCAACACGATCGAGTATCTCTTCCCGATCACCGCCGACGACACGCTCCGTGGCGTGGTCTTCACTGACTTCGGCACGGTCGAGTCGAACGTGGCTATCAACCAGATGCGCGTCGCGCCGGGCTTCGGCCTCCGCATCACGCTGCCGGCGATGGGCCCGGCGCCGATCGCGCTCGACTTCGCCTTCCCGGTCGCCTACGCCCAGGACGACAGCCAGCAGCTCTTCAGCTTCTTCGTCGGATTCGCACGCTAGCCCGAGGGGCGGGCCAACGGTCCGCCGCACGCATGGTCCAGCTCAGCCCGCCGCCTGGCACGGAACGCATCCTCGTCGTCCGCAATCGGTTCATCGGCGACACGGTGCTCGCGATCCCCTTCCTGCGAAACCTGCGGCGGCGGTTTCCCGAGGCGGCGATCGACGTCTTGGTCGAGCCGGCCGCGCGGGAAGTGCTCGCCGATTGCCCCTACATCGACGAGATCATCACCTGGAAGCGGCCGCACCGCGGCTTCTTCAAGCTCCCCTGGATGGTCAAAAGCACGTTCGATCTCGCCGCCCGGCTGCGGAGTCGGGGCTACACGCGGGCGTATGTGCTCAAGCGATCGCTGGCCGGCAGCCTGCTTGTCTGGTGCGCTCGAATCCCGGCTCGGATCGGGTTTGCGTCGAAGCGCTGGGCGCCGCTGCTCACCCGCGCCGTCGAACTGCGACGCGACCGCCACGAGGCTGAGCTCTTCCTCGATCTTCTGCGGAGCGACAACATCGAGGTGGATGACGGCCGCAATGAAAACTGGACGTCGCCGGCGGCCGTCGCGAAGGTCGAAAAGCTTCTCGCTGGCGTGGGCCGCGGCCGGAAGCGGGTCTTCGTCGCCCCGCGCTCGACCGACCCGCACCGGGAGTGGCCGATCGAACGGTTGGCCTGCATCCTCCGCTGGCTCGTCGAGCAGCGCGGCTGCGAGATCTTTTTCTGCGGTGCCCCCGACGACACCATGTTGCACGCGGAGATCCGTGGCCGCCTGGGCGCCGGGGCCGATGCGCACGTGCGCGACCATTCGCTCGACCTCTCGCTCCGCGAGGCGGTCTCCTTGATTTCGCGCATGGATCTTTGCCTGGGCGTCGACACCGGCCTGCCGCACATCGCGGCGTCGTTCGGCGTGCCCACGGCGGTCTTGTATGGACCGACCGATCCGAGCAAATGGCATCCGTGGAAGACCCGCTCGGCGATCGTGCAATCGCCGTCGGGATTAATCGACGACATCTCCGTCGGGCAGGTGGCCGAAGCCGTCGGCGGCCTGCTCGATGCGATGCCCGTCGCCAAGCCCGCGGCCGCTCAGGGCCGTGCGCTCCGCACGATCGATCTGCGGAAGGGAGGCTTCCGCTACGAGGTGGTCGAGTCGAAGGCGCCGGCGGCAGCCGAGCCGGCCACGAAGCCGCTCGCCCAGGCCCACTGAAAGTTGAAGCCGCCGATGCGGCCGTCGACGTCGAGCACTTCGCCGGCGAAATGCAGGCCGGGGCAGATCCGGCTCTCCATCGTCTCGAGCCGCACTTCGGAGAGCGGCACGCCGCCGGCGGTGGCCTCGGCAATGGTGAAGCCGCGGTCCCCCACCACCTCGAGCGGCGTGGCCGTGACGAGCTGCACGAGCTTCTTTCGCGCGTCGCGCGGGATGTCGCCCTGGGGCGGGGCGCCGGAAAGCTCGCAGAGCTTGCGGGCGAGCCTGTCAGGCAATTGATCGCGCAGGATCGCGAGGGCCCCGCGGCCGCGCGGCTCGAGAAAGAACCGCTCCACATTGTCGGCCGTGAGCCCCGGCAGCCAGTTCATCGCGAGCCGGACTGTGTGGTCGGCGTCGCGGGCCACGAGCCAGTGGCGGCTGATGTCGAGGACGCTCGGTCCGGAGAGGCCGAAGTGGGTGCAGAGCGTGCTGCCGGTGAACGCGACGATCCGCTTGCCGCTGGCGGCGGAAAGAATGATCTCGGCGGGGAGCGTGAGCCCCGACAGATCGGTGATCCAGTGGCCTTGCGGCAGGACGAGCGGCACGAGTGCCGGCACGATCGGCGCCGTGAGCGAGTGGCCCAGGCTCGTCGCGAGGGCGAAGCCGCCTCCGTCGGAGCCCGATTTGGGCAACGACTTTCCGCCGGTGCAGAGAATGATTCGCCGCGCCTGGATCGCGCCTGTGTCGGTCGCGACACGAAAGCCCTCCGCGTCGCGCTCCACGCCCGTGACCCGCGCCGGATGCACGAGCGCGGCGCCGGCCGCGCGGGCCTCGCGGACGAGGGCGTCGAGCACGGTGCGGGCCGAATCGGTGACTGGAAAGAGCTTTCCCGTGTCTTCGCGCTTCATCTCTACGCCCGACTCGCGGAAGAACTGCACGGTGTCGTCGACTGAGAATCGCTTGAGCACCTTGCGGATCGCCGGCGGCGTGCTGCCGGCGTAGTCTGCCTCCGAGACCTGCCAGTGCGTGACATTGCAGCGGCCGCCCCCGGCGACGAGAATCTTCGCGCCGAGCTTGCGGGCCCCGTCGACGGCGACGATCTTGAGCTGCCGGCCCGACTCGCGAGCCCGTCGCCCTGCCCACGTGGCCGCAAAGAGACCGGCCGCGCCGGAGCCGATGACGAGGATGTCGCACGAGGGCGGGATCGGGAAATCGTTCATTGCAGCAAAAGGTACACGAATTGTGGTGGAGATGAGCACGACTGGCGCGGGATCGCCCTGGGTCGATCCGCGGTGGGTGGCCCACGCGGGTCTCCTGCTCGATTCGTTCGCGAAGGCGGTGGGCCGGGACTTGATCCCGCGAACCGGCTCCGCAGAAGAGCAGGCGGAGCGGCTTTATTTCGCACCGCGGGTCGTCGTCTCGCACGGCACCGAGGCCGACCCGGTGCTCAATTACGGCAATGAAAAAGCGCTCGAACTCTGGGAGATGGATGCCGCCACGCTCACCCGCACGCCATCGCGGCTCACGGCCGAGCCGATGCACCGCGACGAGCGGGCGCGGCTCCTCGAGCGGACGCGCCGCGACGGCTATGTCGACGACTATTCCGGGATCCGGATCTCACGGACCGGCAAACGCTTCCGCATCGAGCGGGCGATCGTGTGGAATCTCGTCGACGCCGCCGGGGCCCACCGCGGCCAAGCCGCTACGTTCGACGCCTGGACGCCCTTGTAAAACGCGGTGGCTTGGCTCTCGGCTGGATGGTAGGATGAGAGAGTTCGCAAACGTCCCGCCGATCGACCTTTCGGTCCGCGATCCCCGGCCTTTGGCCGCGGGGTCGGCGACGCGGGTAACCCCGAGGAATAGGTTCCATGGGTTGCTCGAGAATCTCCCGCGGTCGCCGTCCGCTTTTTGTGGCCGCACTGGCGATATGGGTATGGCCCGCGAGCCTGTCGGTGTCGTTGGCAGCCGAGGCCCCGCAGCCACTCGAATTCAACCGCGACATCCGGCCGATCCTGTCGGAAAACTGCTTCTATTGCCACGGCCAGGATGGCCAGAAGCGGGAGGCCGATCTGCGGCTCGACGACCGTCAGGCGGCGATCGACTCCGGCGCGATCGTGCCGGGCGACCCCGGTGCGAGCACGATCCTCGAACGGATCCACTCGACCGATCCCGACGTCTTGATGCCGCCGCCGGACTCCAATCGGCGGCTCTCGGAAGAACAGAAAAAGCTCCTCGACCGCTGGATCAAGGAGGGGGCCGACTACGAGCAGCACTGGGCATTCACTCCGCCAAAGCGGCCCGCAGCCCCCGAGGTGAAGCAGTCCGACTGGGTGCGGAACGACGTCGATCGCTTCGTGCTCGCGAAGATCGAGGCGGCGGGGCTCGCGCCGTCGCCCGAGGCCGATCGGGCCACGCTCATCCGCCGGCTCCACGCCGACCTCGTGGGCCTGCCGCCCACGCCCGAGGAGGTCGACGCCTTCGTCGCCAACCCCGATCCGCAGGCGTATGAAAAACTTGTCGACCGGCTGCTCGCCTCGCCCCACTACGGCGAGCGGATGGCGCTCCCTTGGCTCGACGCGGCCCGCTACGCCGACAGTAACGGCTTCCAGCAGGACGGCGACACCTGGCAGTGGATCTGGCGCGACTGGGTGGTGAAGGCGCTGAATGCCGACACGCCGTTCGACCGGTTCTCGATCGAGCAACTGGCCGGCGATCTGCTCCCGGGTGCGACGATCGAGCAGAAGATTGCAAGCGGCTTCAATCGCAACCACCTCTTGAATGGCGAGGGCGGCGCGATTCCGGAGGAGCAGCGGTTCAACACCCTCTTCGACCGCGTCGACACGACGAGCACGACTTGGCTCGGTCTCACGATGGCCTGTGCCCAGTGCCACGACCACAAGTACGACCCGATGACGCGGACCGATTACTACGGCCTGCTCGATGCCTTCAACCGACTGCCGGAGACGGGCACGCCGACGCAGTTCTCCGCCCGGATCCGCGTCGCTCCGCCGATCATCGAGCTGCCCACCGAGGAAAATACTCGCAGGCTGGCTGAGCTCGAGGCTGCCATGCGGGCCCTCGAGACCGAAGCGAAGCCGATACTCGAAGCCCTCTACGAATCGTGGAAGGCGGGCCTCTTTGCCGACGGCAAACCGGCCGACGGCGAGCAACTGCCCCGAACGCTGCCCCCCTTGCTGCTCAAGCCCGAGGCTGAGCGAACCGAGGCCGAGAAAAAGCAGATCGAGGTCGAACTGCGTCGGTTCTTCGACGCCAACGTGAAAAAGAAACTCGTCGCGAATCTGCCCGAGGTCGTGAAGTTTGACGCCGCGAAGAAGGCCCACGACGAATACAAGGGGGACCAGATCCCGCGGGTGATGGTGATGAGCGACGAGAAGCCGAGGGAGACGAAGATCCTCGACCGCGGCGACTATCTCTCGCCCATCGGGGAGAAGCTCACGTTCCTCGCACCGGCATTCCTGCCGCCGCTGCCGGAGGGATTTCCGCAAAACCGACTCGGACTGGCCCAGTGGCTCTTCCTGCCGGAGCATCCGCTCACCGCGCGGGTGCAGGTGAACCGGATGTGGCAGCAGCTCTTTGGGACGGGGATCGTGAAGACGACCGAAGACATGGGCGTGCAGAGCGAGTATCCGCGGCACATGGACCTGCTCGACTGGCTGGCCGTCGAGTTCCGCGAAAATGGCTGGAGCCAGAAGAAGATGCATCGGCTCCTCGTGACGACCGCCACCTACCGGCAGTCGAGCAAGGTGACGGCCGAGCACGTTGCCAAGGACCCGGAAAACCGGCTCCACGCCCGCGCGGCCCGGTTCCGAATGCCGTCGATGGTGCTCCGCGACGCGGCCCTCGCTGCGAGCGGCCTCGTCGACCTGCGGATCGGCGGGCAGCCGGTCTACCCGTATCAGCCCGACGAGATCTGGGAGGCACTGGCGATCACGAAGGAGCGCGACTTCACCTATCCCGCATCGCACGGTCCCGACCTCTATCGCCGCAGCCTCTATACGTTTTGGCGGCGGACGGTGAGCCCGGCGAACATGTTCGACATGGCGAACCGGCAGACCTGCACCGTCCGGGCGAGCCAGACGAGCACGCCGCTGCACGCTCTCACGACCTTGAACGATCCCACGTGGGTCGAGGCGGCACGGGTGCTCGCGGAGAAGAGCATGAAGGCCGCCAGCGACCTCGACGGCCGGCTGACGCACGCCTTCCGTCGCGTCGTCGGCCGCAAGCCCACCGCCTACGACCTCGACGCCCTGAAGCGGATGCACGCTCGCCAGCTCGCGATCTACGGCACCGACATGGACGCCGCGAAGCAGCTGCTCGCCGTCGGCGAGAGCAACCGCGACAAGACGCTCGACCCGGCCGGCCACGCCGCGATGACGAGCGTCTGCCTGGCGATCTTCAACCTCGACGAAGCCCTCACCCGCGAGTAGGACAGGCTTCAGCCTGTCGAGAATTATGAACGACCTGCATCTCGAAAACGTCCAGCGTGTCACCCGCCGGCAGCTCTTTGGCTCGGCTGGCATGGGGATCGGCTCCGTGGCCCTCGCGTCGCTGCTCCAGCGCGATGCCCTGGCAGCGGCCTCGACGCCGCCAGCCGTGAAGGGGATGCCGGGGCTGCCCGGGCTGCCGCACCACGAGCCGAAGGCGAAGCGGGTGGTGATGCTCTGGCAGGGGGGCGGCCCGTCGCACGTCGACCTCTTCGACCCGAAGGTCGAGCTCATAACTCGCGGCGGCCAAGACATCCCCGCGACGGTCCGCGGTCAGACGCGACTCTCCACGATGTCGAGCGGCTATGCGAAGTGGCCGGTTGTTTCACCGATCAAGCCGTTCAAGAAGTATGGCCAGTGCGGGATGGAGATGAGCGAGATGCTGCCGAACATCGGCGGGCTGGCCGACGATCTCTGCCTCGTGCGGAGCATGAACACGGAGGCCGTGAACCACGCCCCCGGCGTGACGTTTTTCCTTACCGGTGCCCAGGTGCCGGGGCGGCCGAGCATGGGCGCCTGGATGAGCTACGGCCTCGGCTGCGAGACGGAAGACCTGCCGGCGTTCGTCGTGATGACGTCGTCCGACAAGGGCAAGACCTGCGGACAGCTCTTCTTCGACTACTACTGGGGCAGCGGCTTTTTGCCGAGCCGTTATCAGGGCGTTCGGTTCCGCAACACCGGCGACCCGGTGCCCTATCTCGCGAATCCGGCCGGCATGAGCCGCGAGGGGCGGCGGGCGCTGCTCGACGACCTGGCCTCGATGAACGCCAAGCACCTGGCCGACTACGGCGATCCGGAAATCGACACCCGCATCGCGCAATACGAGATGGCCTACCGGATGCAGGCGAGCGTGCCGGACCTCGTCGATTTTTCCGACGAGCCCAAGCACGTGATCGACCGCTACGGGCCCGATGTGAAGACGAAGGGCTCGTTTGCCTACAACTGCCTGATCGCGCGGCGGCTCCTCGAGCGGGGCACGCGGTTCGTGCAGCTCATGCACGCCGGCTGGGACCAGCACGGCAACCTCTTCACGCAACTCGCGGAGCAGTGCAAAGACACCGACGCTCCGACGGCGGCGCTCATCCAAGACCTCAAGGATCGCGGCCTCCTCGACGACACGCTCGTGGTCTGGGGGGGCGAATTCGGCCGCACGCCGTTCGGCCAGGGTGATCCGAACAACCCCAAGGGCCGCGACCACTTCGGCAGGGCGTTTTCCTGGCTCCTGGCCGGCGGCGGCGCGAAGCCGGGGCATGTCTACGGCTCAACTGACGACTACGCCTGGAACATCACGGCCGATCCCGTCCACGTGCACGACATGCAGGCCACGATCATGCACCTCGTGGGCATCGACCACACGAAGCTCACGTTCCGCTACCAGGGCCGCCAGTTCAGGCTCACGGACGTGCACGGGCACGTTGTGAAGGGCATACTTGCTTAACGCAAATCCACGGCATCCTGCCGTGATTTGCTTGGCGGGCTCCGCCCGCTGGAACGTACCCGGCCCTCCAGGCCTATAGGGCAAGTAGGGTAGGCTTCAGCCTTCCAGCCGTAGTCCGCTTGTGGAACAAGCGGACTAACGGGGATTGAGCCGCTCTTCGCCGCCCCCCATGTGCGTCCAGGCAATCCTGGGGGCGTTGGGCGGCGGCGGAAACTCGTCACGTCGTAGCGGTCGTGCGGGCCAGACCCCGGAAAAATGGCCTCAAAACCCCCGAAAAATCGTTGAACGGGCCTCCGGCGTTGGTATCGTCGGTCTTCGGAAGCACGCGGAGCCGACGTGGGTCGGCGGCGTGCGACCGAGGAACCGCTGGAAACCGCATCGCATGGCCCTGGCACACCATCCCGATCCTGAAGAAGTCGAATGCCTGCTCCGCAACGCCGAGTTGCGCGACGCGATCGAGCCCTACCTCGACGAGGCGATCTTCGAGATCGATTTCCGCTTCCTGCCGACGGAATCTGAGAACCGGTTCCTCGAGTCGATGCTCGCCTGGGAGCAGGCGCCGCTGGTGCCGATCGCCCGCTGGTTCGAGCCAACGCTCGCCATGCAGCCGGCCTGCACGCTCGATGACGAGCAGGTGCACGAGCGGCTCTGGCAGGTGATCGACAATCTCTTCGCCAAGCGGGTGGTGCTCGAATATACCGACCACCTTTCCGACCGCGAGCTCTATGCGCTGATCCGTCGCGACATCCTTCCGGCGGCCGTAAAGCGGGTGGACATGCCCGACAACTTCTTCCACTGGGACTGTAGCGCGAGCGAAGCTGAAGACGCGACGATCTGGCTGACGTTCTACGCCTCCGAGCAGGAGCGGGAGCAGTGGCGGCTGGAGGAAGGCCGCGACCCGCCGCCGGCCCAGGTGCCCGCCTACCCACGGGCCCTGCCGACCGCCCCGGTCTGAAAACGCGACCGCCGGCGAATTTTCCACCGCCCCGGCGAATCTTTCCCCGCGTGCCCGCGTCCGGCTGCCGCATCCCTGCGCGCAATCATGCGGAAACCCGTCACCGCACGGCGATTGCCGATTTGGCACGCCGTATGCACGCCGCTGCCTTCCATGAAGAAGTCCCTCCCCAAAGCCTTCACACTCGTGGAGCTCCTGGTCGTGATAGCGATCATTGGCACGCTCGTCGGGCTGCTCCTGCCCGCCGTGCAGAGCGTTCGCGAGGCGGCCCGACGGACGAGCTGCACGAATAACCTCAGGCAGACCGGCCTGGCCCTGCACAACTTCCACGACGCAAGACGGTCTTTCCCGCCTGCGTTTACATCCGGAAGTGCGCCGGGAAACGTCGGCTGGCGAACGCTGACCACGACGACGCCGAGCTTCTTCGAGCCGGGCTGGAGTTTCTTCGCCTTCATCCTTCCCTACACAGAAGAAAGCACTCTTTTCAGCCAGCTCGATCTGTCGTTACCCATCATGGACAGCCGGAATGACGTCGCTCGGTCGGAAGCCGCCGTGGTGAAGCTCTACGTCTGCCCGGGCGATAACAGCCCGCGGCTGATCGATGTCTTGGACTACGGCGAGTCGAGCTCTGCGACCACGTTGTCCGGCGCCGGCACCGTCATCACGCGGGCCCCGGTCTCGTCGTACGCGGGCGTGCTCGGGCGGAACGACCATGAAGAAAATGGTGCCTTTAACGGCACTTTCTTTCGCAACAGCCGGATACGCATCGGGCAGATTTCGGACGGCACATCGAAGACCGTGTGCATCGGGGAACGGATGAGCCGGATGGCCGAGGCGACCTGGCTGGGGAGCATCACCCGCAGCGAAGTTGTCCATGCGGAAGGCTGGTGGCAACAGTTGGGCTATTCGCACCGATCGCAGAATTATCGGCCGGCAAACGTCCAGACGACCTGCCACATCCGCAACAGCAAGCCAAACCAGGCGGACAACAGCCCCAGCGGCTTTTTTTCACCGCATCCGGGAGTATGCAACTTTCTCAACGCGGATGGCTCGGTTCGACCGCTCGCGGACGACGTCGACCTCGACACGTTTCGCGCCCTGGCGACCCGCGCCGGCGGCGAAATGGCGGCTTTGCCATAGTGCCGCATCCGTGCTCTGACGGTTCCAGCCCCGTATACTTCTCGCCGGAGGTCCCCCATGCATTCGTTTCGTCGTTCGTTTTTCGGTTCCGCTACGGTGATCGCCATCACCTGCCTCGTGACCGTCGCCCGGGCCGCCGAACCGGCCGCGATCAAGGCGTCGATCGAGAAGGCTGCGAAATACCTGGTCGAGCAGGGGCAGGCGCAGGACGGCAGCTTTTCCTCGCAGGCCGGCCCGGCGATCACGGCGCTGGCCGTCACCGCGCTCGTGAAGAGCGGCACACCCGCCGATGCGCCCGCCGTCAAGAACGCGATCGCCTACCTGATGAAATTTAAGAATGCCGACGGTGGCATCCATCCGCCCGAGTCGCCCGTGGCCAACTATGAGACGTCGATCGCGATGCTCGCGCTGGCGGCCTGCAACACCGACGGCCGCTACGACAAGGAGATCAAGGCGGCCGAGGCCTTCGTAAAGGGATTGCAGTGGGACGACGGCGAGGGCCCCGGTCCCGCCGATCCCGCCTACGGCGGCGCGGGATACGGCAAAAAGAACCGCCCCGACCTCTCGAACACGTCGTTTCTGATCGAGGCGCTGCGGAGCGTGGGCACTGGCGCCGACGACCCGGCGATCCAGCGGGCGCTCGTCTTCGTGTCGCGGACGCAAAACCTCGAAGGTCCCAACAACACGCTCCCCTTCCCCGCCAAGAACCCCGACGGCGGCTTCTACTACACGCCCGCCGCCGGCGGCGAGAGCCAGGCGGGCCCGACGCCCAACGGCGGCCTGCGGAGCTACGGCTCGATGACCTACGCGGGCCTCAAGAGCATGATCTTCGCCGGCCTCACGAAGGACGATCCGCGAGTGAAGGCGGCGATCTCGTGGCTGCAGAAGCACTATACGTTTGCCGAGAACCCCGGCATGGGCACCGCCGGTCTCTACTATTACTTCCACACGGCGGCGAAGGCACTCGACGTGCTCGGCGAGGAGTCGTTTACCGACGCGGCGGGCAAGCAGCACGCCTGGCGCAGCGAACTCTCCGACACGATCCTCGCCCGCCAGCAGCCGGACGGATCGTGGGTGAATGAAAACCCGCGGTGGATGGAGGGCGACCCGAATCTCGTCACGAGCTACGCCCTGCTCGCGCTGTCGTATTGCCGGTAAAACGATGACAGGCTAAAGCCCGTCCTACTCTTTCAGATCGAAGAGCCGCTTGAGGGCGTCGAGCAGCCCGTGGGGCGGGCCGGAGTGGCTTTCGTTGCGGAGCGACGTGAGCGGCGGGTGGAGCATCTTCGCCGCATACCGCTCGAACGACTGCCGGATCTCCGCCCGTGCCGCCTCGTCGAGCCCGGGCAACCGTTTGAAGAGCCGCTCGAGCTCCGCATCGCCCGTCTCCGTCCAGCCGGCACGCAGTTGCTCGATCACCGGCGCCGTCGAGCGGTGGTGGAGGTCGCCCATGAACCGGCGGGTTTCCTCGTCGATGATCGCCAGCGCCGCGGGCATCTCCCGCTGCCGGCTCTTGCGATTGGCCTCGCAGGCCGCGCCGAGGTCGTCGATCGAATAGAGCCAGACGCCGGGCCGGCCGCCGATCCGCGGGTCGAAGTCGCGCGGCATCGCCAGGTCAAGCACCACGAGCGGCCGTCCCTCGCGGCGTCGCTCAGCGGCGCCAAACATGTCGAGCGTGACGACGGGCTCGCTCGCGCCGGTCGTGCTCACGATGAGATCGGCTGCGGCGAGTTCCGCGGCCAGCTCGGCGAACGTACCGGGGCGGCCGCCGAGCCTTTCGGCGAGTCGATCGGCCCGCTCGGCCGTGCGGTTCAAGACGACGATCTCGCGGGCGCCGGCCTCGCGGAGGTAGCGGAGCGTCTCGTGGGCCATCTTGCCAGCGCCAATGAGCAGCACCCGCTTGTCGTCGAACCGTTCGAACACGCCCCGGGCGAAGTCGGCCACGGCCACGCTCGGGATCGAGAGCCGCTCGCGGCCGAGCGCCGTCTCGCTGGCCACGCGCTTCGCGGTGCGAAGCGCCGCTTGAAACATGCCGGCCGTGAGCGGGCCGGCCGTCTCGCTCTCTTGCGCGAGCGCCCAGGCCTGCTTCACCTGCGCCACGATCTGTGGCTCGCCGAGCACCATGCTGTCGAGGCCGGAGGCCACGCTGAAGAGGTGCCGCACGACCGCCTCGTCGCTTTCGCCGGAAAGCACCGGGCCCAGGAGGCTCGCATCGATCCCGCGGCATTCCGCCAGAAAGGAGACAAGCTGCTCGCGGGGCGGCGGCGCGGTATCGCTTTCGCCGGCGGCATAAAACTCCACGCGGTTGCACGTGGAGAGGAGCACACACTCGCGGCCTGGGAAGCGATCGCGAAAACGCCTGAGCGCATCGGCCGCCTGCTCCGCCGAGAAAGCGAGCCGCTCTCGCAAAGGCAGCGGTACGGTGCGATGGGTGCCACCCACGAAGG
>JBIIQM010000129.1:0-5680 GCA_044342075.1 Pirellulales bacterium
TGATCATCGGCGGCGATGCCGGGAGTC
This sequence comes from Pirellulales bacterium, assembly GCA_044342075.1. Taxonomy (GTDB): domain Bacteria; phylum Planctomycetota; class Planctomycetia; order Pirellulales; family UBA1268; genus RGVT01. The sequence goes on from JBIIQM010000129.1 coordinate 28, forward strand.
TGGCCGGGGCGAGAATGCGCCGCGGGATCCTGGCGATCGGCGGCGGCTGCGGCGAGGCGGCCGCCTTCGAACTTCGGGCGGGCACGGTGCTCGTGGCCGGTGAAGTCGGGCGCAGGTCGGGCATGGGCATGCGGCGGGGCTCGCTTATCGCGGGTGGTCCGGTGCCCGCGGTGCCCCCGACCTTTCGTCGTGGATCGGCCTGGGCGCCGACGTTTTTACAGCTGCTGGCCGGGCGGCTCCGTCGGCTCGGTTTCGAGCCCGCGGGCCTCGACTGCGGCCGCTTCTTCGCCGGAATCTGGCAGCAATGGCACGGCGACCTGCTCACCGGCGGCCGTGGCGAGATTTTTCACCGGCCTGCGTCCTGACCGCCGGTTTTTGCCCCCCGCTTTTGTTGGCCTCGGCTTTCGGCTACTCTTTGGGGCTCCCGCCATCTTTGGCGGCGAACGTCCCGTTCCCCAACGAATTCCTCGGTATGCCCACGATCAGCCAGCTTGTCCGCAGCCGCCGTCGCCCGAAGCGGAAGTTTTCCAAGTCACCGGTGCTCGACCGCTGCCCGCAGAAGCGCGGTGTGTGTCTGCAGGTCCGCACGATGACGCCGAAGAAGCCGAACTCGGCCCTCCGGAAGATCGCTCGCGTGCGGCTCTCGAATCAGAAGGAAGTCACGGTCTACATCCCGGGCGAAGGGCACAACCTGCAGGAGCACTCGATCGTGCTCGTCCGCGGTGGTCGTGTCCGCGACCTCCCCGGCGTTCGCTACCACATTGTCCGCGGTGCCCTCGACACGCTCGGTGTGCAGGGCCGCAAGCAGTCGCGCAGTCTCTACGGTGCCAAGAAGGGTTAGTTTAGGAAGGGTTAGTCCTCAGACAACGAAGCCATGGGAAAGATCACCTCCAGCCGCGAGCAGCTCATCCCCGACCCCCGTTTTGGGTCGCTCCTCGCCAGCAAGTTCATCAACTGCCTCATGGTCGACGGCAAGAAGAGCGTCGCCCAGCAGGTCTTCTACAAGGCGATGGAGATCGTCGCCCAGAAGGTGACCGACGCCGAGCCGATCGAGGTGTTCAACCGGGCGCTCGACAATGTGAAGCCTTCCGTCGAAGTGCGTTCGAAGCGCGTCGGCGGTGCCGCCTACCAGGTGCCGATGCAGGTCAACCGCAACCGCCAGCAGTCGCTCGGCATCCGCTGGATGCTGCAGGCCGTTCGCGAGAAGAAGGGCCGCGCCACGCACGAGAAGCTCGCCGAGGAAATCATCGCCGCCTACAAGCGTGAAGGCGCGGCGGTCACCAAGCGCGACAACGTGCACCGCATGGCCGACGCGAACAAGGCGTTTGCCCACTTCGCCTGGTAGGGTAGGCTTCAGCCTGCCACAGACCGCTTCGTTCCGAAGCGGGTCGGGTCTACGAGACAGGCTGAAGCCTGTCCTACTGGTCAGCGGATGTTGACCCGCGCGGGCAGCATCATCAGCGGCCGGCCTGATGCAAGCTGCAAAAGGGCCTGCGTCGACGCGGCGATCCCGCCCATGCCGGGAGCCTTGGCGAGTCCGGCCAGCACCAGCGATTCGGCCGTCGGCGTTCCCGGCAGGCCTTTCATGCCGAAGAGGTCATCGAACAACCCGCGCGGCTCGGGGAGCAGCACCCGCTCCACCTCCTCGTCGTCCTTGATGCCTGCCAGTTCCTTCGCCTCGTCGATCGCGTCGTCGAGCGTGCCGAGCCGGTCCACGAGGCCGGCCTCCTTCGCCATGCGTCCGGTATAGACGCGGCCCTCGGCAAGTTCGGGCATCTTTTCCACGTCGAGCTTGCGGCCCTTGGCCACCTTCGTCGTGAAGAGCCGGTAGACGTCTTTCATCGTGCCGAGAAACGCCTCCCGCTCGTCGGCGGTGAAGGGCGTCTGCGTTGAAAGCCAGCCGGCATTTCGACCCTTGCTGACGACGTCGGTATGCACGCCATAGCGCTCGAGCGCACCGCCGACGGCGATCTTGCCCCCCACCACGCCGATCGATCCGGTGAGCGTGCCGGGGGCGGCCACGATGCGGTCGGCGGCCACGGCGATGTAGTAGCCGCCACTGGCCGCGGTGTCGGAGAGACTGGCGACGACCGGCTTCTTCGTCCGCTCCGCCTCCCGCCAGATCAGGTCGCTCGCGAGCGCCGAGCCGCCGGGGGAATCGATCCGCAGCACGATCGCGGCCACCTGGTCGTCTTTCGCAGCGTCGCGGATCGCCTCGATCACGGTGTCGCTCCCGGCCGAGCCGCCGGCGAGCAGGTCGTCGGTGCCCTTCCCCTCCTTGATCTCGCCGGTCACGTGCACGATTGCGATCTGCTTGCCCTTGCCGGTCGGCGCCTGCTTGCCCTGGCCCGAAAGCAGCTCGGCGAGTTTCACGAGGCCGCCGAGGCCGGAGAAGTCGTTGTCGACCTTGCGCTCGGCGTAGTCGCGGGCGATCTTCGGATCGTCGAGCTTCACCTTCGCGGCGAGGGCGGCGGCCACCTCGTCTTCGTAGCCCACGGCGTCGATCAGCTTCGCCTCGCGGGCGGCCTCCGGCGTGAAGACGCCGATGTCCACGAGCTCGCGCACCCGTTCCGCTGAGAGCCTGCGGTCGGCCGCGATCCGCTCCACGAGCTGCTCGTAAAGGTCGCCGATGAAGCTTTCATACTGGGCGCGCAATTGCGGGCTCATCGAGGTGCGCGTGAGTGGCTCCCCCGCCCCCTTGAATTCGCCCACCTGAAGAATCTCGGCCTCGACGCCGAGCTTGTCGAGCATACCCTTAAAGAAGGTCACTTCCGCCCTCACGCCGGTGATCTCGAGCGTGGCCGCCGGCGGCATCGTGATCGAGTCGCAGGCCAGGGCCACCATATAGTGGACCGGGGCCGAGCCAACGAGATGGGCGGCGACGGGCTTGCCCGCCTTCCGCACTCGCGCGATCGCGGCCCGCAATTCCTCGGCTCTTGCCCGGCCGATGTCTGGCGATTCGATCGACAGCAAGACCCCCTTCACGCGGCTATCCTCCGCGGCCTTGTCGAGTCGCTCCACGATTCGATGCAGATGGGGCGAGACGTCGGCCAGCAGCCCCCCCTGCCCCACGCCGTCGGGCAGTTTTCCGGCCAGCGTCAGGTGGGCGATCACCGCCGTCGCCTTTTTCTTCGCTGGCTTGGCGGCCGCCGGCTTTTCCTCCGCCACGGCCGCCGGCTCGGCGGCACCATGGGCCGCGATGAGCAGGACTGCCACCAGCGACAGGATCGGGGAAAAACGCGAGGAGAACCGCTCCGAAGGGCTGCACAACATGGGCTGGAAAATCTCCGTTGGTGCCGAAAATCGCCGATTCAGCGACATCGGTAGTGTAGCGGGGCGGGGGCCGGGCCGAATTCGGAAAGAAAAAAGAGAGGTGGGCTTGTCGTTGAACGGCCGTATAGTAAGATACTGGCGTCCAGCCGACATTTCCCCACACACCCCGCGAGCGGCCCCAGCCGACACAAATGCCCAAAGCCATCAATGCCAAGGTGACCGCGAAAACTGCCCCACGAAAGAAGTCTGCCCGTGCCGCACGTGGGCCCGGTCGACGAGCCAAGGCGGGGCCGCTGCGGGGCAGCCATTCGGCACTCAATAGTCTGCTCCCGGCCACAATGACCGCGGAAAGCGAGGGCAGCGACGCTCCGACGGAGCGACAGCTCGAGATTTATGCCTTCATCCGCGACAAGATTCATTCCCGCGGGTTTGGCCCGACGGTCCGCGAGATCGGCCATGCCTTCAAGATTCGCTCGCCCAACGGTGTGGTCTGCCATCTGAAGGCCCTCGAGCGCAAGGGGCTGATCACCCGCGGCAAAAACATGTCCCGCGCGATCGAGCTCGTGACCGAGCCGGCCCATCTACGCGGCCTGCCCTTGGCGGGCTGGGTGGCCGCCGGCACGCTGCGGGCCGCCGAAGAGCAGACGGAGCGGATCGACTTCGAAGATCTCTTCAACCGCGACAACCACTTCGTGCTGAAGGTGATGGGCGACTCGATGATCGATGCCCAAATCGCCGATGGTGACTGGGTGGTGATCCAGAAGAAGCAGTCGGCCCACTCGGGCGACATCGTCGTCGCTCAGACGGAAGACGGCGAGGCGACTCTCAAGCAATGGTTTCCGGAGCGCGACCGTATCCGGCTCCAGCCGGCGAATTCGTCAATGAAGCCGATCTACGTGAAAAACGCCCGCGTTCTCGGCGTCCTCGTGGGCGTCGTCCGCAAAACGTAGGGTAGGCTTCAGCCTGCCACTTCACGCCGACCGCTCGACGGCGCCGTCCTGAAGCTGGTGCAGCTTGTTGTAAAGCGTCTTCAGGCTGATGCCGAGCTCCTCGGCGGTGCGGGCCTTGTTGCCTTGGTTTCGCTCGAGCCCCTCGAGGATGGCCTGCATTTCGATCTCGCGGAGGCTCACCGGCTTTCGCGCCGCGGGCGGCGTGGCAGCGGCGGGAGCGACTGCGGCAGCGGTGACCGGCTTCGGCGGATCCACCGGCCGCTGTTTGCCGATGCCGAGGCGGGCCGGGAGGTGCGACACCGTGAGCGGCAACTCATCGCAAAGCACGAGCGCGTGCTCGATCACGTTGGCGAGCTCGCGGATATTGCCGGGCCACTGGTGGGCCTCCAAGACCTGGAAGACCTCGGGCTCCGCCACGACGGCGTCGGGGGGCGCATGCGGCCGCGCCTTGCGGACGAAATGCTGCACGAGCGCCGGCAGGTCGTCGAGCCGCTCGCGAAGCGGCGGGATCGCCACCTCGAACGTGTTGATCCGAAACAGCAGGTCTTCGCGAAACGTGCCGGCGGCGGCCATCTCCTCGAGCGCGCGGTGGGTGGCGCAGACCACTCGCACGTCGACGGTGATCGGATGGCTGTCACCGACGCGGCGAATCTCGCCGCTTTCGAGTGCCCGCAGGAGCCGCGGCTGCAGCGCCTTCGGCAGTTCGCCGATCTCGTCGAGAAAGAGCGTGCCGCCGTCGGCCACCTCGAAGAGCCCCGCGCGGTGCTCGTCGGCGCCGGTGAAGGCGCCCTTGCGGTGGCCGAAGAGCTCGCTCTCCACGAGGTGCTCCGGCAGCGCGCCGCAATTGACGGCCACGAGTGGTCCGCCCGACCGCGGGCTGCCCTCGTGGATCGCCCGCGCCACGAGCTCCTTGCCGGTACCCGTCTCGCCACGAATGAGCACGTTGGAATCGCTCGCGGCGATCCTGGCGACGAGTTGCTTCACGCGTTTGAGGGCGGTCGAGCCGCCGACGAGCTGGGTCGCCCCTTCGGCGCGGCGCACGCGGCCCTCGAGCGCCCGCAGCCGCGCCGTCAGCTCCCGCTTCTTGCGCACCCGCTCGAGCACGGCCTGGATGTCGGCGAGCTTGCAGGGCTTGGTGAGGTAGTCGAACACTCCCTGCCGCACGGCCATGACGGCGCTTTCGAGCGACGACTTGCCGGTGATGATGACGGTCTCGGTGTCGGGCGAAATCTCGCGCACCCGCGCGATTACCTCGAGCCCGCCGACGCCGGGCATGTCGAGATCGACGATCACGCAGTCGTAGGCGGTGCGGTCGAGCGCGGCGAGCGCCACGCGGCCGTCGGGGCAGACGGTGGCCTCGTGCCCGAGCCGGGGCAGCTCGATCCGCATCAACTCCTGGATCGAGGTCTCGTCGTCGGCGAACAGGATTC
>JBIIQM010000015.1:0-51195 GCA_044342075.1 Pirellulales bacterium
GCTCGCGCATGCCCACGGCGGCGGTGGCGGCCACATGGGCGGCATGGGAGGCGGCGGCCACATGGGCGGCTACGGCGGCCCGCACATGGGCGGCGGTGGATACGGCGGAGGCTTTGACGGCGGTCGTGGTTTCGATGGGGGCGACCGCGGTTTCGACGGCGGGGCGCGTGGTTTCGACGGCGGGACCCGTGGCTTTGATGGCGGCGCCAGGGACTTCGACGGCGGGGCCCGTGGTTTCGACGGCGGGACCCGTGGCTTTGACGGCGGCCGCTCGCTCGATGGGACGCGCGAGTTCGGCGGCCTCGACGGCGCCGCCGGCCACTTCGCGGGCGACCACAACATCGCGCGGGGCGACTTCTCGAAGGCCGACTTCCAGCGGATCGCCAACCAGGGGATCGCGCGGGATGGTCTCGGCCGGGGCGCCGTGCGGCCCTACTCGATCGACAGCCTCGCCAATCGCGGCGATGCGATCCGCAACAACTTCTATCACGGCGGCTGGTATGGCGGCCGCGGCTGGTACAACGACCACTTCAACGCCTGGTGGCCGGGCGGTTGGTGGGGCGGCTTCGGCTGGGGCATGATGGCCGGCCTGGCGTGGAGCGACCTCGTAGGCTGGGGCGGCTACGGCACGGCGCCGGTGGCCTACAACTACGGCACGAACGTCGTCTATCAAGACGACGGCGTGTACGTGCAGGGCGCCCGCGTTGGCTCCGCCGAGGAATTTGCCCAGCAGGCGGCGACGCTCGCCGGGCAGGGGGCGAGCGCGACGGTGGCCAACGACGACCAGTGGCGGCCCCTCGGCGTGTTTGCGATGGCCCGCAAGGAGGAGACGAGCCCGGGCACTTTTCTGAGCCTCGCGATCGACAAGGCGGGGCTGCTCCGCGGCACCTACTACGACGCGGTGTCCGACTCCACGCAAAACGTCTCCGGCAAGGTGGACAAGAAGACGCAGCGGGCGGCCTGGACGATCGGCGACAAGAAGACGCCGGTCTACGAGGCGGGGCTCTCCAACCTCACGCAGCAGCAGACGACGATCCTCGTGCACCGCGATGGCGGCAAGGTGGAGCAGATGCTGCTCGTCCGTGTGCAAGACCCGAAGGGGGGCGCCGGAGCCGCCCAGGCGAAGCCCGCGGCCAAGCCGCGGCAGAATATCGACGTCGATCGCGACCCCGACGTGGGCGATTCCGACGGCCCCGATCGCGACGAGGTCGACGCGGGCGTCTCGGAGCTGACCGGGAGCGCCGGATGATCGCGCGGCGCGTCGTCGTCGCCGCCTGCTGCATCCTGGCCGGGCTGGGGGTGGCTTCGTCGTCGGCGCAGGAGCGGGGCCGCGATGCTTCGCTCGCAGCCGGTCGTTGGATCGACCTCACGCATCCGTTCGACGCAGCCACGATCTACTGGCCCACCGAGCGAGGCTTTCAATTCGAGGCCGGCGCCAACGGCCCGACCGCGAAGGGCTACTATTACGCGGCCAACCGATTCACGACGGCCGAGCACGGCGGCACGCACCTCGACGCACCGCGGCATTTCTCCGCGACGGGGCAGACGACCGACGCAATTCCTCTCGAGCGGCTCGTCGGCGAGGCCGTCGTGGTCGACGTGACGAAGCCCTGCGCCGCCGATGCGGTCTATGAGATCACGGCCGACGATCTCGTCGGCTGGGAGCAGGCCCACGGCCGCCAGCTCGTGGACGTGATCGTCATGCTGCGCACGGGATGGGACGCGAAGTGGGGCGATCGTGAGGCCTATCTCGGCACCGCCGCCACCGGGCCTGCCGCCGTCGCCCAGCTGCGATTTCCGGGCCTCGCGCCGGCGGCGGCGAAGTGGCTCGTGGAGCACCGGCGGATCAGGGCGATCGGCATCGACACCGCGAGCATCGATCATGGGCCGTCGACCCACTTCGGGGCGCACGTGGCCCTCTGCGGCGGCAATGTGCCGATCTTTGAAAATGTCGCGGGGCTCGCTGCGCTGCCGGAGCAGGGGGCCTTCGTGGCGGCGCTGCCCATGAAGATCGCCGGCGGCAGCGGCGGCCCGCTGCGGATCGTCGCGCGGCTGCCGATAAAGTAGAATCCCGGCTCCATTCCTCCCGGCCCCATTCCTCATAGAAAGGATCATGCAGATGGCAGGCAAGAAGATCATCATGCGGACGGGCGAGGCGCTGGCGGAGGCTGACGAGGCCTGGAGCGCGGCGGAGCCGGAGGTCGTGATCGGCGAACTCGACGGCCCGGTGGGCTATGCGATCGCGAACCTGATCGGCGACCAGGTGAAGGGGCACACCCGCGTCTGGGCGATCCTCAACAGCGACGTGCAGGTGCGGCCCGCCACGCTCATGGTGAGCAAATACACGGCCCCCAACGCCCGCTACACCAATATTCTCATGGGCACTGTGCAGGCAGCCGTGGCCAACGCCGTGCTCGACAGTGTGCGCGAGGGGCACATCCCGAAGAACAAGGTCAACGACATCGGGATCATCGTGGCCGTCTGGCTCGATCCCTCGGCGGGCGACGCCAAGACGAAGATCGACCACGAAGTGCTCTTCAAGACCCACCGCGAGGCCACGTTCAACGCCATCCGCAAGGCGATGAACAACGAGCCCTCGATCGACTGGCTACTCAAGAACCAGAAGAAGGTGGGCCACTACTTCCACGAACTCGCCCTTAAAGGCGACCTCTGAGTAGGACAGGCTTCAGCCTGTCGCTTCTAGACCGCTTCCGCAGGAAGCGGTCTGCCTGAGACAGGCTGAAGCCTGTCCAACTTAGCCGGTGGTGCGCATGCCTGACGCGATGCCCTGCACGCAGAGCCGGAGGAGGTCGCGGAGCGACTCGTCCAGGGGAGCGTCGGGTCCGCTTGCCGCACGTCGGCGCATGAATTCGATCTGGATCAGGTTGAGCGGGTCGATCGTGGGGTTGCGGGCCTCGATCGACTTCTGAAACCAGGGCGTGGTGGCGAGGAGTTCGCCGCCGCCGACGATGTCCAGAATCGCCTGCCGCGTGCGGTCGCGCTCGGCCGCGATCCGCTGCCAGATCCGGCGGCGGACGTCGCCGTCGGTCGTGAGCTCCGAATACCGCTGGGCGATGTACATGTCGGCCTTGGCGAGGGCCAGCGTGGCGTTGTCGATCGTCGCCTGGAAGAACGACCACTGGCGATACATGTCGCAGATCGTCTGCCAGGCGTGGCGGTCTTCATACTTCACCTCGACGAGCGCCGTGCCCAGTCCATACCAGGCCGGGATCATGCAGCGGCTCTGCGTCCACGCGAAGACCCAGGGAATCGCCCGCAGGTCGTCGAGCGTCCGCTGGCCGCGCCGGCGGGCCGGACGCGAGGCGATCGGCAGGGTTTCGATGTCGTCGATCGGCGTGGTCTGCGAGAAGTAGTCGATGAACCCGGGCTGATCGACGAGATCGCGGTAGATCTCGTAGGATCGCGCCGCCATCCGGTCCATGACCGCGATCCAGGTGGGCTGCGGGTCGGTGCGCCGGCCCGCCGAGGCCATGAGCGTGGCCCATGACACCTGCTCGAGATGGCGGCAGGCGATCTCCGTGTCGTCGTACCGCTCGGCCAGCACCTCGCCCTGCTCGGTGAGCCGCAGCGATCCGTCGAGCGCCTCGGGCGGCAGCGAGAGAATGCCGCGGGCAGCCGGCCCGCCGCCGCGGCCGAGCGATCCGCCGCGGCCGTGGAAAAACGTCACCGCGACGCCGCGAGCCGCCGCGGCCGCATGCAGCCGGCTCTGCGCGGACTGTAATCCCCAGCAGGCGGCGAGATAGCCGCCGTCCTTGGTGCTGTCGGAATAGCCCACCATCACCATCTGCCGGTTGCCGCGGCCGGCGAGGTGCGCGGCGTAGGCGGGCGCGTCGAGGATCGTGCCGAGCGTCTCGTGGGCGTGCTGCAGATCGTTGATCTTCTCGAAGAGCGGCACGATCGCGATATCGTGGCTGGCGACGGGCTCGCCTGAGTCGGCGGCCTGCTTCTGCGCCCACCGCCAAAGCCAGAGCACGCAGAGCACGTCGGCAGGGGATCGCGTGAGGCTCACGATCGCCCCCCCGAGGCAGTCGGGACCGAACCGCACGCTCGCCCGGTGCAACAGCGTGAAGAGGCGGAGCGTGTCGATCGCGAGCGGTTGCAGCCGCGATTCGTCCACCGAGCCCACCTTCCCAAGCGTGTCGGTGAGCAGCCGCACCTTCGTGGCCTCGTCGTCGGACCGCAGCGCCTCGGCCCCGGCAACTCCCGCCGCACCGAGGATCTCCGCCATGATGTCTTGGTAGGCGCGGGCATCCTGCCGCACGTCGAGCCGCGTCATGTGGAGCCCGAACGCGCGGACGAGATCGAGCCAGCGGCGGGCCGGCGCGTTGTCGGAGAGGCCGTGGTCGCGGGCCACGCAGTCGACGAGCATGGCCACGTCGGCCTCGAATTCGCGGGCCGAGGGGTAGGCGCCCGCCGCGAGCGGCTCGGCGAGGGTCGCGGCCATCGAGCATTCGAGCCGGAAATGGATCATCCTCAGCCAGCGGCGATAGGCCTCGTGGGGCGGCACGCCCTCGAGCAAGGCTGCCAGGTCGGGCCACTGGGCGGCGAGCAAGGTGAGCCGCTGCTCGAGCGGCGCCGCGCCGTGCGCTTCGTGAAGCGACATCGTGAGCATCTCATGCAGCCGCGAGCACCAGTCGAGGTGGGCGTCGATGGCGGCCGTGCGCAATTGCAGGAGCGTGGTCTCGGTGATGTCGGCGGTGACGAACGGATTGCCGTCGCGGTCGCCCCCCATCCAGGAGCCGAACGTCAGGAACGGAGGGATGCGGAACGCATGGCCCGGATAGGCCTCGGCGAGGCCGCGGCGGAGCGATTCGTGCACCTGCGGCACGGCGTCCCAGATCCGCGGCATGAGCGAGAGGCCGCGGCCCACCTCGTCGAGCACGGTCGGCCGCGTGGCCTTGAGAAACTCGGTCTCCCAGAGAATCGCCAATTCCGAGCGGAGGCTGCTTTCGATTTCGGCGCGTTCGCGCGGCAGGAGATCGTCGCGATCGAGCCCTTGGAGGCTCTGCCGCATCCGCCGCAGCTTGGCGCGGATCGAGCGACGCTTGGCCTCGCTGGGGTGGGCGGTGAAGACAAGCTCGACCGAGAGCCTGTCGAGCTCGCGCTGCACGTCGTCGGCCGAGAGGCCGCTCGCGGCGAGCGACTGGATGGCCGCGGCGAGTGATTCGCCCAGCGGCTGCGGATGGCGGAGCCGCTCCCGCTCGCGGAGCACGCGGACTCGCTGCCGATCTTCGGCGATGTTGGCGAGGTCGAAAAAGATGGAGAGCGCGCGGGTCACGATCCGGGCCTGGGCCGTGTCGAGCGATTCGATCTTGGCGGCCAGCGCCCTTTCGGCGTCGTGCACGCCCTCGCGGCGATCGCGGGCGAGCCGGCGAATCTCGGCCACCAGCGCCGAAGCTTCGGGCCCCGCCTCTTCCACGATCACGGCATCGAGTTTGCCGTCGAGGAGCCGGACGTCGCGCCGCAGCAAGTCGTCGTTGACCACGTGGGTCTTTCGAGTGTTGGGGAAGGGGGAACGGGCGGCAGGAGAGGGCCGATAGACGAGCATAAGAGCCGCAGAAGACGCGCCAAGCGACTGAAAAATCGGACGGGCGGCAAAGCGGTGGTAGGATTTGTGTTTTCCGCCGTGCCGCCCCCCTTTGAAAGCAGCCTCCTGAATGGCCGAGCCCAAGGCTCCCCCGCCCGCCGATTCGCAATCCCGCCCCGGCCACGTTCCCTTCGCCACGCTCGGTCTCTCGCCCGAACTGCTCAAGGCCGTCGAAAAGCTCGGCTTCGAGGAGACCTCGCCGATCCAGGCCGCCACCATCCCGCTGCTCCTCGAGGGGCACGACGTCGTCGGCCAGTCGCAGACCGGCTCCGGCAAGACGGCCGCCTTCTGCATTCCGGCCATCGAGCGGGTCGATCCGTCGGGCCGCACCGCGCAGGTCTTGATCCTCGTGCCCACCCGCGAGCTCGCCACGCAGGTTGCCGACGAAGTCCACAAGCTCGCCGCCTTTCGGAAGGGCGTGCGGTCGGTGCCGGTGTATGGCGGCGCGCCGTACGAGCGGCAGTTCGCCGAGCTCAAGCGCGGGGCCCACATCGTGGTGGGCACCCCGGGACGGCTCACCGACCACATGGACCGCGGCACGCTCGATCTCTCCGCCACGACGACGCTGATCCTCGACGAGGCCGACCGGATGCTCGACATGGGCTTCCGCGACGACATCGAAAAGATCCTGGCCGCCGCACCGGCCGAGCGGCAGACCGTCTTCTTCTCCGCGACGATCTCGCCCCCCATCCAGGCGCTCGTGCGGAAGCACTCGCGCGATGCGAAGACCGTGAAGATCGAGCAGAAGGTGGTGGCCGGGCCGCCGCTCGTCGAGCAGGTCTATTACGAGGTGCGGCATCACGCGAAGTTCGACGCCCTCTCGCGCCTGATCGATTTCCACGACGTCAAGAGCGGCGTGATCTTCTGCAACACGCAGCACATGGTGGAGGAACTCGCCGACGCGCTCGTGGCCCGTGGCTGCTCGGCCGAGCGGCTCCATGGCGGCATGGCGCAGGCCCAGCGCACCCGCGTGATGAATAGTTTCAAGAAGGGGGCCTTCGAGTTTCTCGTCGCGACCGACGTGGCCGCCCGCGGCATCGACGTGAACGACCTCGAACTGGTCGTCAATTACGACCTGCCTTACGACGCCGAGGACTACGTCCACCGGATCGGCCGCACCGGCCGGGCCGGCCGCAAGGGACGGGCGATCACGCTCGTCTCCGGCGCCGGCATCTACAAGCTGCAGTCGATCGAGCGATTTACGAAGACGCGGATCCGCCGCGAGCACGTGCCGAGCGTGGAGGCGGTGGAGAGCCGCCGGTCCGACGCGCTCTACGAAAAGCTCCGCGGCACGCTGGAGTCGCGGGAATTCCCCAAGCAGACACTCGTCGTCGAGCGGCTGCTCGAGCAGGGCTACACGCCGACGGAGGTGGCGGCGGCGATCCTGCACCACTTCGCGCCGAAGCCCGCCCCGCAGCCGGTGATCGAGAAGATCGAACGGCCCGACCGGCCGCCGCAGGGCCGCAAGCCGGCCCATTTCAAACGAAAGTTCAAGCCGCGCGGCAAGCACAAGTAGGGCGGGCTTTAGCCTGCCACGTTTTATGACAGGCTAAAGCCTGTCCTACCTGGGATTCATGACAGGCTAAAGCCTGTCCTACCTGGGATTCATGGCAGGCTGAAGCCTACCCTACCGGCCCGAAGACGGTGCGCCGGGCCACGGCCCACCAGCCGGGCTGGTCGAGGCCGAGATACGGCGAATCGGCCGGGAGATGCCTCACGAGATGCTCGTGCGCGGCCTCGAGGTTGTGATACGGCATCGACGGGAAGAGGTGATGCAGGGCGTGGAAGCGGATCGAGAAGGGGAAGAAGAGCCAGGTGAGCGGATCGTGGCCCGGGAAGTTGCAGGAGTCGAGGATATGTGATTCGACGTCCACGGCCGTGCCGTCGCCGGCGAAGTGGTGGTCGGCCAGTTGCCGCATCTGGTTCATGATGAACGTCGTGAGTCCGAGCAGGTAGAGCAGCGGGATGCGGCTCAGCGGCGCGACGCCCAGATAGATGGAAAGCGGGATGAACGCCGCCCGCACGAAGCAGAGCAGCTCGACGGCCATGATCGCCTTGCGGTCGAAGTCGGTGATCCGGCGGCGATAGTGCGTGTTGAGCGTGAGGGAGCTGGCCCGCTCGAGCACAAGCTGCCGCAGCCGCGGGTGGAGAAACGTCAGCGGCGCGAGCAGAAACCGCAGGAAAACGAGCAGCGGGAAGACGAGCATGTAGAGGCCGTAGCCGAGAGCGCTGCGCCAGTTGCCCCCTTCGAGGACGTTGGCGACGTACTCGGGGTCATCGGGCGTGCCATACATCCGCTGGCTGTGGTGATCGCGATGGTGGCGCGTGAAGAAGGGGGAGGGGGTGAGCGTGAACGTGCCCACGAGCACGTTCCAGGCCACCTTGAAGGCCCGCATCTCGTGGTGGCCGAGGTGGCACACCTCGTGGACGAGCGATCCGAGCCGGTAGAGCCAGAAAACGGCGATCGGAAAGGCGACCAGCTGCGGCCAGGAGCCAAGCGGCGAGACGAGGTAGACCGTGGCGCTCGAATAGGCGAGCGCGAGCGCGAGCAGGAAGTCGGCCCAGTAGCGAAGCGGATTGACGCGGAAAAAATCGTCCGGCGCGTCGCGGATCACCTGCCGGGCATCGCGAACCCAGCCGGGGGACTGGGGATCTTCCGCTATATCCGCCGATTGCATCTGCGACTCCTTTCGCCGACCGCGCTGCGGCCATTCCTGGGGTCGTTAGCAGACCACAAATCGCTCTCGTGGCCTATCCCCCAGTAGGACAGGCTTCAGCCTGTCGAATTGCATGACAGGCTGAAGCCTGCTTGGAGACAGGCTGAAGCCTGTCCTACTGGAGCAGGGCCTTCATCTCGCGGACGGCCTGCGTGAAGCCCACGAGGACGGCCCGCGACACGATCGAATGGCCGATGTTGAGCTCGCCCATTCCTTCCAGCCGGGCCACCGGCACGACGTTGCGGTAGGTGAGCCCGTGGCCCGCGTTCAAGGCGAGCTTGGCCTGCCGCACCATCGCCGCGCCGCGGGAGAGCTCCACCAGCCGCTCGTGGCGGAGTTTGTCCGTCGTGGCATTGGCATATTCGCCGGTATGAAGCTCGACCGCCTCCACGCCCAGATCCACGGCCGCATCGATCTGCCGCGGGCAGGCGTCGATGAAGAGCGAGACGGCGATGCCCGCCTCGTGGAGCCGCCTCACGGCCTCGGCCGTCGCCGCCTTGTGGGTGACCACGTCGAGGCCGCCCTCCGTCGTGATCTCCTCGCGCTTCTCCGGCACGAGCGTCACCTGGTCGGGCCTCACCCGGCAGGCGATCTCAATCATCGCCGGCGCGATCGCGGCCTCGAGGTTGAGCTTCACCTGCACGGTGCGGCGCAAGACCTCGAGATCGCGATCCTGGATGTGGCGACGATCCTCGCGGAGGTGCACCGTGATCGCGTCGGCGCCACCGAGCTCGGCGAGCGCGGCCGCCCACACCGGGTCGGGCTCGACCGTGCGCCGCGCCTGCCGGATCGTGGCGACGTGGTCGATGTTGACGCCGAGAGTGGCCATGGTGACGGCTAGCGTCGCACCTAGCCGTTCTTTTTCAAGAGGATGACGGCGTTGCCGCGTGGGGTGCGAACCTGCAGCACCACACCCTCCTCGGCCGACGCCTTCTCGAGCGCCTCCGCAAATTCGCCGACGCTCTTCACCGGCGTGCGGTCCACCTTGCGGATGAGCACGCCGGGGCCGATGCCCGCCTCGGCGGCCACGCCGTCGGGGTCGACCCGATCGACGAGCACGCCCTCGAAGCCCTCATAGGCATCTTCCGGAACCGACGTCTTGTCGCGGACCTCGATCCCGAAGTCTTCGGAGTAATAGGTCTCCTCGCCCCCCTGCGGCTTCCGCAGGCCGCCGCCGCTCTTGGCGATCTTGTCGGGGAGCGGCTTGACCGAGACGGAAAGCGTCAGCGGCTTGCCGTCGCGCAGCACCGTGAGCTTGTGGGGCTTGCCGATGCCCGACCGCTCCACCACCTCCTGCAGCGACCGCGGCCCATCGACCGACTGGTCGTCGAAGGCGGTGATCACGTCGAGCTCCTGCACTCCCGCGTCGGCCGCCGGCGTGCCATCCATGACTTCCGTCACGAGGGCGCCCTTGCGGTCTTGGATGCCGAGCTTGGCGGCCATGTCTTTGTCGAGCGGGCTGATCGACACGCCGAGATAGCCCCGCTCAACCGCACCCTTGGCGATGAGCTGCTCGCTCACCCACTTGGCGAGGTTGATCGGGATCGCGAAGCCGATCCCCTGGTAGCCGCCGCTATTCGAGGCGATGGCCGTATTGATGCCCACCACTTCGCCGGCGAGATTCACGAGCGGGCCGCCCGAGTTGCCCGGATTGATGGCGGCGTCGGTCTGCAGGAATTTGGCCCGGCGGATGGTGCCGAGCTCGCGGCCCTTGCCGCTGATGATGCCGGCGCTGACGGTCGTCTCCAGCTCGAAGGGAGTGCCGATGGCGATCACCCAATCGCCGATGTCGAGCTTGTCGGAATCGCCGAGCTTCGCCACGGGCAGGTCCTTGGCGTTTTCCAGCCGCACCACGGCCAGGTCGCTTTCGGGATCGGTCTTGATCTCGGTGGCCTTGAACTCGCGGCCGTCGGGCAGTTCGACGGTGACCTCATCGGCTCCTTCGACGACGTGGTTGTTGGTGAGGACGATGCCGCCGGCATCGACGATCACGCCCGAGCCCACGCCCGACCGGGAGGGAGAGCCGCCCCCTTGTCCACCATGAAAGTCGAAGCCTTCGGGCATCCCGTCGCGGAAAAAATGCTCGAACGGCGTGCCCTTGAACGGGTTTTCACCGCCGCCGCCTCCGCCGCCTCCGCGGCGGTCGCCACGGTCGCCGCGGGGGGGCGCCTTGCGGGCCTTCGTCTCGCTGCGGACCACGACCACGCTGGGCGTCGCGTGTTCGGCGGCATGGCGAAACGCCTTCGAAAGGGAGGTCGCGTGGGAGAGCGCCTCAGCCGTGGCAGCCGATTCCTCGCCCCGGGCGATGACGGCGGTGATGGCCGCGGCCGCAAACGCTGCCGACATGACCAGTCCCCCGACGACCGCGCGGCCCGCGGGGCTCAAACGGGACGATTTCGACTCGCTCGACATAAAAGGGTTCCTCCTGTGCCGGTCTTTGAATGCTCGTTCGATTGTAGGCATCGGGCTCCCTGCCGAAACGGACAGACTGCCGAAACGGACAGACCGGGGGCCCGGACGAGACGATGCTTCCTGATACGGCCCCCGGCTGCGGATGGTTCGGAGGATCCGAAAAAGCCGCCCGACAGCCCGGCCGCGGTTTGACAGCGGGGCGAAAAAAGCCGTATTTTTCAGCAGTTCAATCGCCTTCAGCCGCCAGCCCAACCCCTCATGCCTTCTCCGGAACCCCGCGACCGGGCCGACGCCGCGATCGACGTGGCCGAGTGCCAGCGGCGGCTCGGGTATGAGTTTCGGGATCCGGCGCTGCTCGTGGCGGCGCTGACCCATGCCTCGGGGGCGCAGCATCGGCTGGCCTCCAACGAGCGGCTCGAATTTCTCGGCGACGCGATCCTCGGCTTCATCGTCTGCGACAACCTCTACCGGCTCTTTCCGGAATCGCTGGAAGGGGACCTCACGCGGATCAAGTCGGTGGTGGTGAGCCGGGAGACATGCAGCCGGATCAGCGAGCAATTGCAGCTCATCGACTTCCTGATCGTGGGGAAGGGGCTCTCGATCAACCGGCCCGTGCCCACGTCGGTGCTGTCCGATCTCTTCGAATCGGTCGTCGCGGCGATGTATCTCGATGGCGGGCTCGAGTGTGTTCGCGGTCTCGTCGAGCGGATGCTCGAGCCGGAGATCATCAAGGTAGCCTCGGGCGAGTCGGGATCGAACCACAAATCGCTTCTGCAGCAATTGGCGCAGCGGGATTTCGGGATCACGCCGACCTACGAGGTCGTCGAGGAGGCGGGGCCCGACCACAGCAAGAGTTTTCACGTCTCGGCCCAGATCGGCACGCGGCGGTATGCCCCGGCATGGGGACGCAACAAGAAAGAGGCGGAGCAAAGGGCCGCCTCGAACGCGCTGGCGGAGCTCCGTACCGGCGAGTCGGATGAGTAGGACAGGCTTCAGCCTGTCAGAAGTGCGACAGGCTGAAGCCTGTCCTACGGTTGGCCGAACGCGCGTTCGGTCGCGTCCCATACGTTGCAGCTGGGCGCGTAGCCGAGCTCCCGGCGGGCGGCGTCGATGTTGAACCAGTGATCGGTCGCCATTTCCGCGGCGAGAAACCTCGTTAGCGGCGGATCGGACGCGAAGCCGCCTGTCTTCCACACCGTCTCGGCGACGGTCGCGAGCAGCTGCGCAGTTGTCGACGAGATCCGCCGGCGCACCGGCGGCGCATCGTGGAGGGCGAGCACCCTGCCGATCCATTCCCAGAGCGAGACGGGCGCGCCCTGGCTGATGAAAAACGCCTGGCCGCCGGCCGTCGGACGCTCGTCGAGGGCGGCCGCCGCGAGCACGTGCGCCGAGACGCAGTCGTCGATATAGGTCAGGTCAACCAGGTTGGTGCCGTCGCCCACCTGCACGAGCCGGCCGGCGCGGGCCCGCTTCAGGATCGTCGGCACGAGATTGGTGTCGCCGGGGCCGAAGATGAGGTGCGGCCGCAGGGCGATCGTCCGCAGTTCAGCGCCGTGGGCCGCGAGCACCGTCCGTTCCGCGGCCGCCTTCGTTTCGGGATAAAACGCGCGGTAGCGATCCGGATAGGGCACCGATTCATCGATGCCGCGGAGATCGTGGTCGGCCGCGACGACGCTCGGCGAACTCGTGAACACGAGCCGCCGCACGCCGGCCGCGCGGCAGGCTGCGATGACGTTATCCGTGGCCGTGATGTTGCCGCGAACGAAAGCCTCGCGCGGCCCCCACATTTTCACGTGCGCCGCGGTATGAAAGACACAATCCGCGCCGGCGAGAAGCCGGGCCAGACCGGCCGCCGCATCCGGCTGGGCGAGGTCGTGGATCGCCGTGCGGATTCCCTCGGCGTCGAGGGCCGGGGCGGGGCGTCGTCCGAGCGCCGTCACGTCGTGGCCGAGGTCCCGCAGCCGCCGGGCAAGCGCGCCGCCGACAAAACCGCCTCCGCCGGTGACGAGCGTCTTCATGCCTGGCCTGTCGCGTCGGGCGCCGGTGTCGCCACCTCGGTCACCGGCTGCGTGGCCGCCCAGGCCGCGAGGCGATCGCGAAAGATCTTGGCGTTGTGCCGGGCATCGACCGGAAACGAGGGATGAAAGTAAATCCGCCGGATCGGTGCTGTCACCGGATCGGCGGCCCCGATCGCCCGCAGTTCGTCGGCAAGCCGGCGGCGCCCTGCCGCATCGAGCGACGGCGACCGCGGTTCGACGACGAGCGCCGGCATGCCGGCGACGCCGATCAAGGCCGTACGGCTCACCTGCGGATGGCGATTGAAGACGTTTTCCACGGGCACACTGTGAAACGTCTGATCGGGTGTGGCCACCACATGAACGCGCCTGCCGCAGAAGTAGAGCTGGCCGCCGGCATCGAGATAGCCCATGTCGCCCATGCGGTGCCACACGCGGCCTGCCTCGTGGATCTTGCTGGCCGCGGTCGCTTCCGGACGGGCGAGATATTCGCGGCTCACCGTTTCGCCGCTGACCACGATCTCGCCGATCACCAGTTCCGGGCAGTCGACGAGCGGGCCAGTGGTTGGGCCGTCGAGCGGCTCGACCACACGGAGCAAAACGCCGTCGATGGCGCGGCCGACGGGCGTGCCCTGCTCGCCAGATACGGCCAGCACGGGTGGATCCTGCCGCAATTCGGCGGCGGCTGCGATCGTCACCGGCAGCGCCTCCGTGGCGCCGTAGGGCGTGAAGCTCTCCGCCTGCGGGCAGGCCGCCTTCACGAGGTCGAGCGTGGCCGGCGAGACCGGCGCGCCCGCCATAAACACCCTCCGCAATTGTGGCAGCGACGTGCCTGTCTGCCGGCAATATTCGGCGATCTTCGTCCAGAGCGTGGGCGAGCCGAACGACGTCTGGTTGCCGAGGTCGCGCATCACGCGAATGATCTGCTGCGGCACGAGCGCCAGCGGGCGGGCCGGGTCGAGCGGCGGGAAGATGCTCCCCACGCCGAGCGCCGAGGTGAAGAGGCTGAAGACCGGCAAAAGCGACAGATCCTGGTCGCCGGCGCGAAATCCGAATTGGTCGCGAAACACAGCGAGCTGCTCCGAGAGCATGCGGTTGGTAAAGATCACACCCTTCGGGCGGCCGGTGCCGCCGGACGTGAAGGCGACGAGCGCCGGATCGTCGGCCTGCCGCGAAACAGGAGCCGGCGCGGCGTCCGCAGGCAAGAGCAGGTCCCGAACCCGCTTCGCGCCGAAGAGCGGCAGCCTTCCCGCGACCACGCAAAACCGCAGCGAGCGAAAGAGGTCCGCGGCCTTGAGGCGGAGGAGGTGGGCCTTGGGCACGCCGATGAAGCCGCTGGGCTCAGCCTCTTTCATGCAGGCCACCACCGCATCGACACCCATGCCCGGATCGATGAAGACGGGCACCGCCCCGCGGCCCATGATGGCATAGCTCAGCGCGAGGAAGTCGGCACCCGGCGTCACGAGCATGATCACCCGCTCGGCTGCCCGCAGGCCGGCCGCTGCGAGCCCGCGCTCGTAGGCGTTGATGCGGGCTGCGAGCGCCGCGAAATCGATCGCGTCGTATCGCGGACCGCCCCCGCGCGGAAACGAGACCTTCGTCACCGCCGACACCCAAGGCAGCGCCGCGGCCGCAGTCTGGAGGGAGCCATAGAGTCCGCTCGCTGAAGACGAGAGTCCGCTCGCTGAAGACGAGAGGCCGCTCGCTGAAGACGAGAGGCCGCTCGCTGAAGACAAGAGTCCGCTCGCTGAAGGGCGTGGAGCGGCCGACCGCAAAAAATCCTCCACCGCGGCAATCGACTGCTCGGGGGCATCCTCGAGCACGAGATGCGAGGCGCTAGCGATCTCGACGACATCAGCCTGCGGAAAGCGGGCGGCCACGCGGCGCAGGATGCCCGGATGAAAGCAGGGATCCTTCATGCCCCAGATGATCTTCACCGGCTTGTCCGCGAGCGAGGGCAGCCCGGCGATCATCTCGTCCATGAGCGGGGCCGTGGGATGGGATCGCGAAAAGGGAATGTCGCGCACGAAGCCCCAAATAGCCCGGCGCGTGGCGGGCGTCTGGTAGGGGCGGTGGTAGCCCTCTTTGATCTCGTGCGGCAGGGCGTTGACGACGCCGAGCGACGTGAGCAGTTTCACGAACCGCATCGTGTGCTGCGTGAGCATCCGGCCGATCAAGGGGGAGGCCGCCCGCCGGATCATGCTGGGGAGCAGGGACGTCTCGGCGAGCGTGGTATTGAAGTAGACGAGCCGCTCGACGTCGCTTGCGCGGCGGACCGCGAGGCCGGTGCCGATGGCCCCGCCCCAGTCGTGCATCACCAGCGAAAACCGGCCGATGCCCAGCTGGTCGAGGAGCTCCTCCAGGTGGGCGATGCGGTCGGCCGCGCGGAAGAAGAGGTCGGCGGGCTTGTCAGACAGGCCGCAGCCGACGTGGTCGGGCACGATCACGCGGAAGCGATGCCGCAGGCTCGCGACCAGATTGCGAAACAGAAAGCCCCAGGTGGGGTTGCCGTGCAGGCAAACGACGACGGGCCCTTGTCCCTCGTCGATGAAATGCATGCGGTGGCCCTGCGGCGACCCGGCCCCGCCTCGGCCGACCGTGGCGAATCGCGATGCAAACGGATACGAAGGGCCGAAAGGGGAGGGGAGCGACGCGCGGTCGATGGCAGCAGGTCCGCTCATGGCGGCTACCACTCAAACCCGAGGAAGCGGGTGTTGAGCCCGCTGCCGAACGCGGTGAGCAGCACCTTCTCCCGGGGCTGGATGTCTTTCTCGTCGGCGCCGATCGCGAGGGCCGCCGGCAGGGCCGCCGAGACCATGTTGCCGTAGCGCTTGTAGATCGCGAAATCCTTGTCGAAGTCGAGCCCCATCTCGCGGTAGAAGGCGTCGTTCACCTGCCGGCCCACCTGGTGGCAGAAGACGTGATCGACGTGATCTTTCGACCAGCCGAGCGACGCGGTGACGTCGGGGAAGGCGCGGCCGCCGAGCTTCGCGGCCGCGATCATCAGCTGCGCGGCGTCGGAGGTCATGATCGGCGCGATCTCCTCCCCCTGGCCTACGCTGAAGTCGCCGTTGCCGATGCAGAGCTGATGATGCTGCGATGCCGACCGCGCCACGCCGCCCACAAACCGGTGGCCGCTGGTGGCGATGCTGTCGTGGCAGAGCACGGCCGCGACGGCGCCGCAGCCGAGCGTGAGCGTGGGCAGCATCTGCAGGAGCTTTTCGCGAGTGATGCGCAGGTCGCCGAGGAGTTGCTCGCAGGTCGTGTGCACCACCTTCGAGATGTTTTCGCCGGAGCAGATGATCCCCGCCTTCACGGTGCCGGCCTCGATCAGGTGGGCGAGCATGATCATGCCGTCGCTGAACCCGATGCAGGCGTTGGTGATGTCGAGCACGAGCGATTCCTCGGGGATGCCGAGGTTGTGGTGCACGAGGCAGGCCGTCGCCGGCTCGAAGAAATCGCGCGAGACGGAGCAATTGATCAGGGCGCCGATCTGGTCGGGCCGGAATCCGGATCGGTCGAGGGCTTCGCGGGCGGCCACGGTGGCCACCGAGCTCGGCGTCACGTCGGTGGACCACATGCCCCTGGTGCTGACGCCGCTGACCCGCTCCAGCGTGCCGGCCGGGATCTTCAGCCGCTGGTAGGCCGGGGCGATCCGTTCCTCGATCTCCGCGGAAGACAAAAGCGTGCTGGGGAAATGCAGGCCGAACGACTCAATGCAGACATGCTCAAACCGAAACGAAATCATCAAGTGCTCCTTCACTGCTCCGGGCGTCCATTCGCGGGCGACCGGCCGGGCGTTCTCAAAATGCTAATCGATTCCGCCGCCTTTCTGGAGGCCGCGGACGTTTTTCAGCGGGGAAATCGCGAAGCCGTCGAGGAAGGGCTCCGCAAGAATTCCTCGGCGGAGCGCGTGGCAACCGGTTCAAGGAGCGGATTTGAATCGGCAGAACCTCCAATTAGTGTCGTTTCCGTGTCGCTATCAAATGCCCCCGGTCGTCCATCACGGAGATTTTCATGTATCGGAAGCATGCCACGGTGATCCTGGTTCTCTTGGCCTTCGCTGCCTCGGTCGGTGTGAACACCGCCCAAGCGGCCGGATTTCTCAATCGGAGCTCGTCAGCGGGGGGGGTGTTTGCCCGGCTGAACAAGCCGCTCGTGCCCGGCATGCCGACGCTGCCTGGGCTGCCTACGGCCAGCCCGCTCGGGCTGATTGCGCCGCGTCTGAGCAACGCCGTGCTGATGTTCCAAAAGGGCGGGCTCGGGACCCAGGCTGGACGGCTCAGCGGCATCGGCTTGGTGGCGCCGCGAGTGAGTCCAATGGTGGCGCTGTTCGCGGCACCGCCGAAGACGCGTCAGGCAACAATGATGTATGGTCTCACCATGCTGTCGCCCCGGGTTGCCGTGCTCGTCGCGATGCTGCAGGGTGCGCGTGGCCTGACGGCCGGCCTCCGCTGATTCGTCGCGCAGGCGTGTAAAACGAGTAAGGGGGCAGGTCTCGGACCTGCCCCCTTTCTCAACCGCGGCCCACTGAGCAGCCATATGTTCGCCCATGCAAGATCCACTGGCGGTTACAGGGCTTCGGTCATCGTAATCGCGTCGATAGCGTTGGGCATTCGCGCGTTCGCTCCCGTGGCGGCTCTGGCGAACGAGCCCACGGCGAACAAGCTTCCCGCGCTGCAGCCGAATATCGTCTCCATCCCGCCAGACCTGGTCGTGCCGCCGGTGGCGGATGGCGAGCCCGTTGCCGGCAAACGCGTGCGGCAATCGCTTCCGGAGTTTCGGGGCACGGCCGTGCATCACGTGCTCTACCTGCCAGCCGATTGGAAGCCGGGTGGCAAATACCCGGTGATCGTCGAGTACGCCGGCAACGGAAACTATCGGAATGGCTTTGGCGATGTGAGCGACGGCAGCGTCGAGGGATCCAATCTCGGTTACGGCATCTCCGGCGGGAAGGGATTCATCTGGATCGCGATGCCCTTCGTCGATCCTGTCAAGAAACAGAATGCCACGCAGTGGTGGGGAGATGCTGATGCCTCCGCGGATTACTGCGTGAAAACGGTGCGCAGCGTGTGCGAGCAGTATGGCGGAGATCCGCAGGCGGTCATGCTCGCCGGGTTCTCGCGTGGCGCGATCGCGTGCAATTACATCGGCCTGCGCAACGATGAAATCGCCCGGCTCTGGGCCGCCTTCGTCGCGCACAGCCATTACGACGGGGTGATCGAAAAGTGGCCCTACGCCGAAGCTGACCGCGGCAGTGCGCTGATCCGTCTGGGGCGGCTGAAGGGCCGGCCGGTGCTCGTGAGCCACGAGGGCGACCCCGGCATGACACGCACATACATCGAATCAACCGGCATGCAGGCTTCGTTCACATTCCTCCCGCTGCCGTATCCAAACCACACCGACGCTTGGGTTCTACGCGACCTGCCCGAGCGGGCGAAGCTCCGGGAGTGGGTGCGAGAAAAGCTCAGCCTCCCGCGCTGATTCCGCAGCCAGATCCTGTGCCGTGCGGTCAGCCGAGCGGCCTGACGAATGGACCGTCTGCGGCCCGGGTCGTGAAGATGGCGGCATCGATGCCGGTCGCCCGCTGGTATCCCGCTCGGATCGCGTCGATCGCTTCACTCGCCCGCGCATTCTCCGCGAGCGCCACGACGCAGCCACCAAACCCGCCGCCGGTCATGCGGCAGCCCACGATGCCCGGCAATCCCGCCGCGACCCGGACGATCGCGTCGAGTTCCGGGCAGGAGACCTCGTAGTCGGTCGCGAGCGACGCGTGGCTCTCCAGCATGAGCCTTCCAGCGGCGGGCCACTCGCCGCGATCGAGGGCATCGACGAACGCCAACACCCGCTCGTTCTCCGCGATCACGTGCCTGGCTCGCCGTCTGCAGACATCCGGCAGCGACGCGGCCGCCGCGTCGAGCTGCTCCCTGCTCGCGTCGCGAAGCGCGGGCACGCCCAGGCCGGCCGCTGCCGACGTGCACTCACGCCTGCGCACCGCATACTCGCCGTCGGCGAGGCTGTGCTTGACGCCGCTGTCGATCACGATCACCGCCAGAGGCTTGGGAAGCGCGACATGCCGCACCTCGCGGCTCCGGCAGTCGAGCAGCATCGCGTGCCCGGCGCGGCCGTGAGCGACCGCGAATTGATCCATGATCCCGCAGGGCACGCCTGCGAACGTGTGCTCGGCCTGCTGGCAGAGCAGGGCTTTGTCGCTCGTGTGAAGCGAGCGGCCGCAGAGCGTCTCGACGACGGTTGCGACCGCCATCTCCAGCGCGGCCGAACTGCTCAGTCCGCCTCCGGCGGGCAGGTCGGTGGTGATCGCGGCGTCGAATCCGGGAATCGCGAAGCCCAAGGCTTGATAGCCGGCGATCACACCGGCCGGATATTCGGCCCAGCCGCGGCCGGCCGGCGCGAGCGGAGCAGCGAGATCGAACTCGGCCCTGGCGACGATGCCAGCACGCTCGCTCGTGATCACGGCAGTGCGGTCGGGGCGCCGTGTGACACTCACGCGAATGGCGCGGTCGATGGCCATCGGCAGCACGAAGCCGTCGTTGTAATCGGTGTGTTCACCGATCAGATTGACGCGGCCGGGGGCCGTGACCTCGAACGAATCGAACGGCTCGAACGAATCGAACGGACGGTTTCGCATGATCGGCACGGTCACGGTAGGTCTCCGAGCATGCCGGAGCCTACTGCTTCGCAGCGGCAACCACTTGCAGCCGCGCCCGGGCGAAGGCCGCCAGGTCGGGATGGGCTTCGGCCGCCAGCCGCTCGAGGATCTCGCGGCTCGCGGCCGGCTCGATCCGGCCGAGCAGGTTCATCGCGGCGTGCCGCGGCGGAGTGAACCGTGCAGCCACGAGCACATCGGTGGCCTCGTTCGGCATGGAGCGGGCGAGCGCTTCGGCGTCGGCGGCGACCGCTTCCTGCATGGCGTTAAACCTCGCCGCCAGGTCGTGCCACTTCGTGGAGACGAGTTCGGCCCGCTTGCCTTCCAGCTTGTCTTTGTCGATGAGGTTTGCGCTCGTGCGGTAACACTCGTCCGCGTATTGGCCCGCGAGGAGCCATTCCCGCAGGAACGCGCGGCCATGCTCGGCCCGGCGGTGTCGGGCCAGGTAGGCGAGCCAGCCGAGCCGCTCGAACGTGGCCTCGGCGTCGAGGCAGCGGGCCGCGTCGAGGATCGCGGTGTCGTCGCCGATGAGTTTTGCGAACGCCTTCGTGGCGTCGGCTTCCTGCCGGTTCCACGCCGCAACCTTCTTCGTGCCTTCGTCCACGCGGTCGGGCGTTTCGAGCGCGGCGATGGCCATCATGCCATCGCGCTGCTCCTGCCGCCGCTCCGCCTCGGTCTTCGGCACCTTGACCACGCTCTCGTCGGGCCCGTCGTCGCCGAGCGCCTCCTCCAAGAGGTCGTCCACGTCTTTCTCGCGGGCCTTGGCCGGCGACGGCTTCTTCGCCGCCGCTGCCGATGAAGTCTTTCCGCCTGCGGCCGCTTCCGGTGCCGCCCACCGCAGGGCGGCCCCGAAGAGCCGCGGCCAGTCGGCCCAGTCGAAGAAGGCGGTGACATCGCCTTCGGAGAGACCGCGGTGGTCGACGAGCAGGCAGACGACGCGTCCCTTGCCGACCTGCCGACCCACGAGCACGGGGAGGCGGCCGCTCGTGAGAAACACCTTCGTGTCCGGCTCGACCACCACCTCGTTCCGCACCCAAAACGAAGGCCGTGCCGTGAAGTCGGCCTTGATGCCCAAGTCCGCGAAGTCGGGGCCCGGCTCGAAGGGCCTCGGCTCGTCGGTGATCGTGTCCTGCATCGCCGTCATGCGAACGGGCAATAGCTCGCGCTCGAGCACGGTGTGGATGTAGCCCCCCTTGCCGAAGGCGTATTCGCCGCCGGTGAACACCGCCCCGCCGCCCGCCTTCACCCATTCGACGAGGGCGTAGCTGTTTTCGACGCCGATCGCGCAGTGCGGGATGCCGGTGAAGACCATGAGGTCGAACTCGGGATAGCGGGCCACGGGCACGCCGCCTGCGAGTCCCATGCCGGGCCCTTGGCGAACGGCGCCCCACAGTCCGGCATGATGGATGCCGAGCCGCTCGAATGGCGCGAAGGCTTCGTGGAGCCGCAGACGATAGTCCATCGCTCCGCGGGCGTAGAAGATGTCGACGCGACCGTCTCGTCGCGGGGCGAGGTCGCCGAACGACGGCGGCTTCGCGGCGAGTTGCTGGTCGGCGGGGATGGCCGCGCCCTTCCACCATTCCTTGGCGAGCGACTCGACGGTGGGCCGGCGGGCGAGCAGTGCGCGATTCCGCTCCGCGTCGTCGAGCGTTTCGAACCGTCGCCGCTCGGCTGCCGCCTTCGCATCCTCGGCCGGATCGAGTTCGCCGATCCGTTTGTTGACCTCCCAGATTTCGACCGTCGGATCGAGCACGACTTCGCGGAGAGGCGTGTCGGCCCCGCCCGGCCGTTCGACGCCGAGCGTCCGCGGCACGTTGTATAGATCGGCCGGCGACGGGCTCCCCTCCTTCACCTTGAGGTCGATCACGGCGACCAGCCACGTGGAGACCGGCGGGATGGTGAAGCGGCCATCGGCGACCGCGGCCGGCACGACCTCGAGCGTGAGCGGCTCGATCAGTCGGACTGCCGTCGCCGTGACGCCGTCGGGCAGCGTGAGGGCGAACTCGACCGCCTCCGTTCCCTGCGGCATGTCGTAGATGGGCTCTTCGGCGCCCTCGCGGGCAGGGCGGACCGCGGTCCAGGGGAGGTTCAAGAAATTGACCACGAGCTGCCGCGTGCCGCCGGTCGCCGGCGTCTCGTAGACGAACCGTCGCCAGTCGAGCCGGGTCTCGCCGCGGGCCGCCAGGAGTTTTTCGGGCGTCGCGATTCGGCGCAGCCGCTCGTCGAACGTGTATTGGCCATACCGCGTGCAGTAGCGGCGGACCTCGCGGGTCATCGACGCGTTGTAGGGGCGGCAGCCAGCGGCGGCCCACAGCGCGCTTTCGATGACCGGGTCTCGCGGCAGGTTCTTCTCCGCGAAGCTGATCCCGAGATAGTAGCCGCCCCGCTCCCGGCAGAGGTCGCCGTCGGCCTGGAGGTTGCGGGCCACCTGGTCGAAGGTCCAGCCGGCGCTGGCGTTGCCGATCGACTCGTTCATGAGCAGGCCGCCGCCGCGGCAGAGTTCGTCGAGTTCGAAGTCGCCGACGGCCCAGTCGAGGCCCTTGTCGGGCTCGATCAGGAAGTAGTTGTAGCCGTGCCGGAAGTCGGGGAACCGCTCGGCCACGATCTCCTTGAAGTAGCGGGTGAGGCTCTGCGTGCGCCTGGCTGCGCGGGCGTCGTAGTTGCCGCTGCGGCCGCACTGGCCGCCGGCGCGGATGTGGCCGTCCCAGCGGATCGCATCCCAGCCAAACATCTCGATCGAGCGGACGCACTCCTCGGCGGCGATACGCGCCATCCGGGGCGTGGGATCGGGATTGATCGGCAGGAAACTGGCCCACCAATTGTTGAAGGGCTGCGCGCCGGGAACGTTCGGCATCTTGCCGTAGACGGCGAAGTCGCCGTCCCGCCTGCGGTCGAAGGACGTCACATCGACTCCCTCCCACATGCCGACGGGATAGTTGTATTGAAAGCGGTGGTCGAGCGGTCGGTCGTAGGCGGTCTGCCAGCCGGCCAATCCGCTCATCACGAATTTGCCGTAGGTCGCGACCGCCACGCCCTGCTCGTGGGCAAGCCGGATCTGTCGGCGGATCGTCTCGCGGTGCATGCGGTAATTCGTCTGGCCGGAGCTCCAGAAGTCCTCGTCGGGACTCATTTCGACCATGTCGTCGGGAGCCCAGGCGAAGTATTCGACCGCGTTCACGTAGTCGCGGCGGGTCGCGGCGAGCTGCTCCCGCATCCGCGGCTCGTCGGCCTCGGTGAGCACGGCATCGCGGGTGGCCAGGCCGCCGCCGAAGATGGCGACACGCTGGAAGTTCTCGGCGATCGAGAAATACTCCGCGGCGCCGGCCCGGTCGCGGCCGTCGGCCGAGACGAATTCCGCCACGATCGAATAGCCGAGTTCGTCCTTCGGCAGCGGCAGCTCGAAGGGAATCTGCTGCGGCTTGGCCGCGAGGCTCACCGGCAGGCTCACCACTCGCGTTCGGTCGGCGAGGCCGTGCTCGAGCCGGATCTCGACCGTGCCGCTGCCTCCCGCGCCGCCGAGGTCGGCCACGGAGGCGACGCCCCGCAGCGTCTCGCCCGGCCGGTAGCGGATCTTGTCGATCGCAACGTCGGTCACGGCGCCCGAGAGCGAGAGGGGCCGGATCTCGACCTTGTCGAGCAGGAAGTAGACCGCATCGGTCGGACGAAGCGTGAGTTCGAGCGCGAAGTCCTCGTCGTCGGCAAGACCGGCATCGAGCGACGCAGCCGATGGATCGACGCGCGGCTTGTCTCGCTTCACCATCTCCTTCTCGAAGAGCTTCGCGACGATCGCCTCGTCGGCCTCGGCCCGAATCGAGAATGCCAGCGGTCCTTTGCCGCGGTGCGCGATCCGCGTGGTGCGGATTTCCGGCTGGTGGCTAAGGGAAAAGGCCGAGGCCTCCCACCGCCCCGCAACGGCGCCGCCTGCGACACAGGCCACCCGTGAATGAAACGAGACCGGCTCGTGGGCATGGGAGCTGCGAAGCGTGAGCCGCACCTCGTAGAGGCCCGCGGGGAGCGGCGTGCGGCTCTGAATCTCGAGTGCCGCGGCCTCCTTCTTCGGCACCGCGATCGCGGCGGCGGCCTGGCGGCCGAGCGGCTCCACCTCCACCGACACCGGCCCCTTCCAGTTGGCAGGTGGAATCACCTCCCACTCTGCACCCAGCAGTAACGCTGCAGCGCAGTTCGGGCTCATCGCCCCGAGGGCGACCAGCAGGGCCGCAACAACCACATGAAAATTCGTTTTTGTCATAAGGAAACGGTGCCAGCCACCAAATCTGGGCAATTTACGAAATTGCCCAGATTTGGTGGCTGGCACCTTTAATTTGCCTGGGCGATGACCTTGAGCGTTTTCTCGCGGCCCTCGCGGGCGACGCCCTCGAGGTCGCGCTTCCAGTATTCGGGGTTGTAGAGCTCGAGCGAGATGCAGCCCGCGTAGCCGATTGCCAGCAGGTCGCGGAGGATGTCGGCCAGTGGGAGGATGCCGTCGCCCGGGAAGACGCGGTGTTCGTCCTTAAGCTGGTCGATCGCCGGCGTGGCGGGGGCGTCGTTGAACTGGAAGATGGCGAAGAAATCACCGCGCAGGTGCCTGATCCCCTTGAAGCCCGAGTGGGTGATGTGCATGTGGAACACGTCGGGAATGATCTTCGCCCGCGGGTGATCGGCGTCGATCGCGATCGCGGCCGCCTGCCCCATCCGCGCGCAGCCCGGCAGGAACTGCACGAAGACGAGCGCGGGATTGATCCGGAATTCATTCAGCCCGATCTCGAGCAGTTCGCGGTAGCGGTCGGCGGCCCACTTCGGATCAAACTCCTGCCAAGGCCGCGCCGGCTGCGGCACCACCTGGATGTGCTCGGCCCCCACCGCGGCCGCCTGCCGCATCCGCCGGCGCGAGTCGACGAGCGATTTGTCAAACTCCTCGCGGGTGGCCGGGATCGCGTTCCAGAGGCCGATCACGCTCGGCACGAAGAGCCCGGCATCGCGGATCCGCTTGCCGAGGTCGGCGAGGCTCCCGCCCTTTTGTTCGTATTCGTGGAGTTCGCCCTCCCACGGCTCGATCGCGTCGAAACCAGCCTTCGCGGCGATGCGGATCTTCTCTTCGAGCGAGGCCGGGCGGATCGTGGCCGTGTCGAGGCAGAGGGGCCACGGGCTCGCGCCGTTTTGCCACCGCTTGGCGGCTGCGGGCTGGGGCGGCGTTTCCGCTGCGCGAGCCTGCGTGGCGGTGCCGGCTGCGAACGCCGCTCCGATCGATCCGGCGAACGTGCGGCGAGTCATCGCGTCAGTCATTGGAAAGTGTCCTTGTGCAAGCGCAGTGGCCAGTCTGGCTGGCTGTCTTGGCCAGAGCAAGGGGCAAACCCCGCCGTAACCGCCCCAGGTACCAATCGGTCGCCGGGCGGGAAACAGTTTGTAGTAGGTCTTTTCTCGGTCGGTGGGCATTGAACAATCGTCATGACAGACCAAGGGCGTTATGAGGCGTTTCTTCAGCACTTTGCCCGCGGGCAGGCGCAGGTGAGGGCCTACATCCGCTCGCTCGTTCACGATCGCACCGCGGCCGACGACGTCTTTCAGGCGACCTGTCTGACGCTCTGGCGGCGATTCGACACGTTTCGTGAAGGGGAGCCGTTTGTTCCCTGGGCCCTCGGGGTGGCGCGGCACGAGGTCTTGCACTATTGGCGTTCCCGCCGCCGCGACCGGCTTGTGTTCAGCGAGTCGGTGCTTTCGCAGTTGGCCGACATGGCGACCGGACTCGCCGGCGAGGCCGATTCCCGGCAGGAGGCGCTCGAGGCCTGCGTCCAGTCGCTCCCGGATCGGCAGCGGCAGCTCGTCTCGATGTTCTACGGCCAGCAGATGCCCGCGGAGCAGATCGCCGCCTCCTGGGGCCGCACCGTCCATGCCGTCTACAAGGCTTTGAAGGTCATGCGACGCAGCCTCCTTGATTGCGTCGAGCGGCGGCTCGCGGCCGCGGAGTGACCAGCGTCCACCCCATAACTGGATCTGCCGATATGGCCATCGAAAACGAATCCCCGCAAAACGATCCGCAGCCCTACGATCGCGAGCGACTGCTCGATCTGGCCGACAGCTATTTGAATGCCACCGCAACCGAGCCGGAGGTGGCGGCCCTCGAGGCGCTGCTGGCGTCCAACGCGGATGACCAGTGCGAATTCCTCGCCTACTCGCTCGTGCACGGCCAATTGCCGGCTGCAATCGAAGCCAGCCCCGGCCAGGTCACAGTGGCAAACGTCTTTCCAGAGGTTCCGCTGCCTTCGCGGCGGTCGTTTGTCGGCGGCATGGGCCGGCTGGGGCGCGTGGCGGTCGTGTTGGTGGCGTTGACGGCGGCGGTGGCGGCTGTGGCATGGTCGCCCCGCTGGGCTGCCGCGAACCGCAAACCGCCCTTGGCCACGATCACGGATCTTCGGTTTGCCGTGACGTCCGACCCGGAGACGACGCTGCGGGAAGGACAGGCTCTCGAGGCCGACCGGCTTGCGATCAGAAGCGGCGCCATGAAGCTCGCCCTCCGCAACGGCGTGACGATCATGATGAGCGGCCCCGCCGACTTGGAGCTGATCGACGACATGACCGCCCTCTTGCACGAAGGCAATGTCGTCGTCCGCGTGCCGAAGGGCATGAGCGGCTACCGGCTTTCGACGGCGACGACCGAGGTCCTCGATCTCGGAACGGAGTTTGCGGTTCGGGCGGGGGGCAATCTCGTGACCGACGTGCAGGTCTACGAGGGCGCCGTGATCGCCAGCCGCACGTCGTCTGCCGGTGGGAGGGCGTTTCCCCACCGAGTCGAGGAGGGCCAGGCGGTGCGGTTTGCTGCCACGTCGGAGGTAGAGCCGGATGAGATTCCCTATACAGAGGCGCGGTTTCTGCGATCGATGCCCCCCGAGCCGGCCCGCGGGGAGGTGTTCGACGCGGCAAGCTTCGACATAAAAAGCTTCGGCACTCCGACCCACAGTCGAATCGCCGTCATGTCTGTCGATCGCCCGATCGTGATCGACGGGCGGCTCGAGGACTGGCCGAAGGGGGGTGACTTTCGGGCATCCTTCCTGAATGACTCGGCATCGCCGGAGTGGGTCGAGGGCCGGATGGCCTACGACCGCGACCGCCTCTACATCGCCGCCCGCGTCGGCGATCCGGCGCCGCTCCGGAATAGTTTCGACCCCGATCTCGATGGCGACAAGGCGTGGACGGGAGGCGGCGTGCAGGTCCGGATCTCGACAGATCGCCTCGCCGGCTGGCCGGTCGCTGGCAACTGCGGCGGCTACTACTGGCGACGCGGTCTGCCCGAACTGCCAACGAAGACGGAAAAAGCCGCGGCGACGAACCCGCAGCTGAACCACCTGATGATGTGGCACCACGCCCCGAGCGGCCGCGCCTGCCTGTCGATCACGCATGGCATGATGTTTCGCGACTACGTCAGCAATCCGCCTGGATACCAGGGCGCGTTCGAGCCGAGCCCCGATGGCAAGGGCTATGTGCTCGAGTACGCGATCCCCTGGTCGCTGCTCAATGCCGCCGATAATCCGCCGCAGCCGCGGGACGTCTTGGCAACAGCCTGGCAGGTGCATTTCGCAGACACGACCGGGCAGATCTGGCGGCGGCAGATCATCGATATTCGCAATCTCGACGAGCCCTACCGGATCGGCGTCTGGCAGCGGGCAGCGACATGGGGACGGGCGGAGTTTCAGTGATGCACATGCATGGACGCAGTTCACATCCGGGCAGCAGGCGCGGCGGCTTCACGCTCGTGGAGTTGCTCTGCGTGATCGCCATCCTCGGCCTCTTGCTGGCGCTGCTTCTGCCGTCCGTGCAGTCGGCCCGGGAGGCGGCCCGGCGGACGCACTGCCAAAACAATCTCAAGCAGATCGGCTACGGCATGCTGCAGTTTGAGTCGGCTCATGGCGCGTTTCCGCCCGCCGGCGTCCCGCGGGTGATTAGTATCAGGGCGTTGGATGCGAGCGGGGTCAACCGGCAGTACTATTGGCAGCAAGGGGGGGCATGGCGCGCAGGGCCCGTGCCTATTCCGTCCGGTTTCACCCCGCCGCCAGGCTTTCAGCCGCCGGTCATCCCGCCGTTTCCGGTGTCTGGACTCAGCGGCCCGGTCACTCAGAACTGGTCGTATATCCCGATAGTGGCCCCCTACATGGATCTCAATCTGGGCTTCGACCTGGGTTTAGAGACGTGGCACGCAACGAACCGGAGCGCTCGGCGGGAGAAAGTGTTTCCCCAACTGGTCTGCTCCTCGAACCCCTGGTGGTCGAACCTGGGACCGTTGGCCTCAAACGGCTCGCCGATCCCGTACGGATGGGTGTATTACGAGGGTCCCACCGGCGGCCCGGGCATGCGTGCGATCGGAATGTTCTACCCGCTCTGCCAAGGCACGATTGCGTATGGTGGCGGCAATCGTTACGCCGACTGTACGAGCTCTTCCCATCCCTGCTCGTTTGGCACCGGCGGGTCAGATTTTCAACCGGGGATGTTCCGCGAGGCCCAGCAGGACCCCGCGCTCGACTTTCGCGTGTACATGACGCGATCCGGCCAGGTTCCGGATGGTCTTTCCAACACCATCCTGCTCGGCGAGCGGAATCCCGAGTCGTTCGACCTGGGTACGGCGTTCTCCGCTGAGACTGCCGTGGCGTTTTGCCAGCCGAAAATCAACTCGGCCCTGCGGGCACTTCCCTTTGGAGGCTGGGGGACCAACGGCGGGTATTCCAGTTACCACCCCGGTGGGGCGGGCTTCGTATTTGCCGACGGCCGGGCCGTGTTTCTCGACGAGCAGATCGACTACGCGACGTACTGCTATCTCTCCAATCGGAACGACAACACGAAAAGGGGCTGGGTGCTTCCGGCGTACTGATGTCTCAGCGAGATGGATTGTTGGCCGCGGTCGTTTTCCTCGCCCTCGTGGTGGCGATCATCTACTTCCCTTGGCCCGATCGCAGCGGGCGGGTGGAGGTGACCGGGCTCGTCACGCTCGACGGGGCGCCCCTCGAAGTGATCCCGGGATCAAACGTGGCCTTCGAGGGCGTCGACCTCTCCGAGGGCAAGGAGCGTGTGGTGAGCGGGCTGATCGACGGCCAGAGCCGTTACCGAGTTGACGTGCACAGCTCGGCCCGCGGCGTGTTCCCGGGCCGCTACAAGGTGTCCGTGAAGGCCTGGAAGCGGCTGCCGGGCTGGAATCCCGACGACCCTTACGCCTACGCCTCCATGCCCCCGGCGGCAGTGCCCAAGCGGTATGAGGATGCCGACGAGTCGGGCATCACGGTCGAGGTGACGCCTGAGCGGTCGCAGACCATCGACATCAAGCTCACCAAATGAAGACAAACTTGCCGGGAACCGTGTTGCCAATCATCCGCCGCCGCGCAGCGCTGGCCTGGGGCGTCGGCATGCTCGTGGTCGCGAGCAGCCTTGCCGGGTGCGGCCGCCCCGCCGACATTCCCCGGCCGGCCTCGCTCCGCGGCCGCGTCACCTGGCGCGGCAAGCCGCTCGCATACGCCATGGTCTACGCCGTGAGCGAGGCAGCGCCGAACGCCGGCCCGGCATCGGCGCAAACCGAAAAGAACGGCGCCTATGCGATGGCGGGCGTGGCCGGCGGGCGGGTGCGGCTCGCCGTCGTGCCAAGCCTGCCGCCGGACGCCCCTCCCGGTTCGTCGTGCGACCCGAAGTATGCCGATTGGCGCACGTCGGATCTCGCGGTGGACACGACGGCCGGCGAAACGACGTTCGACATCGCCCTGCAGTGAGGCTCGGATGGCCAGCGTGACGAAACAACCAGAAGCCGGAGGCCGCGGGCCTCGCCGCGCGGCCGCTGGTCCGCGCCGCGTGACGCTGGCATTCGACGCCTATGGCTCGGTGCACTGGCTCGACGTGGCCCGCGGTGCGACCGCTGCCGCCGAGCGGATCGGCTGGCATATTGCCGCCTGCCCCGGCGGGCCGCCGCCAACGCTCGCCCGGCTTCTTGCGGCCGGCTGCGACGGCGCGATCGCTGCGGTGAACACCGTCGCGGAAGCGCGGGCCGCCCGTGCCGCCGGCATCCCGATCGTGAATGTGTCCGCTGCCGTCGATGCGGACGGGCTTCCGCAGGTCACGTTCGACAATGCCGCGATCGGCAGCTTGGCCGCCGAGCATCTGCTCGCCCAGGGCTACACCCACTTCGCGTTCTACGGTCTCGACGCGGTCGGCTTCTCGGCCCGCCGTCGCGAGGGCTTTGCCGCGGCCCTCCGCGGCCATGGCGTCGGCTGCGAGGTGCTCGAGGTTCCCCGCGACGCGGTCTTTGCCGGCGCTGACGCCGTGAAGGGTCTCGACCGTTGGCTGCTCGATCTTGCGCCGGGCACCGGCATCCTGGCCACGAGTGATCCGCTCGCCCGTCTGCTTCTCGATGTCTGCCATCGGCTGTCGATCGACGTGCCAGGCCGGCTTGGCATTCTCGGCGTCGGCGATTTTCCGGCCCTCTGCGAAGTCGGGGGGCTGGCCCTTTCGAGCGTTCGTCGGAAAGGGTTCGCGGTGGGGGCGGCGGCGGTCGAGATGCTCGCGGGATTGCTTTCCGGCGGGTCGGCTCCTGCACCGATCCTGGTGCCACCCGGCGACGTGGCGGCTCGCGACTCGACGGCCCGCGAGGCCGCTGCTGGCGGTGGGGCGGACGAGGCCGTGGCGATCCGCGCGATCACGCTCGTGCAGGACGATCTGGCCGGCCGTCACAATGTCGAAAGCCTGGCGCGGCGCTTGCGGGTGTCGCGGCGGAAGCTCGAGCGGGCTTTCCAGTCTGTCTTCGGCGAGAGCCCGCACGCCCGCGTCCTACGGGTTCGCGCCGAGGCGGCGGTGGCCGCCCGCACCGCAGACCCGAACCGCTCGCTCGTGGCGATCGCCCGCGCCACGGGGTTCACCGACGCCCGCCACCTGCGCCGAACCCTCGCCCAGTTCGGCCTCGACTAAAACGGTGCCAGCCACCAAATCTGGGCACTTTTTTCGCGATCAGTCCAGCGGCGAAATGCTGCCCGGCGATTCGAGGGCCTCCGCCTTGCGAAAAGCCTCGCGCAACTCGTCTTGGTGTATGGTGGCCCATTCGACCACGAGCCCTCTGGCCCGCGGCGGCAGGTGGCCGCCGAAATACATCTGAATGACGATGCCGTAGAAACGCGATAGTTCAGGCATGTGCAGGCAGGTGGCTCAGCGACGGAAAAACTTCCTCCGGCCGTTTTCCAGTGAGCCTCATGTAGAGGGCGTCGGGACAGAGATCGATCCCGCCCGGCCAAGCGGGGTTTCCCGCCTCGGCGAGTGTGACTGCCTCGAAGACGCCCGGCTCGAGCCACCGCGCGAAAACACCGCGGCCCGCCAAGAACGACAGGTCGACAATGCCGGAGACCCCGTCGTCGTACCGCAGGAACAGCGTGAAATTTTCTTGTGGTGTGACTTCTACCAGATTCATGACTCCGCCTCCGAATCGAAGATAGCCCATTTGGAGGGGGGCTTGCAAACTAATGGAGAAAAGGTGCCAGACACCAAATCTCGGCAATCTAGCAGTCGGGTCCGCAGGGCCTCTGCCACGACATCGATGAATTCCGCTTAGTCGGCGGCTGACTCGAAAATCGTCCGTCGCCCCACGGCCCGGTTGAGCACGTGAAACGGCAATCCTCCGGGGGTGACTCGACGAGGGCGTGGAATGAACGCGTGTATATCACCTCGCCGGTATTGCGTCAAATTGCCCAGATTTGGTGGCTGGCACCGTTTTTGGGTCGCCCTGGCGGGGGGGCGGGGGAGCTCTGAGGGCGGCCGCCCGTGTCGCATTTTTGCACCCAATATTTCGCATTTTGGCCCGTTGTTGTCGGGGAACAGTGGGGGCTAGAGTTGCGTAAGTTTCGTGGGTCGTATTCCGCTAGTACTCCGCGGGGGTTGGAAATGACAAATCTTCGTCAATCCAAAATCACAACGCTGTTCCCGGCGCTCGCCGTCTTGGCGATTGCCTCGCTCGCCATGCCGCGGCACGCGGCCGCGCAGGTCACCTGGACCGGCACGAGCGGCGGCGACTGGAACACCGGCTCCAATTGGTTCGGTGGGAGCAAGCCCACCGCGTCGGGCACGGCCCTTTTCAACACGGCCCTCACCTCGGTCGCGAATGCCGTGGCCAACCAAACGGTCGGCGGCATTTCCTTCAACACCAATGCCGGCACGTCCCTCGGCGGCTTCACGATTGGGACCCCGGGCGGCAATCGGCTGACCCTCGGGAATGGCGGCACGATTCAGATTCTGTCGACCCTTACGGGCACGGCGAAAGCCATTTCCGTCAACGCTCCGCTCGTGCTGTCGCCGGCCAACGCGACCTCAGCGGGCGCTTACACCTTTGCCAACAACAACACCGCCGCGACCAACACCCTGAACTTCGGCGGGCCGATTTCCGGCGGGACGACCACCAACATGGTCGCGCTTTACTTGGCCGGCGCGAACACGGGCATCAACACTGTCACCGGCAACATCTCCAATGGCTCGGCGACAACGTTCGCCTTGGACAAATCAGGGGCCGGCACGTGGTTGCTCTCCGGCAGCAACTCGTTTAATGGTGGCGTGAATGCTGGGACTTCCAACGGCGGCACGCTTCTCATCAATAACAACAACGCCCTCGGCACGGGCACGTTCACTTGGAGCAATGGGTTTGCGGGCAATACCAGCGGCGCGCCGGTCACCTTCGCCAACAGAATCAACAACAATCAAAACAATGTTACATGGTCCACTGGGGTCGGCGAAACGACAGGGGTCTTCAGCCTAAACCACTCGACTAGCAGGCTCACAGTCAGTACCGGGGCGATGTTTACGCTGCGGAAGTTCGACTCTACCAACTCGGGCCAGGCTGTATCTCTTGCGGGGGGCGGCATGCTCTGGGTCAAGGAAGCGGCCGGGGCCAATGTGACTGGGAACGTGGGGATGGGGCAGTTTGTGATCGTGGGGCACCAAAACGCGCTCGGAACCGGGACGATGAACTGGAACTCCGTAAGCACGTTCCAGGCTTCGACGGACCTCACGGGCGCAAACGCGATCCCCAACCAATTGACATTCACGAGCAATAGCGGCGCCCAGGGCTACACGTTCAGCGGCACCAGCAGCATCGAGTTCTCCGGCACGGCCACGGTGAACAACCTGGAGGCCAACCAGTTGATCGTCAACAATATCGCCGCGGGAAAAACCCTGAAGTTCAACAACTTCGCGCTCAATGCCCACTCCAACGCCACCATGACGACCTTGTTCAGCGGCTCGGGCGCGACAGAGATCTACGGCACCATCTCAAACGGCGGCGGCACCACGCGAAACCTCACCTACAGTGGACTTGGCTCGCTCACGCTCTCCGGCAACAACACCTACAACGGCGACACGACGCTTACCGGCCGCACCTTGAGACTCGCCGGTTCCAACAGTTCGGCGGGCGGAACATTGCTCCAGGGCGGCAATGGCACTCTTTTGCCGACCGTGTTGCAGCTCGATAGCGCGAGCAACGGCGGCCTGGCCAGCGGCACGCTCACCCTCACGACGGGCCGGATTGAGGCCCTGACTGCCAGTCGCACGCTCTCGAATAACGTCCTCTTGAACACCGTCGCAGGCGGCCAGGCCGTGGTGTTCCAGGGGTCGCAGGACATCACCATCACCGGGACGGTCAACGGCAACAACGCCGCTAATCGCGCCATTGGAAACACCATGGCCAGCGGCAAGAAGCTGACCTTGGGCGCTGTGAACATCAGCAACGGAGCCACGCAGCAGACGCTGACCATTGGCGGCTCGGGCGACACCGTGATCACCGGCACCGTCGCCAATGGCGGTGCAGGTGCCAACGGGCTCACCATCTGGGGCGGCAACGTCACGCTCACGCAAGCAAACACCTACACCGGCGCGACAACGCTCAGCGCCGGCACGCTCGTGCTCGACTTTAGCGCCGCGGGCGCCCCTACCAATAACATCATCAATTCCGGCAACTCGCTGGTCATGAGCGCCGGCGGGATCAATCTCAAGGGCGCCGGCGGCTCCGCGACCAACAGCCAGTCGGTGGTCATGACCAACGCCGCCGGCCTGAGCCAGATCGCGGTCAACAACAACGGCAGCACCGGCACGACGACTCTGGCGCTGACCTCCACCGGGCTCGGTAGCCGCACCGCCGGCGCCACGATCAACATCGACCTTTCCCAGGGCCTGGGCGGAAACGCCAGTGGCAATGCCATCACCACCACGGCGGCTGCGGCCACGCTCGGCTGGGCCACGGTGAAGGACGCCAGCGGCACCGGCTTTGCTCGTTACAGCGGCACCAACGTGGTGCGGCTGACCGGGCAGACCACGCTGGCCGCTAGCAGCAATGCGTCCGGCATCGACTTCATCACCGCCCCGACCGGCAACAGCACGACAGGAAGCCCGTATCTCTCGCTCAGTGTTACCCCGAGCTACAACACTCTGACGATCGACACCGGCAGTGCCACGGGCGCGAACGTCCTCGACCTGAACGGCAAGACCGTGACTTTGACCAATAAGGGCGTTCTGCTGACCGGGTCCAACGACTTCACGATTCAAGGCACCGGCCAGCTTGGCTCCGGTGGCAACGAGGTGATTGTCCAGCAGATGGGCTCGGGCAATTTGACGATCAACAGCGCCATCGGCTCGTCTAGTGCGTTTCTCACCAAGAGCGGTCCCGGAACATTGACCATCGGCGGGAACCAAACCTACACGGGCCCCACCGCGGTCAACCAGGGCACGCTCGTGCTCAACGCCAATATCAGCACCGCCTCCAACATGGCCATCAACGATGGCACCGTGAGGTTGGGCGATTCAGATCGGATCAGCAATGGCAACGCCATGACCATGAAGTCCGGGGGCACGCTCGATCTGAACGGCTTCAACGAGACGATCACCAGCTTGTCGATGGAAGCAGGCGCCACCGTCAACGGCGGCAACAGCAGCACGCTGACCTTGTCGGGGGCCACCCCCATCTCGTTGGCTGGCGGCTCGCGGGAGGCCTCCGTGATCAACAGCAACGTGAATTTCACCAATTCCGGCACGGTGACTATCGATCTGCGGCAAAATGCCTACGGCGTGGCGGGCTTCCTTGAAATCAACGGGGCCATCGGCGGGTCCGCAGCCGCCATCAGGGGGGGCGGCAACACTACCTACTCCACGCTGCGCCTCTCCGGCAGCACGGCGAACACCTTCACTGGCTCCCTCCAAGGGGGCGCAGCGGCCAATATGTTGGTTGAATTGAACAAAACCGCCGGAGTGGATGCGATCGGCATCGGCGGGATTAATATTTCCAGGGAAAACTCGTCCAGGCAATACGACACCTGGAACTTCAAGTGGCTGGCCTCTGAACAGATCAATGACAGCGCGCCGATCGTCTGGGATGGCGGCTTCCTCAACCTGAACGGATTCAACGAGACGGTGGCCAGCCTCACCTCCAGTGGCACCGCGTACTCCAACCCCTGGATTAACTCCTCCGAGGGCACGCTGATCCTGGCTGGCACCACGGGGAATGTGCTGACGCTGAACAACAGCCGGGCGGACACGAGCAAGACCCTCGACATGAATCTCGCCCTCAGTGGCTCGGGCGGGAATATCTCGTTCGTTTCGGGCCCTTCCACTGGCGGCGGTCGAGCCATTCAGATCGGCGGCGCCACGGCTGGGGCGCGCACGCTGGATCTCGGCCCGGTGATCCGCACGATCAACGTGGCCGATGGCGCTCAGGCCGTGGATGCCACGATCACCTCGCGGATCACCGGCG
The DNA here is from genome assembly GCA_044342075.1 of Pirellulales bacterium. Lineage (GTDB taxonomy): Bacteria > Planctomycetota > Planctomycetia > Pirellulales > UBA1268 > RGVT01. The sequence continues at coordinate 35,162 of JBIIQM010000015.1, forward strand.
CAGGCGGCCTCACCAAGACCGGCGCCGGCGTCCTCCAGCTCACGGCGGCCAACACGTTCAGGGGCGACACCACGGTGAGCTCCGGGACGCTCACTCTCGGGAACAGCCTGGCCCTGCAAAACAGCGCGCTCGACACCTCCGGCGCGGGTGCCGTCAGTATCACCGGTTTCAACGCCCTCACCCTGGGCGGCCTCAAGGGAAGCACGAACCTTGGATCGGTCATCACCACGGGCTACTACGGCAGCCTCTACAGCCTCACCCTCAACCCCGGCGCGGGTGTCACGAACACCTACTCCGGCGCGATCACCGATGGCTCGGCGCTTGGCCTCACCAAGACCGGGGCCGGCACGCAGGTGCTCACCGGCGTGAACACCTACAGCGGTGTCACGACCATCAGCGGCGGCCGGCTGCAGGTCGATTCGGCTGGGTCGATCTCGAACTCTGCCGGCGTCGTCATCAACGGCCTCGGCGCCGATTTGCGCTGGAACTCCGCGACGGCCTTCGATCGGCCGCTCACGTTCACGCAGGGCACGATCTCCGGCTCGGGCTCGATCGGCGTGCCCGTGACGGTGGCGGCCAACACCTCCATCTCCCCGGGCAACTCGCCCGGCATCCAGACCTACACGTCGGGCCTGACGTGGGCCTCGGGCGGCTCGTATCTCTGGGAGATCAACGACTGGACCGGCGCGGCCGGCACGGCCTTCGACCAGGTGGCCGTCTCGGGCAGTCCGCTGAATATCGCGGCCACGAGCGGCAGCCCGTTCACGATCAACATCACGAGCCTCACCGGCAGCAACACGGCCGGCGCGGTGGGCAACTGGAGCGAAACGAGCAAGACGTTCACGATCGCCACGGCGGGGAGCCTCACGAACTTCAGCGCCGACAAGTTCACGCTCAACACGTCGGCGTTCAGCCCCACCTTTACCGGCAGCTGGTCGATCACGGGAACGGGCAACGCCCTGCAGTTGAACTACACCGCACTCCCGTCGACCACGACGGGCAGCTACTCGCTCGCCGCGTCGGCTGTCTCGAGCACGATCATCGTGGGCGGCACTTCGAACATCTCGTCGGTCATCACCAACACGGGCACCGGCACCGCCGACACGCTGAACTACGGCCCGCTGACGGTCACCTACGCCGGCGGCACGACCTCGCTGACGGGCAGCGGCTTGGCCCTGGCCCAGGGTGCCTCGGGCACGGCCACCGGTGGCTTCACGAATAACACTGCGGGCACCTACACGCTGACCCCGGCCGGCACGGTGACGAACGCGACGCTCGGCGGGGCGGCCACGCTCGGCACCGTGACCAGCTCCACGGTCACGGTGCTCAACCACTCGAACGCGGCCCTTTCGCTCGCCAGCGGCGGCGGGCAGACGATCATCACGGGCGGCACGTTCGGCGCCGTCACGTTCAACCTGACGAATGCCGGCACCAACAATGCCGCGGTGCAGGTGGACGGGCTTGTGAACCTCTCCGGCAGCACCGGTAGCGCGGTGGTGGCGTCGGGTGGCTCGGTCTCGTACACCGGCACGGGCCTCGACAACACATTGATCGGCGTGAACAACCTGTTGGTGTCGGCCACGGCCGGCGACCAGCAGAGCCTCAGCGGTGCCAGCGCCCTGACCACGATCTCGGCCACGACCAGCTACACCGTGCTCGACCATGCCACGTCGAGCCTGCTGGCGAGCAGCGTCTCGACGAGCACGACGCTCAACCTCGGCGAGTGGGACTATTTGACGCAGACGTGGACATCGGGCACCGGCGCGTTTGACTTCTCGATCTTCAACCTCGCGGGCGTCAACGGCGATGCGTTGACGGCACTGCTGGCGCTGACCAGCAGCACGTCGAGCGGCGACGCCGGGTTCTCGACGACGCTCAACACCTACAGCCAGATCGCCGGCGGCGGCTCGCAGGGCTTCTCGGTGTCGTTCGACCCGACGGGCATCGGCGCGTCGGGGTTGTTCACCCGCACCTTCACGATCAACATGGCCGACCAGCAGAACCTGTCGGGCGCCGCGGCGACCAACACGCTCACGGTGGTCGCCAACGTGATCGTCGTGCCCGAGCCGGGCTCGATCGCCCTGGCCGGCATCGGCATCGCCGCCGCGGCCTACGCCCTCCGCCGCCGCCGCTAAAAACGGTGCCAGCCACCAAATCTGGGTAAGCTCGCAAATTGCCCAGATTTGGTGGCTGGCACCATTTTAAGTCCCAAAATCGGGGCCGGCGGGAAACTTATATATATGGATTGTCACCCCAGACGCGCACCGCGCCTGCACCGTGCGGGCAGGAATGCCCGCCAAGCCGCACCTGCTCTTACGGCCGTGGGCCTCTTCGTGGGCTTTGCCGTGGCCATGCTGGCCGGGCACTGCAGCGTAAGCGCCGCCGAAATCGCGGCCTCAGCCAGGGCGACTCCGAAGAAGTCGTTCAAGACCTACTGCATCGACTGCCACGACGATGCGACGGCCACGGCGGGCCTCTCGCTCGAATCCCTGGCCCCCGACTACGACAACCCCGCCTGGATCCGGATCCACGACCGCATCAAGTCGGGGGAGATGCCGCCGGCCGACTCGCCGCAGCCGACGCCGAAAGAGCGGGAGGCCGCCGTCGCCAGCCTCGCCAAGAATCTCAACGCCGCCGCCAGTGCCCGCCAAAAGGCCGAAGGCCGTGTCGTGCTGCGGCGGATGAATCGCCGCGAGTATGAGCACACGCTCCACGACCTGCTGGGCATCGCCGAGCCGCTGGCGGCCCTGCTCCCTGAAGACACGGTCGTCCACGGGTTTGACACCACGAGCAGCGGCCTCGAGACCTCCGCCACCCATCTGCTCCGCTACCAGGCGGCGGCCGAGCGGGCGCTTGCCGCCGCGCTACCTGCCGGACCCGCCGCCTCGAAGGTCACTCGCTGGACCGGAAAGGAGTATCTGGAGGGCCGGATGCCCGTGCACCGCACGGGCATCGATCCCTTCGTGAGGATCGACGGCGATGCGATCGTGCTCCACGCCGTGCTCTACGGCGACAACAGTATGCAGGCGCCCCGTCCGCTCGTGCCGGGCCGCTATCGCATCCGCGCGTCGGTCCGTCTGGTGAACTGCGACAAGCCGATGGTGGTGATGATGGGCAAGCGGGTCGATCGGTTCCAGGCCGAGAAGCTCATGCACATCATCGACTACCAGGACGTGAAGCCTGGCGAGACGAAGATCCTCGAGGCCGAAACCGATCTCAAATATTCCCAGGGGAACCAGTTCGTCTACTTCGAGGCGAAGGGGCTGCCCTGGTTTGGCGAGATGGAAAAGAGCCGCGGCGACCGCGGCAAGCAGCCGTTGGAAAAGGATTTCGCCGGCCCCGGCCTGGTAATCGACTGGGCCGAATTGGAGGGGCCGCTCGATGCGGGGCTGGGCTACGAACGGATGTTCGGCGATCTCCCCCGCATGCCGCGGGTGCCCGAGGGGCAGAAGCCGCCACAGAACTGGGAGAAGCTGCCGGCAAACGACGGACACTTCACGAAGTGGCCGCTCGTCGCCGTCTCGACCGACCCGAAGGCCGATGCCGACCGGCTCATCCGCGGCTTTCTGCCGCTGGCCTTCCGGGGCCCGGTCGCCGAGGATCTCGCGGCGCATTACGTCGCCCTCGTGCACGGCCGCATCGACAAGGGCGAGTCGTTCGACGAGGCGATGCGGGCCGGCTACAAGGCGATCCTCTGCTCGCCGCATTTTCTCACGTATGTCGAGCCGCCCGGCAAACTCGACGACCACGCAATCGCGGCGCGGCTGGCCCGGTTTCTGTGGAGCTCCACCCCCGACGAGCAGCTCCTCGCCGCGGCTGCCAAGGGCAGCCTTTCGACGCCGGAGGGCCTGCGGGCCGAGGCCGACCGCATGCTCGCGGATCCGAAGTCAACGCGGTTCGTGAAGGACTTCACCGACCAGTGGCTCGACCTGCGGAAGTTCCTCGACATGAAGCCGGACGACATCTACGCCGAATACGACGAGATGCTCATGTGGTCGATTCCGATCGAGTCGCGGCGGTTCTTCGGCCGCGTGCTGGCCGAGGATCTGCCCGCCACGAACTTCTTCCACTCCGACTGGACGATCCTCAACGGCCGTCTCGCCCAGCATTACGGCGTGGACGGCGTCGATGGGGCGGAGTTTCGCAAGGTCTCGCTTCAGCCCAAGCACCACCGCGGCGGCGTGATCACGCAGGCGAGCTTTCTCAAGATGTCGACCAACGCCAGCTATACGTCCCCCGTGAAACGCGGCGCGTGGGTGCTCGAGCGGATTCTCGGCACGCCGCCGGCCGCCCCGCCACCCAACGTGAAGGCGATCGAGCCCGACATCCGCGGCGCGACGACGATCCGGGAGCAATTGACGCTGCACAAGAACGTGGAGGCCTGCGCCTCCTGCCACCGCACGATCGACCCGCCCGGCTTCGCCCTCGAAAGCTTCGACGTCGTCGGTGGCTGGCGGGAGCGGTATCGCGTGAAACAGGGGGGCGACGGCATCGAGCAGCAGGAGCTGGCCGGGTTTCCTGGCAAGAAGATGTACCTCGCCAAGCCCGTCGAGGCCGGGGGCGAAACCGCCGACGGCAAGTCGTTTCAAGACATCGACGCCTACAAGCAGATCGTGCTCGAGCGCGACGCCGATCAATTAGCGCGGAACATGGTGGAGAAGCTGATCGTCTACGCCACCGGCGCCCCGATCGACTTTGCCGACCGGGCCACGGTCGAGCAGATCCTCCGCGATACGAAACCCCGGCAGCACGGCCTCCGCTCGCTCGTGCTGGCCGTGATCCAGAGCCCCGCGTTCCTTCACAAATAGCCCGCCAGAGCCCAGTCACCCCAAAGCGATTCCGATGAACATCCTCAACCGCGCCGTGCTCGACCGGCGAACGCTCCTCCGCGCCGGAGCCGTTTCGATCGCGCTGCCATTTCTCGATGCCATGGTGCCCTCGCTCTACGGCCGCGACGCCCGGGCTGCGGCGGCGGCGAGCCGGCCCCGCCGGATGGTGCTGATCCATCGGCCGCTGGGCACCTACCATCCGCACATGGTGCCGACGGCGACCGGCCTCAAATACGAAACGACCCGGTTTCTCAAGACGCTCGAGCCCTTCCGCGGGCAGTTCACGGTGTTTTCGGGGATGGGCCATCCCGGCTATCCGCATTCCCACAACACCGAGCCGGCGATCTTCACCGGCGTGCCGGAGTTCAACGAGCGCGACCTGCACAACAGCGTCTCGCTCGACCAGGTCGCGGCGAAGCAGGTTGGCAGCGAGACGAGGCTGCCCTGCCTCGCGCTCAACTCCGTCTGGAGCCAGTCGCTCTCCTGGAACGAGAAGGGCGTGCCGATCCCGCACGAGAGCGATCCCGCGAGCGTGTTTCGCCGGATGTTCGTCGAAGGCACGCCGGACGAGGTCCGCGGCGAGTTGCGGCGGCTGGAGCAGGGGGCGAGCATCCTCGACGACGTCCGCGATCAGCTCAAGTCGCTCGGTGCGTCGCTCGGTGCCGCTGACCGCGACCGGATCGAGCTGCTCACGACGTCGGTCCGCGAGGCGGAGGTGGAGCTCGAGCAGCAGAAGGCCTGGTCGGACCGGCCCAAGCCCAAGGTGTCGCTCCCACTGGCCGACATTCAAAAGCCGACCGACAACTGGATCAGCCAACAGGAAAAATGGCTGTCGGTCATGCACCTCGCCCTGCAGACCGACTCCACCCGCGTGATCCTGCTCGGCACCAACGAGCACGGCAAGACCAACGTGCCGGAGCTCGAGATCGGGCACCACGACGCCTCGCACCACGGCAAGGACCCGGCCAAGATCGAGCAGCTCAGCCGCTACGAGGACAAGGAATTCGAGACGTTCTCGCGCTTCATCGCCAAGCTCGCCGACACGAAGGAAGACGACGGCACGCTCCTCGACTCCACGCAGGTGCTCTTTACGAGCAACCTCGGCGACGCGTCGGCGCATAGCTCGCACAACCTGCCGGTGCTGCTGGCCGGCGGCGGCTACAAGCACCAGGGCCACGTCTCCTACGGCAACGAGACGAACAAGCCGCTCTGCAATCTCTACGTGCGGATGCTCCGCCAGATGGGCGTGGACGCAGAACGCTTCGGCTCAAGCGACGGCGTCGTCGAGGACATCTAAAAACGGTGCCAGCCACCAAATCTGGGCAATCTGCGAACTTACCCAGATTTGGTGGCTGGCACCGTTTTCCTCAGCCAGTCACGAAACGACATCAGTCGCGGGAGCGACTCGCGGTCCCGCTGTCGATTGGCGGATTGCTTGCTGGCGATGATGTCGTCGATGTTGCACACCGTGAATCCATGCACCTCGATGCGGCGCTGCCATGCCACGTCGAACGTTTCGATGCCATCTGGAGCGAAGATCAGATCGAGGTCGAAAGGACCGTTTTTGAGTTGAATGAAATCCTTGCCCGATCGCACCTGCTCGGATTGTTCAGCCGTGATGTCGAAGCCGAGATCGAGCAACGCCGCAACCAACCGCTCGCCGTTGGCGGGCGTCTTTTCGACGAACAAATCGGCATCCTGCGTCGTGTCGGGAAATCCCAATAGGATCGCCCCCGACTTGCCTATGAACAGATACCTCACGCCGTGTCGCGTGAAGCAGTCGCGGATTTCCGCCGCCTGGCGGTATTCAAAGCCGCCCATAGCCAAGCCAGTCCGGCAGGTGCGTCTCGCACCACTCGCGATACTCTCTCATCGTCGCGAAAGATCGAAATGGTGCGTCGTCGAGCACGGGTTTATAGGTGCGAATGAATGCGTACTTCAGCCGCTGTTCCAGCGGACGATGCGACGCAGCTTCGAATTCCGCCTCCCACGCACGGATGTCGTCGGGCGTCGGCGAGGCAAGACTCTTGGCCTGGTCGTTGGCGGTGTTCGAAGCCATGGGGGCGCCACGGTGGGATTCAGAGGATCACTTCCCTCGACAGTTTATATCGCGACGACAGAGATGGCATGCCCGATTTCGCGGCTATTTTCAGGTTTCAGGTGGCTGTCTGGCGCAACGGCCGCGGCACGAGTGCGAAGTGCCAAATCCGCACGGTGCGGGAAATATACAGGAAGCGGCTGGTTGCTCGGGTCGAGCAACGGCGTCGTCGAGGACATCGGATGACCTTCGTGAACACCCATTCGCCGAACGAGAACGAGAGACTCATGACAAAACTTAGTTCGATCCTGTGTTCCGCCTTCCTGCTTGCCTGCGGCTCGTGGTCGCTGGCCGCCCATGCGGCCGAGACCGTGACCTGCGACGCCGTCGAGACCGCCGGCATCGACGGCCGCGCGTGGGACAAGGCGTTTCCCAACGCCCGCACCGCCGACGCCGTGCATCGATCCGTGCTCCTGCGGTTTCCCGGCGCGGCCGACCGCATCGCCGAGCGGCTTGCCAAGGGCGGGCGGATCGCGAAGGCCGAGATCGTGTTCGAGTATGAAGGCTACGAGATCGGGTCCAACGGCTACGAGTCGCGCGGGCAGCTGCACGAGGCCCTGAAGAAAGACCCGCCCCGCTGGCACTTCGTCGCCTGGCCGCTGCGCCGCCCCTGGACGTCGGCCGAAGGCATGCCGGCCCCGACGTTCAACGCCTGGCTCGACGGCGGCGGCTACTGGGCCACATACGGCGCGCAGGATGAAAAGGCCGACCGCTATCCCGCCCGCTTCGGGCCGACCGAGGTCTCCAAGGAGACTCCCACGGGAAGGATGGACGTGACCCCGCTCTTCACCGAAGCCGGATACGGCGCGACCGTCGGCGATCGGCTGCGGGGATTCGAGGAGCAGGGCGTTCTCGTCCGCAAGTGGGAGACCTACGACGTTCGGTATGCCGATTGGAGCCCCTACGAGTGGGCCGTCCCGTCCGGTGGCAACGGCCTGTCATTCAAGTCCGCGCGGCTCGACGTGCAGTTCGTAGACGGCGCGGCCGAGACGGTGCGGCTGCCCGCGGCACGCGATCTCAAGCCGCTGGCCGAACAGCTCGCGCGCGACAAGACCGGCGGCAAGCCCACGGCCGTGATGCCGGATGAGGCGACGATCAAGGATTTCGCGCGGCGGTTTGCGTCCCGGCAGCCGGCCTGGATGCCCGACTGGCAGTGGCAACGGGTGCAGGAGCTCAAAGCGCTGGGGGGCGGCATGGAAGCGGTGCAGGCGATCGAGGCCGGCAACCCGGAAGCCTATGCAAGGCTCATCCGGTCGGTGCTCTCGCGGCCGCCGCGGTATTGGTTGGGCTGGGGCGTGCAGGACGACCTGCTCACATGGCATCTCTATCGCGATGCCCTGCCGGCCCCCGTGCAGGACCACATGAAGGCCTACTGGACGGGATGGCTCTATCCCGACCTGCCCAACGAGGCGATCACCGTCGATCCGCTGGGCGACCAGAAATTCGCCTGGTACCAGAAAACCCACGACTGGCGCGGGCTCTTCTCGTTCTTCCGCGTCCGCTGGACCCAGGCGATGGGAACGATGAACTTCAACCACATCGCGTCGATGGGAGCACTCCTGGGGGGGCGGATGATCGGCTCCGAATACGCCGAGGCCGACGGCCGCAGCGGGCTCGAGAAAATGCCGCTGCGGTTCTGGAGTTTCAAAGACGGCAGCAGCCAGGAGATGCTCGACCACTACTACTTTTCGATCACGCTCAGCGCGCAGAAAGTTTTCGCCGATTACGGACCCACCTTCGGCGACCGCCTGATGGGCGGGATCATCTGCGACCGTGCCGTCGAACTGCTCGCGGCGAATTATCACCCGCACCTGCGGCGGCTGATCGGCGCCTCGGGCCGTACCCGCATGTCGAACGTGCTTGGCTTCGAGCAGGAGGGGATCTACGGCGTCTTGCACACCCTCTCCCCCGCCGGCGTGCTCTTCCATGCGGATCAGCCGCTCGATGCCAAGCAGCACGGCATGCATATCCACGGCTACGACTTTCCCCCGGGCCGCGTGGCGACGCAGACGCGACAATCGCCCTGGGCGCCTGCGTGGTCGAAGAACATGGTGGACTCCAAGCCGTTGCCCTACGAGGAGACCTCCACCGAGACGACCCGCGGCACGTTCACAAAGCCGCCGCTCTGGCGGCGTTGCTACCTGGGCCGGCACTACGGCCTCGCGAGCCAGGACATCAAGGGCGGCACGGTGGACGTGCTCGGGCAATGGAATGGCGGAGACGCCACGGCCACCGATGCCGACCAACTCGGCACGCTCACGGTCCGTTACAACATCAACGCACCGCACCTGCTCAAGACCGACGGCGGCATCATGCCCTACTCCGGCGCCACGGTCACGTTTCAGCACAAGAACCGGGCGATCGTCTGCATGAAGCCGCGGACGGAAAAAGACCGCACCGTCGCCCTGGCGGGGAAAGACGGCCTGAAGAAGCTCTATTCGACCGTCGCCCTCTTCAACTTCCGCGAGCCGCAGGGATGGAAGGTGTGCGTCGATGGCCGGGAGCAGAAGGAGTTTCCGGTCGCCGTGAAGGCCGGGCAGCGGATCACGATTCACGACGGCAACGCCTATGTCGGCCTGATCCCGCTCCCCGCCACCGACCTCGGCCGCGACGCTGAGATCATGATCGAGCCGGGCGTTCCCGAGAACCTCGGTGACCGCTACAAGAACGATCCGACGGCGGTCGTCGCGCCGGCCCTGATGGTGAATTCCTACAACCTGCGGCAGGAGACGGCGGTCGATCCGAACAGCCCGCTGTGGGAAAAGATCACCCGCGAGGCGCATGGTGGGTTCATCGTCGAAATGGGCGACGTGAAGGAGCACGGCTCGTTCGAGGCATTCCAGAAGCAGGTGGCGGCGGCGAAGGTCGACACCCGCTGGGAGCCGGAGAAGCGGACGCTGCACGTCACCTACTCGAGCGGCTCCGACGTCATGGAGATGGGCTTCTGCACCGACTACGCCCAGTCGGAGGTGCACTACGCCGTCGAGCCCGGACAGCACTCGAAGGCCATCCCGTATCGCCGCATCAACGGGAAGGATCCGTATCTGCCCGCTGGAATCGATCGAGACACGACGCTCACCCAACAAGGCACCGCCGGGCGGCTCGAGAAGAGCGGCGCCGTGCTCGAGATGACTCCCGGCCGCACGGGCTACCTGATCACCGAGCCCGTCAGCGGCACGTATGTCGGCTACAACCCGCTGCCGGATCTCTCGGCTTGGGCGCTCAAGGTGCCGGGCGGCGTGGAGGTGCGAGCCGACGGCACGTTGGGCCTCGCCCGGGTCGCCGTCTGCCCGGCGGAAGGAAAGCTCTGGGTTGATCACGACTGGAAGCCGGAGCAACTCAAGGAATCGGGGATCGCCCGGCGGCTGCTGGTCTTCGGGCTGAAGGCCGCCCCCACGGTCGAGTGCAACGGAAAGCCTCTGGCCGCTCCGCCGGAACTCGTCGAGGCGAATGGCCAAAAGGCCTATGCGATCCCGTTGAATCAGTAGCAATCGCCTGCGGCCCGCATGATCATTCCCGGAAAAACGGTGCCAGCCACCAAATCTGGGTAAGTTCGCAGATTACCCAGATTTGGTGGCTGGCACCGTTTCCACGCAGTAGCAAGTGACCATGAATACGATGAAAACTCTGCTCCCACTGTTACTGTTCGCGGCGCTGTGTCTCGCGCCATCCCATGCCGCCGATCAGCGGTCGTCGCCCCCGCCGCCCACACCCAAGGCCTTGAATGGAGAGGGACTCGCGGTGCTGGCCATAGGCGATTCGAACACGGAGAATGCCAACTGGGTGCAGCCGCTGGCGGACGATTTATCCAAGGCGTCGGGCTATTGCGGAAGCGGCTACCGCGGCTTCGGCGGCCCCAAGCCGGACCATGTGGTCGGCAACGCCCGCCATCCGGAGCTGCAACCCTACCTCGTCCTCTCCGCCAGTGGCGAGTGGGAGCTTCAGTATGGCGAAGGCCTGTTCTCCGCCTACGCGCCGGACAATGCGGCCCGCGTGGGCAAGACCCCCGGCGCGAGGCTGAAGGCGGAGTTCTACGGAGCAAGCGTCCGCGTGTTTTATTTGGCAGGCAAGGATCTCGGCCGCTTCCGCCTGCTGCTCGATGGCAGCGAGGTCAAGCAGGTGGAGTGCGCCGACGCCACCGTACCCGACGAGCGGAAGTATGACTTCCGGGGCGTCGAGTTGACGGATCTCGCCTTGGGCTGGCACACGCTCGAGATCGAGGTGGTGGCGGGCCCTGTCGTGCCTCTAGGCCTGGACACACGGACCACGCCTTCGGCAACCGGACCAGTGGCCCTGGTGCACAAGTGGGGGCGCAGTGCCTCCACGTCCAGCCACCATGGAGGGATCAAGTCGCACATTCATGAGCAGGCGATCAAACTGCTCGCGCCCGACGTGGTGGTGACGATGCTCGGCACCAATGACCACAACATGTCGGGCAGCACCTCCCCGGTCGTCATGCGCAACACCGCGACATTGGTCCGGCGCATCCGGGACGCGACGCCCGCCGCGCGCATCCTGATCCTCAGCACGCTGAAATTCCAACCCACCCCGATGTCGGCTTGGTTGCTCGATGGCTATCTGGAAGATTGGCCCAAGCTGGCCGCCTCACTTGGCGTGGCCTATTGGGATGTTTACGCATGGATGCTCCCAAAGTTCAGCGACTACACCTATCAGGGAGACGGGATTCACTTCTCGCCGGAGGGCGGCAAATCGCTGGCGTCAGAGCTGGCAGGTCAGATTCGCTCGCTCAAGCCCCAGACTCCCCTTCCCGAGGATGCCGTGGTCGAGGCGGCGGCCGATCCCACGCGGCCGGGCTTCGGTCAGGTCTTGGCGTGGTTTAGCGCCGACGGTCCCATGGCGCAGGACAAGGACGGGCGTGTCTCGAGATGGATGTCGTGCGTGCCGGGATTCGGCTCCGCTTCCGCCAGCCAGTTCATCGCGGCAGCGCGTCCTCTGCTCGTGAAGGACGCCATCGGCGGCAAGCCTGCGTTGCGGTTTGAGGGCGGCCAGTTCCTGATCATGGATACGAGTTGGGGCACACGGGGCTGGGCAGCGGTGTGGAAGGCCCGCCAACCGCAGGGGTGCCTGCTGGCCGATGGACGGACCTATTTCGAGAAATTCGGTCCTGGGACGCCTGGCAGCGGCAAACTGCTCGATCCCAAACTCGCCACGCCGGGGCGGTGGTTTCTGGACGGCAGGGAGGTCAAGGCGGAGGATCTGACCTATCCGCTTGACGGCCCGCACATCCTGATCTTCAGCGGCGAGGCCTTCGTCAATGCGGATCTCATCGGGCACCACCGCTGCTTCAATCAGGATGCCGGCATCAAGGAGCCTCGCATGAGCTACCTCGATGCTGATGTGGCCGAGCTTTTCCTGCGGATCAATCTCGGCTTCACCGATGCCGAGCGGATCACACTCGAGGATTACTGGGCCAAGAAATACGGGATCGCCCTGCAACGCTGAGGAGCAAATCAGAATCATGACCATGAACAACCAAATGTTGGACCTCGACCCCCTCCGATCAGTTGGCGACACCGCTCGGCTGTTTGCCAAAACCCCGTTTCGACCTCCGCAGCGCAAAGAGCTTACCCAGATTTGGTGGCTGGCACCGTTTTCGCGCGGTCTTGCGAGCGGCCTGCTGGTGGCCGCCATCGGGTGCATTGCGATGCCGGCCGTATCGATCGCCGACGAGACGGCGACGCCGGCCGCCAAGCAGCCGGCCGATCCGCCCGTGGGCGACAACATGCTGGGGTCTCTGGGGCAATGGGCCTCGGATCTGCTCGGTCGCGAGCCGGCCGCGCTCTCGTGGCGGCACGCCCGGTTCACCGACCTCGAGGCCTGGCGGCGACAGGCCCGGGCGAAGGTCGAGGAATTGCTGCTGATCCCCGACATGCCCTGGAAACCCGAGGCCAAGGTCGAGCGGCAGTTCGAGCATGACGGCCTGCATATCGAGGAGCTTTCGTGGCAGCTGCCGTATGGGCCGCGAACCCGGGCCGTGTTCATGAAGCCAGCCGGCAGCCGGGGCCGATTGCCCGGCGTGCTCGCCCTGCACGATCACGGCGGGATCTCGCGATGGGGCGTCTCGAAGATCACGCAGCTCGGCCCCGACGACACCGAGACGGCCGAGCACCAGAAGACGTATTACGGCGGCCGCGCCTGGGCCAACGAGCTGGCCCGCCGGGGCTACGCCGTGCTCGTGCACGACACGATCGGGTTTGCCAGCCGAAACCCGGGAGTCTTCGAGGAGAAGTTCGAGAAGTCGCTCCTCTGCGCCGGAACGCTCTGGGCGGGGCTCGTGCTTTACGACGACCAGCGGGCGCTCGACTATCTCTGTTCGCGGCCGGACGTTGACGCCGAACGAATCGGCTGCGGGGGGCTTTCCGGAGGCGGGCTGCGGACCGTGTTTCTGGGGGGCATGGATCCGCGGATCAAGGCGGCCTTCCCGGTGGGCTGGATGACCACGTGGCGCGACGTGATGCTCTATAAGTGTTACACGCACACCTGGATGCTCTACGTGCCGGGGCTGTCGCGGCAGCTCGACTATCCCGAAATCCTGGGGCTGCGCGTCCCGCAGGCGGTGTTCGTCCTCAACGACGAGGAAGACCCGCTCTTCACGCCGGCCGAAATGCGCGAGGCCGACCGAATTCTCCGCGAGGTCTACGCGAAGGCCGGCGCGGCCGACAAATACCGGTGCACGTTCTATCCCGGGCCGCACAAGTTTGATCGTGTGATGCAGGACGACGCCTTCGCGTGGCTCGACGGTCTCCTGAAATCGCCGTAGCCGGCCACGGGCGCCCAACGGGGATGCCCAGCCTGCCTGCCGTGGCCGAAGCCCTTTGGGGCGCGTCGCAATTTGGCAGTTCCTTTGCCGCATTTTGGCGGCTTGTGCAGTTGCGGCAGTGCGGAAGACACTTGCGGTCGCATCCTCGATTCACTCCAGCCTGGCCAGCCGTTCGGCAATCCATGAACAAAACATTCCTCACGCAGTTGGTAACGTGCCTGGCGACCCTCGGGCTCTTCCAGGCCACGACGGTGAGTGCCGTGGAGCCGCAGGCCTGGGAGATGACTGCGGCGGACATGGTCAACGCCGCGAAGAAGACCGCCCATCTGGCCGACGTTGGCAGCGGCAAGCAGGTGGCGGAACTCGACGGGGCTCTGCAACTCGAGACCTACGGGCTGAATGCGCACCTGAGCGAAGGTTGGTGGCGCGTGATCCTGCGCGTGCGGCCCGACCGGCCCGCGAAACCGGATGAGAAACTTGTCTTCAGCATGTGGAATCCGCACGGATCGCCGGGCGCATTCCGCTTCAACTCCACCTTCAAGTCGGGTGAGTTCGGTCCGGGAGGCAAGCCCGTCAGCCTGACGCGGACCCTGCGTATCGGGCCAGCCAACGGCAATCTCGGGATGTTGCTGAACGGCGGCTGGAAGGGATTGCAGATCGAGGCAGTCCGGTTCGAGCCGCTGACGGACGCGGTGTTCCTCGAATCGGTCAAGGCCAACCGCCTGGTGTATGGCACTCAGGAGAACGGCACGGTGGCGGTGGCGGTGCGCAACAGCGTGGCCACGCCGCAGCAGGCGCGGCTCGTCGTCGAAGTCGAGAGCGGTCTCGGGCAGCCGGTCTCCTTGCATGATGCCAAGATCGAGATTCCCGCCGCCGGAGCGGCCGCGCATATGGTCACGGTGAAGCTGCCGGTGCAACCGGAGTATGGCCATCAACTGCGTGCGGTCCTCTATCGCCCCGGCAAAGACGACGAGGTGCTGGGCGAGGTGCGCGACTGGTTTTATGTCAGCGACAAACCGGTGCGGATCGGGCACCTGCGCGCCTGGCCGTCCAACAGGGACTACGAGCCGAAGAACGTCGAGCAGTTTGTCGCCGACCAGCGGCGGATCTGCTTTCCATTGGCCGAGTTCACCTTCTGGGCACCAGACGACTACATGATGCTCGTGCCGCCGGCGGGCAAGGACCGCTGGTGGAGCGGGCAGACGCTGGCGCAACTCAGCACCGAGACGATCAAGGCGCGGATCGCGGCCTTGCATGCTCAGGGCATGAAGGCGTTGGCCTATACCGACCTGCGGTGCGACTTCGGATTTCGGGTCGTGGAGTTTTTTCGTCAGCATCCGGAGTGGAGTAACTGGGGGCCCGCCGCGAACTCGTTCAGTCCCGCGGAGATCGCCATTCAGGTGCGCGAGGATGACAACGAGCGGTTCGATCCGAAGGAACCAAACAAGCCGCGATTCGGGGCACGCGGCGTGTATGGTCCCATGACCGGCAACCCGGCGGCGGTCGACTACCACATCGCCCAACTTGTCGCCTCGACGAAGTTCTTCGACTGGGACGGTTTCCGCTACGACGACTACTGCGACTACGACTTCCCGGCGACCGACCTGCTCGGCAACCAGGTGCCCTATCGCGGGTTCACCGTGCCGGTCCTGGTCACCCGCTTGCGAAGCGCCATCGAGCAGGCCAAGCCGGGGATCATCTACGGCCGCAACTTTGAGTGGACGCCGCGTGTCGGCGCCAGCAGTGGCGAGACCTGGGTTACGCAGACCAACGGCAACGCGGACCTGGAGACGCCGATGCCGCTAGACGCCCCACCGCTGGCGGAGAGCGACTACTACACCGAGCACCTGCGCAACGACGGCCTGCAGATGCAGGAGCGGACCACGGCCTATTGGGGCGACGGCGTCAACTGGGAGGAGATCGCCGACAAGCTCAACCGCCTCGGCCACAATGCGGCGCGGCGGGGCGGCCACGCCTACGCCATCACCCAGGCGCACACGTATGCCATCGATGGCCGCACCATGACGGCACTGATGCTGGCCGGCCGGGTGCACCTGGCCTATTACGCCTCCGAGTGGCAGGTGCCTTATCTCCGGCTGGCCGCGCGGCATTGTGACCTGATCTATGGTGAGACACTCCGCCCGGCCCCGGAGGGAACCCTGGCGGTGGAGGCCAAGGGAGGTCGCGAGGTCTGGTGGAAACGCTATGTCCGCGTTCTCGAGCCGGCGCCCGGCAAGCGGGTCTATCTCGTGCATTTGATCAATCCGCCGGCCAAGCCGGGCGTGGACGTCAAGAACGAGTTGCCGCCGCCGACCGCAACGGATCT